>JAZUEH010000042.1:0-15233 GCA_045640065.1 Bacteroidaceae bacterium
TACCGATACGGTCTATTTCTATTTCTGCGGACTTCTGGCAATGGGGTGGTTCGAATTCTATTTCTTCCATCTGGATGTGATAGAGATTCCTGCAATGATAGTGATTCTTCATCTGGCGGACTGGATATTCCTTGGCCGCAAGTTCTCTGATCCTATATTGGAAACGGCATGACGGCGATTGTCCTTTTGAATTGGAACGGAGCCCGGGATACACTGGACTGTCTGGCTTCTCTGGAGAAGGCAGGAGGTGACTTCCGTGTCATTGTGGCGGATAACGGGTCAACTGACAACAGTGTGGAACTGCTGGAACAGTATGCTTCGGCAAGTCCTGTCAGAATAGACATATTGCCTCTTGGCAGCAACCTTGGTTTTGCGGCAGGCAACAATCGTGCCGTTTCCTATGCCATGAAGTACAGTCCTGATTCATTTCTTCTCCTGAACAATGATACTGTCGTGGAACCTGATTCTGTAGCCGAACTGCAGAACTTTGCAAATTCAAATCTAGAAATAGGTATACTCGGGCCACTCATCTGTTATCATTCTGACAGGGACCGGATATGGTCGGCTGGGGGATATCTGACATTCGGTTCACGCAAGGCACCTCTCAAAGACACACGTGTTTCAGATTTGCCGCACAGGGATTCAATACCGGTTTCATTCATATCGGGTTGTGCCCTGTTCGTCCGTTCAAGTCTGGTCGGTAATGACGGCATTCTTCTTTCAGAACGCTTTTTCTTCGGTGAGGAGGATTATGAATTCGCATTGCGTATGAGAAGTCTTGGCGAGAAGATGATGATTGTTCCAAAGTCTGTCATATATCATAAGGTGGGTTCTTCGGCCCGAAATATGACCGGCAAGGTGGTCCTTGGAAGGAACTACCTGTACTATCTTGGACGTCTTATCGCGGCAAAGGGCTTTTATCCGGTACTCTCGTTCAGAATCATAATGTTCCTGACTGGTTTGAAGTGTGCCAAATACTTTTCCGCTTCAGGACTTGACTGCAGACAGACCGGTATTCTGATTCACCGGCTCAAGACCGATGCATTGTCTTTGGATGCGATAGGGTATGATATGTTCCGTTCCATAATGATTGATGGGGCGTATTTCGATTTTCTCAATACTGCAGCAGAATGAAGAATCCCAAATATCAGGTACTGACTCTGTATGCTGCAACCTTCCTTGGGGCAATACTGAATTTCATAGCTTCCAAGATCAACACCGACCATCTGGCTGTTGCCGAATATGGCGATGTGACATACGTCCAGACAGTAATCCAGCTCGTGTCATGGGTGGTCCTGTTCGGATGGTTCATGTCCGGCAGCCGTCTGCTTGCCCTGTCTGACGATAAGGAGAAAAGTGCAAGAATCCGTGGCGCTGTGGTGCTTTGTCTTGTGTTTTCTTCGTTCCTGCTTGTCTTCATGTCATTTACCATCGGACTGGCGCATTGGAATAAAGGTGGCATCATGACATTGTTCTTCTGCTCTCTGCCGGTATGCATCTATCCGTTGCTTACCAATTATATGAATACAACGGCGCAGGGTGATAATTTCATTGGCAGACTTGCTCTTGCAAGGGCACTTCCGGTTACCTGCTATCTGGTGCTTGCCATCCTGCTCTATCCGCGAATGGAAGTGTCATCCAATACGGTACTGCTGATGCATTGGGGTACATGTTCGCTTGTGCTGATTGCCATAATCATTTCCACCAAACCAGGATTCACAAATCTGAAACCTGTATTCCAGGAACTCAGAAAGGAAAACCGTGAATATGGTATAGAACTGTATTACGGCTCTCTTGTAATGGTGGCAACCAATTATCTTGCCGGTGTGACACTGGGATGGATGAACGACGACAATACTTTGGTGGGTTTCTTCTCTCTGGCTCTTTCTCTTTCACAACCGCTTTCGTATTTGCCGGGAATAGTAGGAACTACATATTTCAAACGTTTCGTCCATGAGGACCGCATACCTGCAAAGGTCCTGAAGATAACATTGCTGATAAGTCTGGTCTCATTCATAGGATTTCTGGTTCTTGTAAAACCTGTAGTCTGTCTGTATAAGGAATCATATGCGCCGGTAGCCTTGTATGCCGCTCCGCTTGCATTTGGATTCTGCATACACGGAATCGGAGATATGATTAACCGTTATCTGGGCTCACACGGAGAAGGACGTTCCATTAGAAACTGCAGCTTTGCATGTGGCGCCGTCAAGATTACTGGGTCGTTCCTTTTCGTATACCTTTGGGATATCAATGGTGCAATCCTGACCATTGTTCTGAGTTCTGTGGTATATGCATTGTCACTTTTGGTTTCATACAGGCGTTATATTCGGAGTAATTGAAGTAATTTCGCGATTCAAACATTAACGGAGCATGAGACAGCGGCTTTTCTTTATCGGTGCCCTTGATTATCCCAATCAGCCACAGGCGGGCGATGCGGTCAAGAACCGTCTGCTTCTGTCGTTCTTCCAAAAGAGTCTTGGAAATGTCCGTCATGTCGATACCCAACGTTGGAAACGCAATCCTCTTGTCCTTGCAAGAGTCTTGTTGAACCTGTTGTTCAGGCGTTTTGACAACATTGTCATTTCCACCTCCAACGTATCGGCCTATCGTCTCGTCAGACTTACTACATCCATGCATCTGAAAAGCCGCATATACTATTTCATGATAGGTGGCTATACTCCGGTCAAGATCAAAGAAGGCATATACAGTGCTGAACCGTTCCGAAAGCTGGAAAGGATCATAGTTGAGGCCGATAAGGTCAGTGACATGTATCATGAAGTAGGTTTGGATAACACGTATAGGCTGTATAATTTCAAACCTGTACTGTTCCGCCCGGATATATCGGTTGCCCACAGCGGTAAGGTCAGGTTCGTGTTCCTGTCCAGACTGACACGTTTGAAGGGAATTTATCACATTCTCGAATCGGCTCGTGAACTCAATGATCGGGGATATGGAGAACGGTTCTCGGTCGATTTCTATGGCCGTATAGATGAAAGCGAGAAATCGAAGTTCCTGGCCGGTACCGATGGCATTGCCAATGTGTCATACAAGGGCTTCCTTGAACTTGATGCCGCCGGATACGAAACGTTGTCATCATACGATGCCATGCTGTTTCCGACCATGCATGTGACAGAGGGCTTCCCCGGAGTGATTGCCGATGCGGCAATATCGGCACTTCCTGTGGTGGCATCGGACTGGAATTATGCTGAAGAGATTCTCGGCCGATGCGGATGCGGAATCCTGTTCCCGACAGGTGACAATAATGCCCTGACGGAGATAATGCGTCAGATTATCGAGAATAGGGATATGCTGGAGCCGTACAGGAAAAGAGCTCTTGAACGTTCTGTCATGTATGATGTATCAGCAGTCCTGAATGACGCCCTGATTTCCGATCTGGGTATGGACAAACCTGTCAGATAACACATGTTCAAGATGTCATCCGTCAAGTCCATAGTCAAATCCATTGCATCGGCCATAGGTCGTAAATGTCCGGGATTGGTAGTCAGGATAAGGTTCCTGATACGTTTTCACAGGTTCCCGAACCTGAGGCATCCGAAGGATCTTAACGAAAAGATACAGTATCTGTCCCTGAAGACCGATACTTCGCTCTGGACCGAGCTCACTGACAAATTCATGGTGCGGGAATATATACGCAGATGCGGTCTTGAAGATACTCTTGTCCCTCTGCTGGGACATTGGAGCAGGGCATGTGACATTGATTTCGATTCCCTGCCTTCGAAATTCGTTCTCAAATGCACACATGGTTCAGGAGACTGCATCATTGTCCGTGACAAGTCCCGGTGTGACAGGGAGGGAATTGTACGTGAAATGCAGTCGGCTCTGGATACCTGCTATGGTCTGAGCGAAGGCAATATCCACTATTCACGTATTGTGCCGTCAGTCGTAGCTGAATCACTTGTCGAGAATGACGCTGAAAGTGCCGTCCATTCATCATCGCTGATAGACTATAAGGTGTGGTGCTTCAACGGTAAGGCGCATTATATCTGGACGTGTACTGACCGTAGCCGTGAGGGTGCAAAGGTGCTTCTCTATGATACCGATTGGAACGTCCATCCCGAATACTCCGTGTTCACCAGACATTATATGCGGGGAACCGTGATTCCCAAGCCCGCCAATCTTGACAGGATGCTGGAGATTGCCGAGACGCTGGCCAAACCTTTTCCTGTGGTACGGGTCGATCTGTACAATGTTGCAGGAAAAGTCTATTTCGGTGAAATGACATTCACTTCACTTGGAGGCTATATGGACTTCTATACCGATGATTTTCTTAAGATGACAGGTTCTATGATCAATTTAGACAAGTGAAATGAATATACATTTGTCTGGTATTCACTTTTTTCCTATTTTTACGGCCGTTTTGCAAAACGAACCAATAAATGACTGACGGCCTGGTTTCCATTATAACCTCGACATACAATTCGGGCAGCTACATTGCAAAGGCAATTGAGTCTGTGCAGGCGCAGACTTATACCAATTGGGAAATGGTTATCACCGATGACTGTTCCAGCGATGACGGTCCTGATATTGTACGTGGTTACGCCGCCAGCGATTCCAGAATCAGATTGCTTCAGCTGGATGCCAATTCGGGACCTGGAGTCTCCAGAAACAATTCCATTCTTAACGCCAATGGCCGTTATATCGCGTTTCTTGACAGTGATGACATCTGGATGCCTGACAAACTGCAACTGCAGCTTGGACTGATGTCTCAGACCGGTTGCGCAATGGTTTATTCAAGTTATCTGACCTGTAATGAAGACAATATAGTGACCGGTATGGTCAAGTGCCGTCATCATGTCAGATACTGGCGAATGGTCTGCGACAATGTGGTCGGGTTCCTGACCATGATGTATGACCGTGCCAAATGTGGTACTATGCTTCTTCCCGAAATCCGCAAGCGTCAGGACTGGGCTCTGAATATGGCCGTGCTGAAGAAGTGCCGTGTCGCATACGGTTATACAAAGGATCCATTGGCCGTGTACAGAGTCAGGACCGGTTCTGTTTCAAGGGACAAGATATCACTGGTCAAGTACAATATTGGAATATACAACCAGGTACTTGGATATCCCATGCCAATTGCAATTCTGGTATTCTTCTTCATATTCATGCCATTCTATTTCGGAAAGAAACTTATCAATTTTGTGAAGACCCTCTTCCTTCCTGTAAAGGGCATGGATATAAGAAAGCTTCTTTCTTCCAGAAAATCAGATAAATAATCTCCGCATATGAATATTCTCATTAAAGGCGGTACCGTGCTTCCGATGAACCGTGAAGACGGCACCCGACTGTATTTTACCGGCAGCGTCGGCATTGTGGGTGAACGTATTGTCATGGTTACGGATAACGGGTCCGATGAGGCCGGTTTCCTTGCCGAACATGGTGATGCAACGGTCATTGATGCCCGTGGCAAGGTTGTGATGCCGGGACTTATCAATACCCACACACATGTGGCTATGGCCATTCTTCGTGGTGTAGCCGATGACATGCCTCTCATGGAATGGCTCAACGATCATATCTGGCCCATTGAGGGCAGGATGGCATACAAGGATGTCTATGACGGTTCCCGCCTGGGTATGCTTGAGATGCTTCTTGGCGGTACAACCACCATGGTTGACATGTATCCCTACAATGAAGCTGTAGCCGAAGCCGCCGAATGTGCCGGTATCCGAGCTGTCGTGAGTCCATGTTCCATGGATTTCCGTATGGCTCACTTCGAGCAGGACTGGCGAAACATCCATAACCGTTTCAGGAACAGCCGTACCGTTTCAATGATAATGGGACCTCATGCCATTTATACGCTCAGCGAAGAGAATCTGAAGCGTACCATTCAGCTGGCTGAAGAACTGGACTGCATGTATCATATCCATGTATCAGAGACTCAGGGTGAGGTTGATGACTGCATGAAGGCGCACGGCATGAGTCCTGTCGAATATCTGGAAAAGCAGGGACTGTTTGACCGTAGGGTTCTTGCCGCACACTGCGTTGTCATGTCAGACCATGACATTGAGATTCTTGCAAGGCATGGCGCATCGGTCGCACACAATCCTCAGAGCAACATGAAACTGTCATCGGGCATTGCTCCGGTCCAAAAGATGATGGATGCAGGTGTGAATGTGGCTCTCGGTACAGATGGGGCATCGTCAAACAATGACCTTGACATGTGGGAGGAGATGCGTACGGCATCGCTTCTGCAGAAGGTTTCAACCGGTGATCCGTGTGCTGTTCCGGCCTATACCGCTTTGAAGATGGCTACTGTCAACGGAGCCAAGGCTATAGGTCGTGAAGGTGAACTCGGCGTAATTGCCGAAGGCGCACTTGCAGACATCATTCTGGTTGACATTGAGAAGCCCCACATGTATCCGCATACGAATCTGGTGTCTGAACTTGTGTACAGCTCAAATGCCGCTGACGTTGAAACGGTCATTGTCAACGGACAGATTGTCGTTGAAGGACGCAAGTGCCTTACCATGGACGAAAATGAAGTGTGTGGCACGGCACAACATGATATTGACCTTCTGATTTCGGAATAATCAGATTCTAAGCATTTTGAGCAGGTCGCGGCTGGTGCGGGCACCGGTTTCGCGGCCTGTCCCGTCTTCAATCCGTGCCGATGGGAACACAAGCATGGTGCTGAAATCGTTCTCCTTAAGGTGTATGCGCTCGTACAGGTGGTGGAACGCACGTGCGGCGTGGCTTTCGGTGTCGCGTGGGCCTACCATGATGAGCAGATGGTCATCGTGCAGTTCGTTGATGGCCCAGTCCATATCGACAGTCTCATTCACTTCAATCATCAATGCTCTACCTATTTCCGGATTCTGTCCTATACCGCGGACAGCATCGATTGCCTGTGCCTTGCCGTAAAATACCGTTGGACAGGCAGTCGCAGAGCTGATTTTGAATACCGTGCGGATGCTTTCGACGAAAGCCCCGTCCTGAAGTACCGGCCCCGGAACAAGCACGACTATTCGTCTGATCGTATTCAGGGGCGATGTCATGCGCTGCAGTACTATCTGTCCTGAAACACTGCTTATGAGAGGACTGACAATGTTTTCGTAATAGTACGATGTAATGCTCCGTCTGAGAGGCATGCCCATGATCAGGGTGGTGACATCGAACTCCTTGGTGGCATGGACAATGCTCTCAATGATGTTGTTTCCCAATCGGTTATGGGTAACGAACGGAACATCGGCCCCTGCAGCTATGGCTGCGGCCTCATTGAGTCGTCCCTTGCCGTCCTGCATGTATTTGGGAGCGTGCTCTCCACCTACAGTCACATAGAGTCCCACCATTTCCGGACCATCCTTGGGACGTATGGTCATGGCCGTGTCCATGAGTGCCTGCAGCGTGTTGGAACCGGTCAGCATGACCATGAGACGCTCGTATGGAACAGGTTCTGTACCACGTCCTTTCGTGAAGATGCGGTTGGCCGAGCGTTCTGTGACAATATTGCTCAGAATGCATGAGAACAGTACAATGAGCACTGTTGCGCTGAGAACAGGCAGTCCGATGAGACCGTATGAGTAAGCCCCTGTGGTGATGGCCAGCGCTCCTGCCGCATGTGATTCGCTGAGTCCGAACATGAGAAGACGGTCATCACGCTCAAGCCGGACTGTTTTCTGTGATATAAGTGCCGCGAGCCATTTGGCGAAGGAGCCGGCTAGGAATAGCATGAAGAAAATCCAGAGCGTATTCCAGTCTCCGGAGACGCTGTGAATGTCAATGAGCATACCGGTTGAGAACAGGAATACGGGGATGAACAGGGCATTGCCGATAAAGTCCATGCGGTGCATGAGCGGTGACGTGTTCGGCACGAAACGGTTTATCAGAAGTCCGGTCAGGAAAGCACCGAGGATGGAATCAATCCCAATGGCCTGGGCAAGACCGCAGGCGATGGCCAGAAGCAGCATTACGAACAGGAAATGTGAAAAATGACTGCTTGCGCGCTGGAAAAAACGTCTGCTTGCAAAAGGGTAGATGACAGTTATTGCCGCTATGTAGATGACAAGTCTGAGAAGCAGCATGAGAGCCGATACAGATCCCGTTCCGCTTACTGATACCGTTATGGAATAGAGTACCAGACCAAGCAGTATGGCAACCAATGCGCCTGTCAGTGAAATGGTTACACTCTGGCGCCGGTCCAGTCCGAAACGGCTTATGACAGGGAACGACACAAGTGTGTGCGAACCCATAATGCAACCTATTACCGTGGCCTCCTTGATGTCAAGTCCCAATATGGACAGTCCTGTCCACAGACACATCCCGAATGGCAGGAAGAATGTAAGAAGACCGAATATGATGCCTGTCAGACTGTTGCGTTTCATTTCCTCCAGATCAATCTGAATGCCTGCGAAGAACATTATGAACAGCAGTCCTATGCGGCTTGCGTAGGTCATGGTGGCATCGGACTCGATTATGCCAGTGAGCCCGGGCCCCAGTATGACTCCGGCTACAATAAGCCCGGCGATCTGTGGAAATCGCAGACGGCGGCACAGGTCAGGTATGATCAGGATAACAGCGAGTATCAGTACCGTTTTCCAGACCGGATTGTCAATCGGGAGCATCTGTTGAAAAATCATGCTTCTAAAAATGGGCATGTAAAGTTAGCCATAATTCCTTATTTTGTAAATTCGCACAGCATAAATTGAATAGGACGGAATACTGATGATCGACTACGAGAAGGACTTGAACTCAAGCCAGTGTGATGCCGTATTGTATGATGAAGGGCACAGTATGGTGATAGCAGGGGCTGGATCAGGGAAAACACGTGTACTTACATATAGGATAGCTCATCTGCTTGAATCGGGCATCGAGCCCTGGAACATTCTTGCTCTGACCTTTACCAACAAGGCCGCAGGCGAAATGAAGGAACGTATTGCCCGGATGGTCGGCGAAAGGAAGGCGCGCATGCTTTGGATGGGAACCTTCCACAGCATTTTCTCACGCATTCTCAGAACTGAGGCCGAACATATAGGCTACACACATGACTTTACCATTTATGATCAGGCCGACAGCCAGAACCTGGTGCGTTCCATAATTAAGGAAATGCAACTCGACGAGAAGGCATACAAGCCCAGCGTGGTCCTGAACCGAATTTCCAACGCCAAGAACCGTCTTATGACGGACCAGGCATATCTGGCCAGTCAGGAGATATACCGGAACGACCAGTTCAAGCGCATTCCCATGGCGGGGAAAGTCTATGAGATATATGCCCAACGCTGCCGTCAGGCCAATGCCATGGATTTTGACGATCTGCTCATGCAGACCTTCATGCTGTTCCGTGACAATCCGGACATTCTGGAGAAGTACGCTTCACAGTACCGCCATATTCTTGTCGATGAATATCAGGACACCAACTATGCCCAGCACTGCATAGTGTGGCAGCTTACACGTCACGGAGCCATGCTGACAGTGGTGGGCGACGATGCACAGAGCATTTATTCGTTCCGCGGAGCCAATATCGACAACATGCTCAAGTTCCAGAAAATGTACCCGGGTGCAGTCATGTTCAAGCTGGAACAGAACTACCGTTCCACACAGACAATCGTCAATGCGGCCGGCAGTCTGATTGACCACAACCATGCCCAGATAAAAAAGAATGTGTTCTCTGAGAATGAGCAAGGTGACAGGATCAAGGTCATGCGTACGCATTCGGACATTGAGGAAAGCGAGTCCACAGTGAACCGTCTGCTTGACCTTCATACTTTCAATGACGTTCCCTGGAGGGAAATGGCCATACTGTACAGAACCAACGCGCAGTCCCGTCCGCTTGAAGAGGCTCTGCGCAAACGCGGTCTTCCGTACAAGATATACGGCTCGCTGTCATTCTATCAGCGCAAGGAGATCAAGGATGTGATCGCTTATTTCCGGATGACCGTCAACCCTGATGACGAGGAGGCGTTCAAGCGAATAATCAACTATCCTGCCCGTGGAATAGGGCAGACCACAATAGGACGTATTGCCCAGGCGGCTGCAGACGCGATGACCAGCATGTGGAATGTGGTTTCACATCCCGATATCTATCAGCTTGACGTGAACAGCGGCATACGCGTCCGTCTGGATTCATTCGTGGAACTGATGGAGTCATTCATGGCTCAGGCTTCCACAGCATCGGTCCGTGATCTCTCCAACGCAATAATCGACGGAGCGGGAATAATGAAGGAGCTCAAGGCCGACAACACGGTGGAAGGTGAGAGCCGTCGTCAGAATGTCGATGAACTGATTTCCGGAATTGACAGTTTCGTGAATGAACGCGTGGAGGAGGGTAATGGGAATATCCACATGACCGATTATCTGAATGACGTGGCTCTGATGACCGATCAGGACAGCGATACGGAAGAGGATATCGAGAAGGTGACACTGATGACAGTGCATGCCGCCAAGGGCCTGGAGTTCGATTCGGTATGCATAACCGGTCTGGAGGAGAATCTCTTTCCCAGTGATATGAGCGGCGATGACGAACGTCAGATTGAAGAGGAGCGCCGTCTGTTCTATGTGGCCATGACCCGTGCCAGAAAATATCTGTCATTGTCATACGCAACAAGCCGCTTCCGTTACGGCAGCACCGATTTCTGCGAACCGAGCCGTTTCCTCAAGGAGATTGACGGCAGTTATCTGCAGGTTCCGAAGACCGATTTCCAGCAGGCCTGGAATCCCAGACCGTCCATGTACGGTGATTCAGGTTCGCGGCCGGTGTTCCAGCGCAGACAGCCCATGCAATCCATGCCGGAAAGGCCCAGACAGCAACTTCAGCCAAAGCCGGAACAGAAACCGTGGCAGAGGGGAAAGATGCAGGTGGTGACACCAGAAATGCTGGCCAGCCATACCGCGAGCCAGGCATCGGATTGCCTGCATGAAGGAAATGTCATTGAACATGAGCGTTTCGGAATAGGCAGTGTGCTGTCGGTCGAGGGTACCGGCGACAATGCAAAGGCCAGAATCAGATTCCTGAATGTAGGTGAGAAGACTCTGCTGCTTAAATTCGCCAGATATAAGGTAATCAAGTGATTTTCCATTACTTTTGCACATGAGCGCATATGATAACTGAAACTGTAGCATTGACGAGACTGGCTGTAAGCTTCCTGCTTGGCGGCCTGATAGGCATTGAGAGATACGTCCACAAGCATCCTGCCGGGGTGCGTACGTTCATGCTCATCTGTCTGGGCTCGACGCTTGCCACCTTGGCGTCAATATGGATCTGTCAGACAAACCTGAATCTTATCAACGGTGATCCCGGGCGAATAGCAGCCCAGGTACTGACTGGCATAGGATTCATAGGAGCCGGGCTTATTCTCAAGAACAACAATGACATTTCAGGACTTACCACTGCAGCGGGCATTTTCGTGACGGCCGCCATCGGCATTGCCGTCGGGGTGGGCATGCTGCTTACTGCGACAGTCGTTACGGTGGTGGTCGTAGTCATCCTGTTCTCGTCATTCCTGTTCCACAACAGCGAAAGGAAAAAACAAACAAAAAGATAACTTATGAGATTCCGCTTTTCATTCATTCTGGCTGCGATACTGTTCGTATTGCCGGCAAAGGCCCAGCAGGACCCGAATTTCTTCATCTATCTGTGTTTCGGTCAGTCCAATATGGAGGCAGGCGCACGTCCGGCCGACCAGGACAAGGACTTCAATGATCCACGCTTCCAGTTCATGGCAGCCGTCGACATGCCGCGCTATGACCGCAAGATGGGCAACTGGTACACCGCCATCCCGCCGATCTGCCGTCAGAGCAACAACATGGGACCGGTTGACTTCTTCGGACGTAAGATGATTGAGAATCTGCCCGAGCAGTATAGGGTGGGTGTCATCAATGTCTCTGTGGCCGGAGCCAAGTTGGAACTCTGGGACAAGGATGCCTGTGAAGAGTATCTTGCCATGGAGGCCGCCGACCCCAGCCGTTCATGGCTGGTCAATATGGCCAAGGAGTATGACATGAGTCCGTATCAGCGTCTGCTTGACATGGCAAAGATCGCGCAGAAGTCAGGCGTCATCAAGGGCATGCTGGTTCATCAGGGCGAATCGAATCCCGATGATTCCCTATGGTGCGGCCGTCTCAAGAAGATACACGATGATCTGTGTCATGATCTTGGCATAGATCCGGACCAGGTTCCTGTTCTTGCCGGTGAGTTGAAACAGGCCGAGGAAGGCGGTGTATGCGCTGCCTTCAATCAGGTGGTACTTGCCAACCTTCCAAAGGTCATGAAGAACGGATATGTGATTTCGTCAATAGGTTGCGAATCGACCGGAGACCAGTTCCATTTCTCAACCGAGGGCATGCGCCTCATGGGCTACCGTATGGCCGAAAAAATGCTGGAACTGCAGGGCTTCAAGCAGCCTGAAAACCGTAGCCTCACCCTCAATCTCAAGAACAAGGGCATAGAGGTAAGCCCCACACTGGCCGGCATCTTCTTTGAGGACATCAACCAGTCACTTGACGGCGGTATATGCGCCCAGCTCATTCAGAACCATTCCTTCCAGGCCTATAACGTACCGGACGCTCCCAATGCAAAGGAATTCTCGAAGTCCGATACCGTGTTCTTCGGATGGACCGTCATGGGCCGTGGCGATGCCATCGGTCAGGCTCATGCAGTCAGCGACCATCCTCTGGTCAAGGACCTGAAGCGTCACTATGACTTTGATCCGGCTGACAAGTACGATGATGGACTCCGTTATGCACAGTACTGCGTACGTTTTGACATTGAGGATCCCGGACAGGGCTTCGGCATTGCAGCCAACGGATACGGTATTGCAAAGTATGGGAACGAACGTCAGGGCAACTACTATTCCAATAACACCCAGGTGGCTTCCATTCCGGTGGAGCAGGGCGTGAGCTACGACCTGACCATGTATCTGCAGGGCCAGCAGTATCCCGGCAAGGTTACAGTATGTCTTGAGGATGCAAACGGAAAAACCAATTCAAACGTGATTACAATCTCCGGTCTCAAGAACGACTGGCAGAAATATACCGGCCAGCTCAAGGCCGAGCGCTCGGTTGACAGCCGTCTTGCCATCATGGCCGATGCGGCAGGTACTTTCTTCCTTGACTATGTGACTCTGCTTCCTGAGGCATCAAAGCTCTGGAACGATGGCAAGGACGGTCCGTTCCGCAAGGATCTGATGCAGGCACTTGCAGACCTCCATCCCACATTCATGCGCTTCCCCGGCGGTTGCGCCAGCGAGGGTACCAACTATTTCGGCCAGCCGTTCTGGAAGAATTCAGTAGGTCCTGAAGAGGAACGCATCGGATTCCGCAACCATTGGGGGTACTGGACTTCGCAGTACGTGGGCTTCTACGAGTATCTGCTTATGGCCGAATCGCTTGGAGCTACACCGCTGCCGGTTCTCAACAACGGTGTGACCTGCCAGTTCGCCGGTCATCAGTACATTGCTCCTTTGGAGACCGAGGCTGACCGCAAGCGTTTCCACGACATTTTCGTTGATGACGCTTTGGACTTCATTGAGTTCTGCAATGGCGGAACCGATACGGAGTGGGGTGCACTGCGTGCCGAAATGGGACATCCGGAACCGTTCAACCTGAAGTATCTTGGCATTGGCAATGAGAACAAGGGACCGGAATTCTGGGAACGCTTTGACATTATATACAATGAGGTGACGGCAAAGTATCCTGACATCATCATTGTCTCGACCGCCGGTTCAGCTGCCGATGGCCGTGAATTCAACGACAACATGCACGAGATTGATACCAAGTATCAGAATACAGTGGTTGACGAGCATTATTACCGCAACAATAAGTGGTTCTACGACAACCGTGACCGCTACAATGCCGACAAGGTCCGTGGAGCCGATGGCCTGACATACGACCGTCAGCGTCCAACACGCGTGTTTGTGGGTGAATTCGCCAACAATTCCAGCAACAACGACTATGCCAGCGCAATGGCCGAAGCCGCCTACTGGACCAGTCTGGAACGCAATTCCGATATGGTCGTGATGGCAGCATACGCTCCGCTGTTCTGCAAGAAGGGCTTCAACAAGTGGAACTCGAACCTTATCTGGTTTGACAACCGCGGCATGTGGCGCACCACCAACTACTATTACCAGAAGCTGTTCTCGGTTGCAGGCAACCGCGCCTTTGAAATGACTGACGTGATGAACGGCACGGAGGCCGATGCCACCGTCTATACTTCACCGACACTCGACACTGAAACGGGTGAGATCTTCATCAAGTTCGTGAATTCCGAGGCAGTGAACAAGAACCTGACCATCAACATGGGCAAGGGCCAGAACCGCAGGAAATATGTGGCAAGGGTCGAGTTCATCACATCGCCTGACACAAAGGTCAAGAATCAGGGCGAGCAGAACTACTATGCCGGCAGTCCGGAGGCACGCCGCGTGTCATATGCCGAAAAGGTTGTACCTCATACCACTGAACTTGGAGTCGTGAAGAAGTCTTTCACAATGACAATGCCAGAGAATTCAGTCGGTATAATCCGTCTGACTCCTGTCAGGAAGTGATTTGAGGAAAAGAATGTATGGTCCCTGTCGGGGCGGTCAGATTCCAGAAATGTTGGTTTCCCCGTCAGACAGGGATCTTCTTTTTGAGTGAATACGGGTAGCCCAATATACGAACGGAGTGTCGCAGATGGCGACGATGCCTTTTGCCGCGTATGTGGTGACAATCAGTTCCAGCACCACATTCTGTGGAAATGTTCCGGCAAAAGCCAGCTCAGTGAACAGTATGGAATCAACCAGTTGGCTTGTGAATGTGCTTGCGTTGTTCTTTATCCAGATACGTCTGGTGTGCTTTCCTATCCAATCGTACAGGTATGTGTCCATGGTATTGGATATGAAATAGGCTGTGAGGCTTGCCAGGCAGATTCTCGGTGTGCTTGACAGCAGTGTGTGCATCGCGCCGGATACCTGGTCATATTCGTTAGACTGGAACAGAAGCGAGAACTGTGACAGGACAACGAACGTAATAAGGGCAAAGAAACCCATCTTGACGGCTTTGCGGCTTTCCTTTCCTCCATACAGCTCGCTTATGATGTCAGTGCATAGGAATGTGCTTCCGTAAACGACATTGCCCAGTGTCATTGACATTCCGAAAATGTCAACGCATTTGGACACTTCTATGTTGGCAATGATAGTGGCGAAGCCTACCCACACGAACAGACCGCGCCTGTCCCACAGTCGGAAAGCCAGAATGACTCCGAGGAATGAGACTATTATTGTTATGAAAAAGAGAATCTCGTTCAA
>JAZUEH010000043.1:0-24729 GCA_045640065.1 Bacteroidaceae bacterium
GTATGAATTGTTGTAGAACTCTATCCTGGCATGTCCGTCCCTGTCAGTCTGCAGATTGGGATTCCAGTACAGGGTGCGGCGGTAGTCTACGTCATAATACTGCGGGCCGTCAGGATACTGTGGAGTGTAGAACTGTGCAGGTTGGGTATAGCCATGTAATGGCCGTCTGACTTGCTGTATGTTATCCAGATTGTATGTGTCAATGATTTTATTGTCCTTATTTTCCATAGTGATTATACAAAAATAAAACAGCTTTTTATTTTCTCCCGGTTCATAAGGTGCAATAAGATCAGCATTTCCACCTTTATAGGTCACATATATTCTGTCACGTGTCTCAGCATTAATAGGTTCATCAAACAGCATAACACTTTCAATCGAAGACATTTTGAAATCATCAAAAGGATTCGTAGAAAAAATGGATCCGACAAATGGACCTATAACACATTCTGTTGAATCATCGTGAACAATACAACCCTGACTCATCAGGTATTCCCGCAAAGTGATGTTCATGTTGTTGTATCCTTCCTTGTCCTTATGAATGTCAAAGTCATGAAACGTGGCGTAGTCAACGAACAAGCGTTTCTCCTTGATGTCCACTTCCGGCAGCAGAATGCCATGGTTGACGTTGATGACCTGTGGCAGTGCCTGTGTGGAGTCTGACTGATTTCCCACTTTGGCCATCTGTTTCCACAGCTCCTCCATCTCCTGCGGCTGCCACTGGCGGACTGACGGCTTCAGTTCATCGTCAAAAGTCAGTTCGGAGTTCTTCCTTACCCTGCGGCCTCCGCGCATCTTGTCAGGCCACAGCCACAATTCCGCGTCACCGTAGAAGTCCGGCATGTCCAGTCCAATGTAGCCTTCCTGTTCTGTCATAAACTTGAACTGGCTGACGCTGGAATCAGGCAGCATGTAGTTGACATTAAGATGGATGCTGTCAATGCCAAGACCGCTTTTCCTGTCCTTAACCCATGCGTTGTAGGTGAGTCCGCTCTCAAGACGCAACTTTTCCCTGAACTCCACTACTCCGGCCATCTGCTTCCATTCATAACGCTCCCATCCCTGAACCATGCACAGCAGGTCCAGCGCCTCATTGTGTTCCGTATCATCACACTCGAAGTAGTATTCCGGCTTCCACACCAGGCCCCGAAGGTCCGATGACAGCAGCAGGTCGGTGCGAAGGTCACTGTAATACGGTCCATGATGGCCGTCATCATCACGGACCGAGAGGCAGATGTTGTCACTGAAAGGATGTCCCTTATAAGTTATGTCAACGTCAAGTCTGACCTTCTCGAGTGGACGGTAGGACGGTTTGCCAAAACTAACATCTATCTGAGGTATTTCCCTGCTGCTCCTGTGGTAGAACATTCTTGTTGAGACAGGATTGCCGGTCCTGTCATACAGGCATATCTGGCATACGCCTTCCGGGATGCCGGCAAGGTCTATATCCAACGTATTGTCTACATTCTGGACAGGAATCTGTGAATAATGCAGCAACCTTCCGCGGCACATGATGGCAAGACCAAGAGAGTCCTGCAGATTGGTGGGACCTATTGAGGAAATTACTTTCAGTTTCAGGCTGTCATCTGTCAGACAGGCTATGTTCAGCGTATGTCCGTACAGGACGGCTTCAGGAAGGTCAAAAGTACCGGTAATGCCGCCTTCTGTTTTAAACCTGACACGGTTGCGCTTTCCGGAAGGGGTGAACACGAAACTGCCCATTCCGTCATGGACCGTACTTATTTGAATACTGTCGCCAAGAACGCCTGAGGCATCCAGTCCCAGGCCGTCCTTGCCTGTGACCTTGAACGCGACACGGCACGGTCTGCCGGTTATCATACAGCCGCCTTCGGGATAGAATGCCACATCCATGTCATGTGTCTTGGGCATCACCGGTCTTTTCTGGTATTTGAAGTAACTGTATGGGGGCGCTTTCCAGACATTTTCGCCAGTTGTGTCGTCTTGCGTCACTTCCATTACGGGAAAGACCCTGGAAAAGACTGCCGCATCCTGAAAGTTCAGCATATAGGCGGTATAGGCACGGATCTCATAATAACCGCTCAGCAGATTCGCCTCACCTCTCCATTTACGGCCGGTTTCCGTATTCGCATTTGTAAGACTGATATAGCCGTCGGCCTGTCCGTCAACAATTTTGAACTTCTGCCGCTTCATCTCACTGCCTGCAGCATTAAGAAGGTCAACGTACAGCACCTGGCTCTTTGAGGCTGTCAGGTCTGACGCATTCACTACATAGGCCTTGAACCATACGGTGTCACCTGTCACGTATGACGTGTTGTCAAAGTGCAGATAGACTTTCTCCTGTGGATACTCCTTTTCAAAATGATATGCGTTGGCGGCATAATGCAAAATGGGCTCGCCGGCATAGGCGAAAACCGTATGGATGCAGAATAACAGTATGAATGCAGATTTATTCATTCAGGTAATATTTGCCAGTCCATAAACAGGCCTTTGTATATTACAAAGTTATCCCTTTAGAGTGATACCATATAAGATATCGACCCACTAAAAATTCTACAGTCATGGTTACAACGCACTGATTATGAATTCATTACAAGAAGCGTTGGGATGTTTTTATTCTACACCTGCAAAATCTTCCTCCAAAGCCGGTTCAGACTTGGCAATATGCTCCAGAAATGGCTGTCCCGTGAGTGAAACCCGCGGGATTGCTCACCGCGAGGGAACGTATTTCCATTGCGTGAGTGAAACGCGGCCAGCCACTCACCGCGGCTCTCCAAATGGCTATCCCGTGAGTGAAACCCGCGGGATTGCTCACCAAATTGTAATACCCTATTTGCTTTTGATGAGCTTTTCAATCTCTTCCTTCAGAGCCGGATCAGACTTGCCAATGCGCTCCAGAATACGGGCGCGTTTCTGGTATACTGTCTTTACAATAATACCGGTCAGGACGCTGATTGAACGTACCGAGCAACCGGCAATGGAGAACATTATTATGGCAATGTCGTTTTCTGACAGACTGACACCGCATGAACTGATGCGGTCCATTATGCCGTTGTAGCTGCGGTTCAACAGAAAGGTCAGTTTTTCCACGTTTTCCTTAAGGGTGATGTTGGCTATGGTATCGCTGACCAGTGATTTTATGCGTTGTGACTTGATTCTTTCATTCTGTTCCTGACAGTCATAGTAATTGGAACAGAAGTCTTCCATTGTTCCCACATTCTCTTTGAGACGGGTCTTGACCTGGGTTTCCAGTTCGCTGGACAGTTTGCCTATTTCAGTGGCAAACGCTTTCTTCCTGCGACGGTATACGGTCAAGAACACAATGCAGGCAATTGCCAGCAGTGGAATGAAGACCGATACCAGTTTCCTGATTCTGAACTGGTGTGACATTTCGGACTGCTCGAGCATTGAACGGAATGCCTGCATGTCCTTATCCAGATATATAATGGAATCTGCCCATTCATTGGCACGGACGGTGCAGTATCGGGCCAGTTCATTGTTGCCTGATATGGAATGGAGTTCGGCCAGTTCGCGGTAGGAGCAGCAACAGGTATACGGATCTGATGTGTTTTCCAGTGAAAGGTTGTAGTAGTATGTAGCCGAGTCTGTCATGCCCAAGCCGCAGTATGCATCGGCTTTTATTGAAAGGTATGCACCATAGTCGGTTACGGAATCAATGCTATCAATGACATGATCAATGTATTCAAGCGCCTTCCGGTAATTCCCGTCATGGACAATCAGTATCTGTGCCAATTTGAAATAACAGCCACAATGCGTTCCCGGCGTATAGGAGAAATCCTTGATTTCATTGAATAGTGCCCTGGCGCCTTCAAAATCCTTGTTTTCGAGTTTCACTTGGGCTATATTCATGTCACAGAATACGATTGCGGCCGAATCATCGAGCCGGACGGCATTGTGTCTGCAGGATTGGAGTGTTGTCAATGCTTCGTCATACATTCCGAAATTCACATAGATGTTGCCAAGATTCTGCTCGGCCAGGGCATAGTAGCGGACAAGGGTGTCGGGGAAAAGCGATATGGCTTTCTGATATGCTCCGGCTGCAGTGACACCATCATTCATTTCGCCTGCCACACAGCCAAGACTGTACCATGCCATTGCCGCATGATAGCTTTTGCGGCTTGTTCCATAGAAGTCTGTGGCTATACGGATAATGCTGTCAGTATTGAATGTGCGGTACAGCTTGTAGTCAATCTGTGTCTTCAGGAGTGAATACAGAGCCAGACTGCGTAAGCTTTCCGGCACCGGTATGGTGTTCAGAATGGAATCGGCCATGACAGGATTGCCTTCCATTACCTTTTCCACATATTCCAGGTCACGATTGGAACATGACAATGTGAACAGCATGAATGGAGACAATACTAGTATGAGGAGTTTCTTTATTGAATGGTACATGAGCATAGGTGGTCAGAAATTCACATCCAGCACATACGGGCTGCCACTGGCCGTCATGCCGGCACCGCTTACGTTGAATCCGGTACTGTATGAATTGTTGTAGAACTCGACCTGAGCATGGCCCAGGCTGTCAGTAATCACATTGGGATTCCAGTACAGCGTACGGCGGTAATCGACATCGCCCGGAATGGGGCCGTCCGGATATGACGGACTGTAGAACTCATGGCTGCGGGCCAGTCCTGTAAGTGTTGTTATACGCTTCCCAAGATTGCGCTTGTCACTTTTTGACAAACGTTGTGAGGCGTCTTTCAACTTGATGTCAACCAGTACATTATCCCTGAGAGCTGACCTGCTGGGATATGATACGGAATAGTCATTCATATTGAGTTCCGACAGCGGTGTATGCCTTGCTATGTCCGGAAAATCCATCAGCTCGTCAAATACCAGAATGCCTTCAATGTCCTGAGTGTCAATGAACCACGGTACTTCAAAATCGCCGGTCTTGTAACTGCGCTTGTCATCATGGACATACCAGATGGCATTGTGGCCGTTGATCTTGCTGCTTGGCATGTTCGTGGGAAGCCACATTTCCTGAACATCACGGTATCCCTGATCGGACACTCCCACCGAAAGATCCTGCATCGCAGTGTAATACAGGTATTCATCGGAATTCATATATGAGCCGTTCGCCAACTGGACCCACACGAGATGTGGTGCCGGACAGGAAAGGACATAGCCCTTATCTATGAGATATCCCATGACATCGGTAGTATAGTTGCCCATATCCAGTTCGTCCTCGACATCCTTCTCGACATCGAACGAACGGAATGTGAAATAATCAACGTACATGCGCTTGCCTTCTATATCGACCGCAGGCAGCGCGACACCCTGAGACTCGTTCACGATGGTGGGAAATCCGTTGGCTGTCGAACCTGTGGCATTCGTTCTGAAATCCGATGCCCACACCGGCAGAAGTTCTTCGGCCCTGTAAGCCCGAAGCTTTGGCAGAATGGCACGGTCAAGGCGTATCTTAGCCCTGGGTTCAAGGCGGGAGTCACTGCCTGACGATATGCGCATGGTCAGATCGGCCTTGCCGTAGAAATCCTGCATGTTGAAGCCGAAATATCCGTCCGGCCCTGTCACCACCTGCCCCAGTTCCACATTACTGCCATCATGTGGCGCTATTGCCACCATGATTCTGACATTTTCCAGACTGCGGTCCTTGCCCAAGGTGTTGCTCATTATCCATCCGTTCAGGCTAAGGCTGTCCTCCATACGCTTCTGCTCATGGAAAATGCGGTTGTCACTCATGTATTCCCAATCATAGCGTTCCCATCCATGAATCATGCACAGCCAGTCCAGATTCCTACGATGCTCCATATCATCGGACTCAAAGTAATATGACGGATTATGGATGAATCCCTTAAGGTCCGATGACAGCAGCATGTCTGTCAGAAGATTGTCCGAATAGCGGGTTCCGTAGTCGGCAGCATCGCGCACCGACAGGCAGAAACGGTCACGGAAGGGATTGCCATTGCTGTCACGCAGGTCAAAGGCAAGCTGCATCTTTTCAAAGGGACCGTACTGCTTCCTGTCTGTCTTGACGCTTATGACAGGCGGCACATATTTGGTATTGCCGTTGAAAAAGCTGCGTGATGCGAGCACCTCACCGCGTTCCGTAAAGACAACCATACGGCACACCCCCACCGGCCAGTCCTGAGTACTGAACGAAAGACGGTTATCGCCATCATGCATCTGTATTTCCTTGAACATGACCAGTTCGCCACGGCAGGTCACTGTAATGCCGATGCTCAGTTCATGACGTAGACCCGAACGGGTCAGACACACATCAACCTGACCGGCATTCTTCACGTTATCCACACTCAACGAATACCCTGCCGCCTGCGAAGCCGGCAGAACCACCTTGTAGTCCTTTCCCCCGTACGTGAATCTGGCACTTGTATTGCCCTTCCCCGGATGATATACAAACGTTCCCATCCCTTCATGGCCTGTCTCAGCCTCCACTTGAAATCCGTCTTCGCAGGTCAGTGACAGATGTCCCTGTATACCTCGGCCTTCGGCATCGGTGGCCTTTACCGCCATACGGCATTCCAGTCCGCGTATGGCATGACCGCCCTCGGGGAAGAACCGGACATTGACATCGCGCAGACGTTCGGCCTCAGGCCTGTTCTGGTTCTCGATTGTCGACTGTGGCGCTATGACCGGATTGGAATAGTCACCCTCCTCGACTGGAGTCCTGTAGACAGGGAATACGCGCGAGAATACAATCCCTTCATCAAAGTTGACCATGTACTGGGTATAGGCACGAATCTCATAATAACCGCTGGGATAAGGCTGTGCACCACGCAGTTTCCTGGCCTGGTCTGTCTGGCCATCTATAAGCTCAATGCATCCGTCAGCCTGTCCTGCCGAAATCTTGACCTTCTGATGCTGGAGCAGCACACCGTTCGGAGACAGCAGATCCACATACAGCACAGTTGACGGAGCACGGTTCAAGTTCGTGGCCCGGACGACGAATGCCTTGAACCAGATGGTCTCGCCCTGGAAATATGCAGTATTGTCAAACTGCAGATAGACCTTTTCCTGAGGGAATATTTCATTGAACTGATGTATGTTGCCGGCAAAACGCATGAGAGCGTTGTTGTCAGCCGCCGCCCTGACGGACAACAACATGGGCAGCATCAGCAACAGCAAGCGGAATCTCTTCATAATATCCTGTAGTTTTACCATTCCATTAATCCACAAATCTCCACCATGTCTTCGGTCTGTTCTTACGCAGAAGGAAGAAATACTCCCTGAACGGTTCCGGTATCTGCTTCAGATACGAATCGGTCAGTTCCGTCACCATGACAAGCTTATTCCTGATTATGCCAGCATCCTTGTGTGCGACAGCATTGTAAAGCAGCTTGCACACTTCAATCATCCTGGCATTGTTCCCTTCGCGCGGGCTGCGGCATTCCACTGCATGGAATCCGTTATAGAAATAATGATGTTCGCTGTCAATACCCTGAAGCGATGCAAAAGACGGATTGCTGCTTTGTTTCAGAGTGTCAATACGGGCCGCGATGTCGTCAGCATCGGGCAGCCATGTAGCCGAATATACCACCGACTCGAAAAGCAGGAATACGGTATAGGCCAGATTCTCGTCTACGGGAAGTACATACGGTCTGTCCTGGTTCTCAACGAGCAGTTCCACCCGGAATGTGTTGTCTTCATTGTTGCAGATGCACTGCAGCTCGAACCCCTCGGAGAAAGAGGAATCATAGCGGTATCCCCAGCAGATACGGTGTCCCCAGCGGCTCGAAGTGACCTTGTATTCACTGGGAATCATGTGGCTGTCGTCAGTATCGGCATACGCTCCAATAACCGGACACGTCAGCCCGGCCAGACACATGATTGCATATTTCAGGAAACGCCTCATATAATCATTTTATCGGAACCATGGTTATGTCATATGTGGAACGGTCCAGAGGCAGTATAAGTGTCCGATAACCGTCAGCCTCGATGAAGAGGCTGTCACTTGGGTCATCAATCTGGAACAGTTCAAAATAGCCGTCTGCATTGTCCATTGATGTGAAGTGCAGTCCGCGCCTTACAATATCCCTCTCGGTAACAGTCACCTTTGTCCTGATGACCTTTCCCCTTGAATCATGAATATGTCCGCTTATGCGTCCTCCGGCCTTGGGCGCGACATTGGCCTGTACCGAATTGCCCATAAGGAAGACGGCCGACACCGCCACCATCCACAGCACGCGCAGTCTTTTCAGCCATGCCGATGGCTGCGCATCCATCATGTCTATGCGCTTCTTCAGTCCTGACTGCATGAGCCAGCTTGCCGGACTCAGTTTCCGGTTTGATGCCACAGCCTTTATCAGCATCAGCTTATACTCATCGGCATCGACCCCACTGTCAATCACGGCCTTGTCTGCCTCGAATTCATGTATCAGTTCAAAATCCTTCCTGAGCAGTATCACGAACGGATTGAACCACTGCACAATGCAGATAATGTCAGCAAGAATCAGGTCCAGGGAATGTCCCTTCCGGGCATGCTGGCTTTCATGTCTCCACACCTCGGCACTTTCGGCCCTCAGCCATTCATGCGGCATGACCACGAACTTCATCCAGTTGAACGGCTGCATCACGCTGTCAGACTCTATCACATCGCACCCTTCCCTACGGGTGGCATACCTGCCGTCACGGATAATCTTCGCGACATCTGAAACAGACAGGACCTTTCTGACCAGAAGCACCAGAAATCCGGCGGCATACAGCCAGCAGAACAGGCCGAACAGGGGACAGGTACCGTTCGCCTGAAAATTCCAGGTATACGGGAACCATCCCCTGTCCGGCAGATGAATGAGCGGCAGCACGAACGCCAGCAGGGACACGCAGATCAGCACGACTCTGTTGAAGCCATGAAAGGTCAGTCTTGACAGCAGCAAACGGTACAGAATGCAGAATACCGCAGTCAGGATTGCCACCTTTACCAGATAGACAAGGAATGCCTCCATGCCATGAAATTATCTGTTACCTTTTCTTTCCTCTATTTTCCGGATCAGGTCCTTCAGTTCATCGACCGAAATCTTCTTGTCATCGACAAGGGCCGAAACAGCATCAATATACGTATGGCCGAAACACCTGTCGACAAGGCGCCCTATGAAAGTGCCGCCATATTCACGGCGCTCGATCAGGGCATGATACCTGAAAGCACCTCCCTCTTTCTCATGCCCCAGAAAGCCGTTGGCCTCAAGCAGCCTGACTTGCGTTGAAACCGTGTTCACATGCGGTCTCGGTTCAGGAATGCGTTCAAGAATCTCATTGACAGTCATAGGACCGTAATTCCAGAACAGGTCCATAAGGTACTCTTCCCTTTCACTTAATCTTTTCATATCTGACAACAAAGAATGCAATTAGAGATTCGGATCCCATACAGGTCTCACAGGCACTCCCTCTGTGGCTTTACCCATATGCATGAGACCTACACAACTGACTGATGACTTGCCATCATAATTGATGACCTCTGAATACTCCATGGTATTGTAATCTTCATACAATACAAAATACCCCCATATGGAAGCCAAGCGCGATTTTGATCCATTGAAATATTGTGTACCGGAAGGAATCGACACATAAAGCACGGTATTTCCGTAATCGTCATTCTCGTCCAATCGGGCCTTTCCATCCTTGAACCGGTATCTGATATGGCCGTCAGCCATAGAACCGCTGTACGGAATCCTTATTGCCGCACCGTTCCTGGCCGTAAACTGGAGCACATACATTCCCTGGTACAGACAGTCCTCAATCTGACAGTTATCAATAAGTTCCGCAATGTCGTCCTTTGTCGGCATGCGCCATTTTCCGCCCAGACGGACGTGAGCCGGATCCTTATCTGTTCCGGAAATTTCGCCCACATAGATGCAGGTGTCACCCGAGGCATCATACAGCCAGCAACTCTTGTATGAACTGGCATAAGTGTTTGGAACGATGCTGCCCCAACTGTAATAATTGCCGTATTCAATTGGCGATTCGGCATCAAGGTTGCATGAAGCCCACTGAATGCCAGAAGGCAGCCCCATATCGACCTTCATCTCGTCAAAATTGCGGGTACTGAAGGTGAATTCTTCACCATAAACGACAAATTGGCCAGAACCGTCCTTCGCGAAAGGACGGCAATGGTATTGGACTCCAGGCATGAGATTTCCGAATTCCGCCATCATCATACCCTGGAAGTCAGGCGTGACGTTGGCGCATAACGCGCCATCAAGTACAGGATTGCCCTCTTGGGATAAAACGAATCCGAATGAACATGATTTCATGTCTTCATCCGACACCGAACTGAGCCGCGACACGACCGAAGCCCTCTGAAAATGGAGCTCAGAGGTTCCGGAACCGCCGAATTTTGGAACGAATGCCGATGTCCTGAATACGAAAGGCACGCTCATTACGCGTTTGCTTCCATCTTCCGATTTAAAGCAGACACAACACTCATATTCTGTGTCTGGGTTCAGATTATCCAACATTGCCCTATACTCGCCTGACGAAAAGACCGTACCTTTCCGATTAGCCATGCAATCGGGATTGTCATTTCCGTTCTTCCACGCCTCAAAAGCCGTGCTTCCCGTTTTCCCGGATTCGCAGTACAGAGTCTGAAAAGACCCGTATGCCACATCGGAATCAGAAAGACCGGCAAATGTGTACCTGATTGTTGCCGTGAACGAGCCGGTTTCAACTGTCGGAGACAATGGCAGTTCAATATCCTGACTTTCTTCCTTGTCCGAGCAGGAGCAGAATGCAAGCATAGCCATACATACCGCAAAACATTTCAATGTGTCCATCATACCTTTATTTTATATCTGAACAAATATAATGACTATGCCTAATAGTCCGACGATTCGCGATAGTTATATTTAATCCCTTAACTTTAATTAACTATTCATTCGAAATTCAGTGGGGATTGCTGATAGCAGAACAAAACAAAAGGGACCGACTTGGAAAAGCCGGTCCCCCACTTTATCTGTCCGATATGTCGGATTATGCGTACATGGCAACGATAGCCTCGTACAGTTCCTGCTTGCCGCTGGTCTGCTTTGGCTCGTCAACCTTCTTGCCATACTCGTAAGCCTGCTCGAGAGTAAGCTTGCCATCTTCGAAGTCCTTACCGATACCGCTGTCGAATGAAGCGTAACGGGCAGCCTTCATTGCCTTGTAAGGTGATTCCTCAAGCAGCTTGGCAGCGCATTCCAGAGCGCGGGCCATTGCATCCATACCGCTGATGTGAGCGATGGCAATGTCCTCGAGGTCTGTTGAGTTACGACGTGTCTTGGCGTCGAAGTTGGTGCCACCTGTGCCCAGACCACCGTTACGGATGATTTCCATCCAAGCCTGAGTCAGCTCATAGTTGTCAATCGGGAACTGGTCGGTATCCCAGCCGTTCTGATAGTCACCGCGGTTGGCATCGATTGAACCCAGCATACCTGCGTCAACTGCGCATGCAAGTTCATGCTCGAATGTGTGGCCAGCCAGAGTAGCGTGGTTCACTTCAATGTTGACCTTGAAGTCCTTGTCAAGACCATGAGCCTTGAGGAAGCCGATAACGGTCTCAGTGTCAACATCATACTGGTGCTTTGAAGGCTCGCATGGTTTAGGTTCGATCAGGAATGTGCCCTTGAAGCCCTTTGAACGTGCATAGTCACGAGCCATGCCCAGCATGGTAGCCATGTGTTCCTTTTCACGCTTCTGGTCTGTGTTCAGAAGTGACATGTAACCTTCGCGGCCGCCCCAGAATACATAGTTCTCAGCACCCAGTTCGATACCTGCATCGATAGCGTTCTTGATCTGAACGATAGCGCGTGCAACTACGTCGAAATCAGGATTTGTTGAAGCACCGTTCATATAGCGCTTGTTGCCGAATACGTTGGCAGTTGACCACAGCAGCTTTGCGCCGGTCTCTTTCTGCTTCTCCTTGATATAGGCAACGATAGCCTTCATGTTGGCTTCGTATTCCTCAACGTTTGCACCTTCTGAAATCAGGTCAACATCGTGGAAGCAGAAATACGGGATACCCAGCTTCTGCATGAATTCGAAACCTGCGTCAACCTTATTCTTGGCCATCTGCAGAGGATCAGCATCGGTCCAGGGGAAAGTCTTTGTACCACCACCGAACTGGTCAGCACCTTCTGCACACAGTGTGTGCCACCATGCCATTGCAAAACGCAGCCAATCCTTCATGGTCTTGCCCATGATAACCTTGTTCTCATCATAGTAATGGAAAGCCATCGGGTTCTTGCTGTCCTTACCTTCGAACTGGATCTTCTTCAGTTCCGGAAAAAATTCTTTTGCCATAATTAAGTTAAGTTATTGATAAAAAGAAAATAATTAGAATTCGTTCAGATACATGCCCAGAATCTTCTTCCAACGTGTATATGCCTCCTCATACTGTGCCACCTTGGTCATATCGGGCTCGATGACATTGAGCTTCTCAAGGGTTGAGAATGCCTCGTCATTGTTGCGGTATATGCCGGCACCCATACCAGCCCCCTTTGCGGCACCCACAGAACCGTCAGTGTCATAGAGTTCAATGACAGCACCTGTAATGCAGGCCAGAGTCTCGCGGAATACAGGATTCAGGAACATGTTGGCGTTGCCTGCATGGATCTTTGAGATTTCCATGCCCATGCCGACCATGATGTCCATGCCGTACTTGAATGAGAACACTATACCCTCCTGCACCGCACGTGCCAGATGGTTGCGGCTGTGTGTGTTGAAATTGAAACCGTGGATGCTGCAGCCGATGTTGCGGTTCTGCAGAACGCGCTCGGCACCGTTTCCGAAAGGAAGCACGCTGATGCCGTCGCAGCCGATTGGCATTTCCTGGGCAATCTTGTTCATATCGCCGTATGACAGGCCCTCAAGCATGATGTTGCGGCGTGTCCAGGCATTCAGGATACCAGTTCCGTTAATGCAGAGCAGCACGCCAAGACGGGTCTGCTTGTTGGTATGGTTAACGTGTGCGAAAGTGTTCACGCGTGACTGCGGATCAAAGTTGACCGATCCGTTCACACCATATACCACACCCGAGGTTCCTGCTGTTGCAGCGATCTCGCCCGGGTTGAACACATTAAGTGACAGAGCGTTGTTGGGCTGGTCACCGGCACGGTATGTGACAGGTGTTCCGGCTTCGATGCCAAGTTCCTTGGCTGCAGCCAGGGAAATGCGGCCCTGCTCCGAGAATGTAGGACGGATTTCAGGGATGAATGATCTTGGAATGCCGTAGTATTCCAGAAGGAAATCGGCAACGTCATTCTCCTTGAAGTCCCACATCATACCCTCTGACAGACCTGAAACGGTTGTGCAGGTGGTACCGGTAAGACGCATGGCAATATAGTCACCCGGCAGCATTATCTTGTCGATCTTTGCAAAGATCTCAGGTTCGTTCTCCTTGACCCAAGCCAGCTTTGAAGCGGTGAAGTTGCCCGGTGAGTTAAGCAGATTCGACAGGCACTTGCCGTTTCCAAGCTCGCGGAAAGCCTTTTCGCCGTAAGGCACTGCACGGGAGTCGCACCATATGATTGCAGGCCGCAGGGCCTTGCCGCTCTTGTCAACGCATACCAGACCATGCATCTGATATGAAATACCGATGGCCTCGATGTCACTGCCCTTGGCGCCTGACATCTCCATTACCTTTGCCGTAACGTTCTTCAGATATGACCACCAGTCTTCAGGTTCCTGCTCTGCCCAACCCGGCTTCACGGCCTTGATCGGAGCCTCTGAATCAGGATAGAATGCCTGAGCAACACTCTTTCCGGTCTCGATTGACACAAGACTGGCCTTCACTGAAGAACTGCCTATGTCATAGCCCATCAAATACTTTTTCATAATGCTATAGTATGTTCGTTTTTGTCATTATCCCACAAACATAATGGATTTTTTCAAGAATACCTTATTATATCGTCAAAATATTCCAAAGTAATTTTTCCACACCTTATCATTTCAGGGCAACAGCAACGGCTTCACCGGAATACCGGACCGAATACAAGGTCTTGTCCGCATCGGCGGAATGCAGTATCACATCGATCTGACGTTCACCTATCATTCCTTCGTATGTCCCCACCCGCTCACCTATGGTCAGAGTCCGGGAACTGTCATCATAGGCGAATGGAATCAGCGAATAACCACCCTGCTCGTATGCATACGTCACGCCGTCATCCTCATACAGAGTGAAACTGCCGTCCTTTCCGGCATAGACATGCACAGTCAGGCGTACTGCCGGATTCTGATCGGCATACTCCACATCGGGTCCATAGACAAGAAGTGCTCCTGCCGGAACGAACATGGGCATCTTTTCATAGGGGGCATCGGCCACTATGGTCTGTCCGCCCTCATGGATACGGTTCGAATTGAAATCGTACCAGCACTGCCCTGACGGCAGATAGACCTTGCGCTCGCGGGCATTGTATTCATAAACCGGGCAGATCATGAGCGACGGGCCGAACATGTACTGGTCCGATATGTCCAGCGCCATTGGGTCCGATGCATAGTCCATGACCAGACCGCGCATTATGGTGTAGTCCTGCAGCCAGGCTGCTCCGGCCAGCGAATAGATGTACGGCATGAGACGGTAGCGCAGGCGGTTGTACTCCACAATGGAATTGTAGGCAGGGCTGTCTTCCGGGGCAATGTTGAACACTTCACGAAGCGGGAAAGGACCGTGTGCGCGATACAGTGGAACAAATGTCCCGAACTGATACCAGCGGGTCTGCAGTTCGCGCCACTGCTCAAGGTCGCTGTCTGCCCAGCCTGACCTTTCATACATGCGCTGTGCATTCTGATAGCGGTTCTCGACGCAGAATCCGCCTATGTCCATGGTCCAGTACGGATTGCCGCACAGAGAATAGTTCATGCCGGCTGTAATCTGCGACCTCATGTCCTCCCATCGGGCTCCAATATCACCGCTCCACGATGCCGCGGCATATCGCTGCATGCCCGCGTACCCGTTTCTGGTCAGCTGGAACACGCGGGTGTCGGCATCGGCCTCACGAAGTCCCTCCCAGATGGCACGGGCATTCATCAGTGCATACGCCATGAAATACTGCGTTGACGGTCCGAGTGCCGTAGGACCGGTAAGCTGTTTCTGGTACTCCAGAGGCACACAGTCGCGTATATTGGGTTCGCTGGCGTCCATCCACCATGCGTCAAAGCCGTATTTGTAAAGGTGGTCCTCCATCTGGTTCCAGAACAGCTTGCGTGCCCCTTCGCTGTATGCGTCATAGAACGAGCCTATGTAGCCGCGGCCCACCCAGTCGCGTATGCTGTCCTCAACCGCCCTTGTGTACATCCATCCATTGGCATCGAATTCCTTGTAATGTTCAGTGGTCATGTAGAACTTCGGCCAGACCGATATCATGACGTGTGCGTTCATGTCGTGGATATCCTGGACCATCTTTGCCGGGTCCGGATAGCGGGCCGCATCGAACTCATGCGAGCCCCAGGCATCCTCCGGCCAGTAGTTCCAGTCCTGGACAATGTTGTCTATGCCTATGTGTCGGTCGCGGAACTCCTTCAGCGTTGAAACGATCTCGTCCTGGGTCCTGTAGTGCTCGCGGCTCTGCCAGAAGCCCATGGCCCACTTGGGCATGACCGTGGCCTTGCCCGTCAGGGTGCGCAGACCGCTTATGACCCCATCCATGTCCTGTGACGATATGAAATACCAGTCCTGCTCAGGAACCATCTCAGTCCAGAAGCGTATATCATTCTGAACTGACGGATTAGCTGGCGGATAAGCCCTGAGACCGAAATACGATGTGCTGCCATCGGGCCTCCACTCCACTTTCAGCTTATACCGGCGGTCCTTCTCCAGTTCGGCAAAGAACTTGTAGGAGTTGGGATTCCAGGCAGTGCGCCAGCGCTCAGGTACCACGAGACTGTCATTCACCCAGACCTTCACATAGCCGGCATAGTAAAGCAGGAACTGATAGCTGCCGCTTTCAGGAGCCTCGATATATCCCTCATAATCAACGCTGGGACCCAATGGCGGGAGCAGCTTTATCATCTCGGAATTGGCATAGAACAGGGAATCCTCATTACGGATCTGCACCGGCAGTTTATCTGTTCCGCCACGAAGCGGGAATCTTGGAGACTGGACATATGACCCTGTCAGATGCCCCGGCTGTCCATCCCTGTCATAAAGCCGGAACACGCGGTTCAGCTGCATGAAATCCTCAGGATTGCCGAAACGGCTGTGCGAATACGTATCCCAAAGAATGCCGTAATTTCTGGACGATATCACGAACGGGATGCTGATTTTGGTGTTGTACTGGTAAAGGTCCTCGTTCAGGCCGCGGTAGTTCCATTCATCGGACTGGTGCTGGCCCAGACCGTACAGTCCCTCGCCCTCCACCGTCGAGAAGCGGCTCAATGTGGAATATCCATGTGTGCCATCAACCTCAACGGGTGTGAATTCAGTCGGCTGCACCTGTCCGGTAATTGCATGACCCTCAGCATCGGAAAAGGATACCGTACCATCGGCAATGCGGACCTTTGCCGTAAGAGACGGCATTGTAAGCAGCACGCAGCTGTCGCCATCGGCATTGACCGAGAAGGCGGGCTGTCCTGCCTTTCCTTCAAGTGGAAGAACCATCAGGCTTTCCATGTCAGAGAATCCCTTGCCGGCAGTTTCAGTAACGCGGACAATTCCATCGGCAATGACCTGGAGTCTGACCTTACGCGCCCCACCCTCATGCGGCTGCGCCACATTCACAATCACGCCATTGTCAGTAACCTTATATGGTTTGCCGGAGCAGGCCGATGCAAACAGCACCAGCAAGACGAAATGGAATACCTTTTTCATAAGTCTTTTCTATTTCCTACAAATGTATGTCTTCTGTTCAGAAAAAACAACGGCAGGCCAGAAAACTGACCTGCCGGATCTTATCAAGTTGCGGTAGATTCGTCCTGCTACCGCAATCTTATTCGGAAATTACTGCTCCAGGAGCTTGCCGTCTGAACCGAGTACGTTCACAATCTTGTGGATGTACATCTTCTTCATGTTCTCGCGGGCGGGCTTCAGGTACTGGCGTGGATCAAAGTCACCAGGATGCTCTGCCAGATGCTTGCGGATGGCAGCGGTCATGGCCAGACGTGAGTCAGAGTCAATGTTGATCTTGCAGACAGCGCTCTTTGAAGCCTCACGGAGCTGCTCTTCAGGAATACCGATAGCTGCTTCCAGATGGCCGCCGAACTGGTTGATTGTGTTGACCTCGTCCATAGGAACTGATGATGAGCCGTGCAGAACGATCGGGAAGCCGGGGAGCTTCTTTTCAATCTCGTGCAGAACGTCAAATGCCAATGGAGGCGGAACCAGAACACCGTTCACCAGTGTGCACTGTGCAGGAGTGAACTTGTGTGCACCGTGTGATGTACCTATTGAGATGGCCAGTGAGTCGCAGCCTGTGCGGGTAGCGAATTCGATGACCTCTTCGGGCTTGGTATAGTGTGATTCAGCGGCTGAAACCTCATCCTCAACACCGGCAAGAACGCCAAGCTCAGCCTCGACTGTAACATCGAACTGGTGTGCGTAGTCAACAACCTTCTTTGCAAGAGCAATGTTCTCTTCGAAAGGCAGATGTGAACCGTCAATCATGACTGATGAGAAGCCCATGTCGATGCAGTCCTTGCAGAGTTCGAAGCTGTCACCATGGTCAAGGTGAAGAACGATTTCAGGATGTTCGCAGCCAAGTTCCTTGGCGTATGCTACAGCTCCTTCAGCCATGTAGCGCAGAATTGAAGCGTTCGCATAGTTGCGGGCGCCCTTTGAAACCTGCATGATGACCGGAGACTTTGTCTCAACGGCTGCCATGACGATAGCCTGCATCTGCTCCATTGTGTTGAAGTTGAATGCGGGGATTGCATAACCGCCCTTAACGGCGGCAGCAAACATTGCACGGGTATTTACAAGACCCAGATCTTTGTAGTTAACCATTTGTTGATATTGTTTGTTGATTGAAAAACCTACTCTTGATTTTCGGTGTGCAAAATTAGAAAATTCCAACCTAATTATAAAGAATAGACATAAAGTTTTGTGCCGATGCAAGGAAAATGTCCGGAATTGTTTGTCCGTTAATCAAAAAGCACTACTTTTGCACCCCGAAAGTCCCCATAAAGAGGATCCGCCTACACTTTGCGGCGGACATGAATGGAGTAACAACAAACAAATAAGCATTATGAAAAAAGGTATCCATCCCGAGAACTATCGTCCTGTAGTATTCAAGGACATGTCAAACGGTGACTGCTTCCTGTCACGTTCAACTTGTGCAACCAAGGAAACAATTGAATTTGAAGGACAGACCTATCCCGTAATCAAGATTGAAATTTCAAACACTTCACACCCGTTCTTCACCGGCAAGTCAAAGCTGGTCGATACCGCAGGTCGCGTCGACAAGTTCATGAGCCGCTACGCAAAGAGCCGCGGAACCAAGTGATTCCAAAGAAAACAGCATACGTAAAGAAGGAAGCTCAAACGGCTTCCTTCTTTTTTGTGGTGAGATTATATACAGCTGACTTTGAATACTGGTTTTGCATGCTGGATAGTTGGGCAGTTCTTTGAGCGGTTGAAAGAGCGCCCGCAATTTCCCGTCAGCAAACCATTTCAAGAAAACAATCGTGACAGAATGTAGTGTTTTTGTCACGATTGGTCAGACGCCAAATGAAAGCCCAACACATGGAAAATGGCTTAAACCTGCGTACCCCCGCCAGAAGGCCTTCTGAGCGGGTTTTTCGTTGGTCTAGGGAAAGAGCGCCCGCGAACTTCCCGTCAGCAAACCATTTCAAGAAAACAATCGTGACAGAATGTAGCATTTTTGTCACGATTGGTCAGGCGCCAAATGAAAGCCCAACACATGGAAAATGGCTTGAACCTGCGCCCCCCCGCCAGAAGGCCTTCTGAGCGGGTTTTTCGTTGGTCTAGGGAAAGAGCGCCCGCGAACTTCCCGTCAGCAAACCATTTCAAAAAAACAATCGTGACAGAATGTAGTGTTTTTGTCACGATGCCGTGAAAATGACATTAAATCTTTCAGTTTTCAGTTGTCTGGGACGCGATACCATAGGGAGGCTATTTAAAATTCTGACTCCGCATATATTGTATGTATCTCTTAGGGAACTGTCAACTGTAAGATTGCCAATTACGGGTGGTTCAGAATCCGGCCCAGTTAGAAGCGGAATCCGGGACAACTATTGACTTTTGGCTGAATGCGTCTTTATCTTTGTGGCGTGATTCAGATGAAAACAGTTGGAACCTCATCCGAAGAACGAAGCAGTGTATTAAACCTTTCCTGCTACTATGATCAACTATTCCATCGTGATGCGTCCAGTGAACGCTATTTTCTTTGAAATCCCCCTGAAGTGCCGGATGCATTCGATGGAACGGAAACCGCCACCAAAAGGACGGTGTGGTGGGGAATGTGCCGGGCCATCGTGGAGTGACCGGAAAAGCGTGAAGGAACGGAGGCCGGAAAGGGCCGCGGCTGTCTGAGCGGCAAAGCCGCGAGTTCCGCGGACCCGGCCGCAGAGACGCGCACGCCGGTCACGGAACGCAAGGCCCGTCACATCCCCACCTCACCGGCCGTGGCGGTTTCCGTTCCACCGCCAGAGGCGTGACGGTTCCCGCTCCACCGCTAGAGGCGTGGCGGTTCCCGTTCCACCGCCAGAGGCGTATGTCCTTTGCAACGACAATCTTTCCGTCAAGGATCAGAGGATTTATCTGCCAATCTATATGTTGATGTTCATCCATAGGCATCGTCAGCCTAAGGAACAGATCTACACTCTGGATTTGACGGGACAGAAATAAATGAGTAACTTTACACCCCAATTTCAATAAAGATGAAAAGAAATACATTTATCCGATCAATAGTGAAAGTACTCACCTGCCTTTCACTGCCAATATTTGCATGTTCATGCGAGAAAGATAAACCATACACCATCCCTGATGAATTTGTATGGGATGCAAAGTCATTTGTGCCTTATACTGAATCGGTATCAGTCGGCCCGGACTCAAGCAAAATCGCGACATCCACTCCGATATATGACAGAAAAGAACCGGGTATCCGTCCTGTACAGGCAGACGGACTGTCCTGGGCTTCACTCGGCACCAGCCTTCTGACCGGATCTGTTTCCGGTATCGGCAGTTTTATCGCCAATACGATTCTAAAGGAAGCATTCAGCAGCCTGATGGAAAGTGAGGAGGTGAAATTGCTCAACCGGGTCATTGACAAATTGGACATGATGGATACAAAAATTGACAGAATCAGTGAAATAGCCGAAAACACCTATGATATTGTCGTTGAGACAGAGCTGAACGCATTGATTTCTGCATTTACTGGAGTAAACCAGCATCTCAGCAATTTGTCAGATATAAACGATTATTATTTTGAATTACTTGAAAATACTGTAGCAGCCGGTGGAGATGAAGAAGCACTGAAGAAGGTACTTAATGAATGGGCGCATACATCAGTCAACGGTTCTGAGGCATTTCTGGCAGTTCAAAGCCTTGCACGCGAGATTGTACAGTTCAATTACAAGTACAACGGCAGCAATTTCAATTACTGTATGGTTTTTGACCTGATTACCTTTGACAATTGTCCTTGGGAGGAAGTCGGATACAATATCCGCGAAATGTACCGTGCATCAGCCAGCACAGTTCTGGCTAAGAGCCTTTACCTTTCTGCAGCGTTCTACAAGATGAGCAATACTACAAAGTCTCTGGACAATCTGCTGGATTGCGCCAAGACACTTGAAAGCTATTTCAAGGCCTGCAACGTTGTACGTCACAACAATCTCGCCATCTGCCAGATAAAGGGCGCGCATTTCTCAGTTGACAGAAATGCCCTTGTCAGAAAAACCGGATTCGGCTGGGATCCGAGTCTGGAAATCAGAGAAAGGGCCATAACCCCGAAACAGGCTGTCGCTGCTGAAGGCTTGCTCTTAACCCCTCCTTCAGCCAGTGAAGTTGATGCATACCTGGCAAGTCAGTTGACAAATGCGGAAGTTAAAGCCATAATGTCATATTACCAGGCCATACACCCGTATGATTACACTTTGATTGACTGCTTTGCCGAAGGCGGAATGGTAATATCTGATGAATTCGTATCGGAATACACCATGATTCCAGGAACAGACGAAGTTCAATCCCTATCTGAGATCTATTTCGGCACTGCCGAGACAAACATAACCATCTTTTGCGAAAACGACCCTGACAAACATACGAGTGAAGGTTGGCATTTCGGCGTACTCAACTCTTTCCAGGCAGGAATACCTGTGGGAAGCTGTCGTGGTCATATGAAATTATGGACATTTGACATTCCGGTGTACCCGGCCCGGGTGCCGATACCGGTCATAGATGATCCGGAGCATCCTGCAAGATCTACAATCGGATTGCCTGTCTATGATTTTCACCAGGCGTCTGACGGATTTTATTATTATGACAAATGGTATCTTAGAGAAGAACCACCATACAGTTACCCTGGTACATATATCATGCTGAAGAAAGGTTCCCTTTCCAGGTATTGATCTTGCAGGTCAGCAGATAAGGATACTACGACAATACCACCTGTCGACGTACAACCTTGTCTTCCTTCCGGCGAAAAGTTCGCGTAGCGGTTTAGTGGTGAACCTTGGTGTAGGATATTGCATTTGATCCGTTTATGGTCGATACCGGAGCAACCATTGCCAAACCGGATGACCCGACGTTACCGGGCTATGAATTCAAGGGATGGAACGAGGAGATTCAATACTGACCAAGTGCAATTGCAGTGCGTCTGTATTGTGTGCACTACGGACATAATCTGATTCATCCGTCTGGATGGATGAATCAGATATGCCTAAGCCGTCTGATGATATATGTTCCTGTCGGTAGACAGATGCAGTAAGGTTACGTAACTCGCTGATATAAGAATATTTATTGCTATCTTCGCAAGAGATCCATCAATTACATCTGACAATAAACGCAGGCATAAAATGGTAAACGAGCAAAAAGACCTCTACGTGTCTCCCGAGGTGAAGACCGTGGAAATCAAGGCTCAGGCAATCGTCTGCCAGAGCGGAGGTATCAACAGTATGACCATTGACCCCGACGGCGGGGAAGATTTCGAATAGGAGGACGAGACTATGAGAAAGACTATGATTCTTGCAGCCTTCGCTGCACTGTTTTCACTTGCTTCATGCCAGAAGAACGAGCCTGCCGGCATAGGCCCGGAGTTCAACATAGGGGCAGATAATTCGTCCCCAGTATTCACCGCCATCATCAACCCCGGCACCAAGACCGCCATTGATGTATCGAACGGCAAGGTGTCTTGGGAGGCAAGCGATGAAATCACAGTTACCGACGCCACCTCTAACTCGGCTGTCTATGTGATCGAGAGCATCGATTCCGCTACCGGCAAGGCCACTTTCGTCACCAAGGACGGACAGCCAGCCCTCGGCAACGGCCCCTACTCTGCCGTATACGGAACACCTCCCGCAAAGGAACAGATCTATTCTGCCACGGCGGGAAGACTCTATATGACCGCTCCCGCAACATCGGACAACAGCTTCACTTTCACCGTCCAGTGCGGCCTCATGAAGCTCAACCTCACAAAGATAGGCGAGAGCGTGAAGAGCATCTCCGTGACTCTTACCTTTTACCTTAAACCTTCGACTGTTTCCTATACTCTAGCCTGCAATCCGGCACAGAGCATAAGCTATGCGAAAGACTTCTACATCGCTTTGCCGGAGGGCACATACAGCAAGATTGAGATTACGAACGGATCAGGCATCACATGTACTCTCAACTCCGCATCCGGCATCTTGGTTGCAGCCAACCACATCAAGCCAGTAACCTTCGACGGAAGCAAACTCAGCTTTACCACACTGCCTCTGTATGCCCTCCCGGGCAGATTCAGCGTGGCAGAGAACAAACAGGTTCACTTTGCCTGTGGCAATCTCTATGCAAAAAGAATCGATGCCTTTGGCGTCTCGACTTGGATGTGGAGAATCTACAACAACCAGTATGACTGCAATTCTCTGAATACCGGCGTATCAAGAACGGCGACGGAGGAAGATACGGAAATAGACCTTTTCACCTGGGGATACGATGCCACAAAGCCACTGCTGCCAACCGGAAACGTTTCTTATTCCAGCGATGTTACAACTCTAAATAATAGATCGGACTGGGGCGGCAGTATAGCCGGAGCAGTCTGGCGCACCCCAACCATAGAAGAGTGGCAGTATCTGTTCACAGGTCGGGCCAATGCTTCCTCTCATTACAAAAGTAGCGTAACCGTATGCGGGAAGCCAAATTGCGTTGTCATTGCTCCTGACTACTGGGATGTCACGATTTGCCCGCTTCAAGACGAATACAGCGATTCATCCAGCCCGATGACCTGGGCCGAGGCGCAGGAAGCAGGCCTTGTCTGCCTTCCCGCTGCAGGCTGCCGCGATGGTTCCGGTGTCAGCTATGTCGGCGTCAGCGGCAATTATTGGTCATCTTCTTCATACGACAGCGGTTTTGCGTACTATATGCACGACAGCAGCAGCGATATAGAAAAACGCAGCATCGGCTGCAGTGTCCGTCTCATTACAGATTGTCAGTAAGAGCCGAGAGCAGGGTCAAGCTTGCCCAAGGTCGATGGCCACAGCGAACTGGTGGGCAGGCCATACAAACGTACATGCTTAACGCCCGTTTCCAAATTAGGGGTTAAACAAAGAGATCATCAAGTTCTCCGATGAGATGAAGAGAGATGTGAGGCGGCTGATAGTATACGGCCAGTACAGCCCGGAGCAGATTGCCGGACGGTATAAGCGTGATGGAAAACCCATGGTCTGCAAGGAGACCATATACAAGTGGATATGGTCGGAGAAACGAAAGGGACATCCGGAGATGGCACAGAACCTACGCCATCACGGCAGACGCAAGAGTAAGCTCGGGGGCGAGTACAAGTCAAGAGGCCAGATAGTGGATCGTGTTGACATCTCGCTGAGACCTCCAGAGGTGGATGAGAAGCTGCGCTTCGGCGACTTTGAGATAGACACAATCATCGGCAAGAACCGCAAGGGTGCCGTGATGACGATAAACGACAGGTGCACGAAGATCGTGTTCATCCGCAGGCTGACGGGGAAAGAAGCCGACCCTCTGGCCAGGATGACGATAGATACCCTACAGCCTTACTAGGACATGATACACACTATAACGGCTGACAACGGAAAAGAGTTTGCAAGACACGAGGAGATCGCGAAGGGGCCGGACATCCAGTTCTTCTTTGCCAGACCGTACCACTCCTGGGAGCGAGGCGCCAATGAGAACACCAACGGGCTCTCAAGGCAGTACATCCCCAAGGGTACGGACTTCGAGGAGTTGACGGACGAGTATATTGCAGAGGTCGAATGGAAGCTGAACCATAGGCCCAGAAAATCACTCGATTACCTCACACCTTTGGAGTGTTTCAAAAAGATTTAAAAATTTGTCTTCGGAAGTCGTTGCTCTTCCAATTAGAATTCACAAACAAAATATGTGGTCATATGAAAAATTTAACAAAAGAAAGCCACTAGTGTCTCTTAACAAATGTTAATCGGATTTGAAATCCAGTTGAAGTTGCCGGTCATTCTCCGTTTTAGTCTCCAGACGTACATGTTTGAGCAGTTCGACAATGTCAACAGTGACGAGCAGGGAGTGTCCCAGAATACGCATGACCTCGACAATCGGCCGTCCGACTTTATGCTGGTGCTCGATGATACCGATGAGACAGTATGTGATGATGGCAACATGGATTTGTATTCGGATTGCATTTTCACTTT
>JAZUEH010000044.1:0-12286 GCA_045640065.1 Bacteroidaceae bacterium
CGTGCATATTAACGTATTGATTTTCAACACATTAAGTTACGAAAAATATTACGAAAAAGCAAGGGTAAACCGCTGATATTCAACGATTTACCCTTATTTTTTAGGCTATTTCAGGCCTGCACCAAAAGTGACGAAGAACCCGAAACAAGGCCTGAAACGGCATGCCAAGAGACCCGCGACACGACTCATTATGTAAATAGTTTTCTTAATATAGAAGGAAACGCCAGCATAATTGACCCTTTCCAAGCACTGATTCACCGGAATCTTACAGTTCTTACAGTTGAGAGTTACACAGAGAACCATACCATATATGCGGGCACAGAATTTTAAATATTAATATTTAACTCTATAAATAGCCCCCCTATGGTATCGCGTCCCGGACAACTGTCAACTGTAAGAACTGTAAGATTGCACACGACATCGTGACAAAAACGCCATGCGTAACCGTAACCCGTAACTGCAATCGAAAGTGGTGCCCGCGACATTTTTGGATGCTGGATGGTGGGGTGTGCGGACTTTCCGTGGAAAGCCTTGGCGCAGGCCATGGAGCGGCAGTCCGCAGACCCCACCATCCATCATCCAAAACTTGTTTCCAAGACCTTTTTCCCCTGAAATGACGGCTCAGACCGCTGCGGTCTTGGTTTTCAGCCACTCCCGTTCACCGGCAGTCAGCATCGGAGCCAGATCCCTGTACACAACAGCATTGAAGTCATTGAGCCAGGCAATCTGGGCCGCATCCATAAGCTTCAAATCCAGTCCGGACGTATCGATATAAGTGCGTGTAAGAGTCTCGAAACACAGCCAGTCACCGAACTCATTGCTGCCGGCCTCACGGCACAGGATCATGTTCTCATGACGCACGCCATGGAACCCCTCACGGTAGATTCCCGGCTCGTTTGAAGTAATCATTCCCGGCATCAACGGCACCGGCTTCAGGTTCTGACGTATGGTCTGGGGGCCCTCATGCACGCTGAGCACATTGCCCACCCCATGTCCGGTCCCGTGTCCGAAGTTGCGCATGGCCTGCCATAGCGGGCGGCGGGCCACAGCATCCAGACGGCCGCCTGGCGTTCCGGCAGGGAACACAGCCATGGAAAGTTCTATCATAGCCATCATGTCCAGCGTGTAATCCTCACGTTCCAGTGCGGTAAGCGGTCCAAGAGGCACGGTACGGGTAATGTCGGTAGTCCCGTAACGGTAATGCGCCCCACTGTCGTTCATGTAAAGTCCGTGAGGCTCCAGCCGTGCATCGTGTCCCTTTACTGTCTCATAATGTACTATGGCCGCATTGGTCCCGTAAGCCGATATGGTCTCGAAACTCTCGTCCAGGAAATCGGGGTCCTGTGCACGGAAACTGTGCAGCTGCTCAAGGGCGCTCCATTCCGTGACCTCCCGTCCGGCTGCAAGTTCATTTTCAAGCCACATGAAGAAGCGTGTCTGTGCGACACCGTCCTGCAGGTATGCCTTACGGAATCCTTCAATTTCAACGGCATTTTTAATGGATTTCTCAAGGTCGATGGGCGATGCCGCAGCCAGCATGCCGTCCTGTCCGAATGCCCGGCCAATTGCCTGTCCAGTCTCGAAATTCAAGGTGGCAGGATCAATGAGAATACGTCCTCCACAGTCAAGCGATGCAATGAATGGTCCCACCTGTGAATACTCATGCAGATTCACTCCATGAGCCGCAAGCATTTCCCTGATTTCACCGCTGAATTTCGACTCCAATGCGAACAGTTCAACCGTTTCCGGTCCGACCAGAGCGAACGATATGAGCATGGGGCTATAGTCAATGTCCGGAGAACGCAGGTTCAGAAGCCATGATATCTGGTCCAGACAGCTCACGAACATGTGCGTACAGCCTTTCTCCTTCAGGACACCACGCAGCCATGCCAGCTTGTCATCCATACTGCGGCCGGCATATCGGTCTTCATGAATCCATACCGGGGCCGATGGAAGTGAAGGACGGTCTTTCCAGATGGCTTCAAGATAGTCCGGACGCGATTCAAGACGCTGTCCCCTGGCAGCCATCATCTGTTCCATGCGGGTGGCCTCGCCCATGCTGAAGCACAGGCCGTCAACACCTACGACAGCGCCTTCAGGCAGTGATTCCACAGTCCAGGCCATCCAGTCGCAGTCCTCGACCGACACCATCCTGTGGAGTTCCACACCGGTGCCTTCCAGCTGGGCGGCCGCCTGAATCCAGTAACGGGAATCGGTCCACAGACCGGCATGGTCCATGGTCACGACCACCACTCCGGCCGAGCCGGTGAATCCGCTTATGAACTGCCGCTGGCACCAGCGTGCCGGTGTATATTCGCTGTCATGAGGGTCCTGCCCCACCGTAATGGCTGCATCCCAGCCCCACTGCACCATATTGCGGCGCAGTTCCTCTATTCTCTCCTTTATCATTTCAAATTCATGTTTATGTTGCGAAGTTAATCAAAAGCAATCCAAAAACGCTTGGGAAAAGTCGGAAATAGAGTATTTTTGCAGTTCACATTATATATTGCGCGCAATGAAATACATGATAATACTTGGAGACGGCATGGCCGACTGGTCCGATGCCTTTGACGGACAGACCGTGCTGCAGCACGCCGACACCCCGTACATGGACCTTCTGGCCCGTGAAGGACGTACCGGAATGGTCTGCACCGTACCCGAAGGCTTCACACCCGGCAGCGAAGTCGCCAACATGGGAGTGCTTGGATACGATGTCCACAAGGTCTTTGAAGGACGCGGTGTCCTTGAGGCCGCCAACATGGGAGTTGAGCTTGAGGATGGTGACATGGGCATGCGCTGCAACCTTATCTGCGTGGAGAACGGCTGCATCAAGAACCATTCGGCAGGTCACCTGAGCACGGACGAGGGCCGCGAACTCATCGGATATCTGGAGCGCGAGCTTGGTTCTGACACCGTCAGTTTCCACCCCGGAATCCAGTACCGCCATCTGCTGGTGGTGAAAGGAGGCCGCAAGGAACTGCTCTGCACCCCTCCTCACGATGTCCCCGGACAGCCGTTCCAGCCTCTGCTCATCAAGGCTGCCACACCCGAGGCCCAGGCTACAGCCGATCTTCTCAACGGTCTGATTCTCCGTTCACAGCAGCTGCTTGAGAAGCATCCCTTGAATCTGGAGCGCAAGGCTCAGGGCAAGGACATGGCCAACAGCATCTGGCCGTGGTCGCCGGGCTACCGTCCGCAGATGCAGACTCTGGCAGAATCCTTTCCACAGCTCAGGCAGAGTTCCGTGATATCGGCTGTCGACCTGATAAAAGGCATAGGCAAATATGCCGGCATGAAGGTCATCGATGTGGAAGGTGCGACCGGCCTTTTCGATACCAACTACGAGAACAAGACACGTGCGGCTCTGGAGGCTCTGAAATCCGATGATCTGGTCTACGTGCATGTCGAAGCCGCCGACGAAGCCGGACATGAGGGCAACACCGCGCTGAAACTGCGTTGCGTGGAAGATCTGGACAGACGTGTCATCGGCCCCATTTACGAGCAGGTCAAGGACTGGGACGAGCCGGTGACGATTGCCGTTCTTCCCGACCACCCCACGCCGTGCTCACACCGCACACATACACGCGAGAACGTTCCTTTCCTCATCTGGCACCGCGGCATCACCCCCGACAGTGTCTGCCGCTATGACGAGGAATCATGCCAGTCAGGCATATACGGAACGCTTGAAAACGGAACGGACTTCATCAGAATCCTTCTTGAAAGCTGAGACGTGCATTTTATCTGAATGAAACCAACAGAAATAAATAATGAACAGGAAACTTTACGGTATCATCATGGCCCTGATAGTGGCCGTTGGAACCATCTTCTATGTGATGAATGACAGGAAAGACGAAAAGGTAAACATCGGAAAGAGCGACATAACCGTTGAGGACGGTCGTCTTACCCCCGAAGTGCTCTGGTCCATGGGCCGCATAGGCGGTGTCGCCACTTCACCTGACGGCACTCATGTGGCATATCAGACCACTTACTACAGCGTTCCCGAGAACGCAAGCCACACGGTCATTTACGTCATGACCGACAAGGGCGAGAACCTGAAACTGCTTACCCCCGGTGCGGAATCGGAGAGCAGTCCCGCATGGATTGACGACAATACGATAGCGTTTCTGGCTGCCGATGAAGGCGGAGTCCAGCAGATATGGTCAGTCAGTGCCGACGGCAGCCGCCGCAAGCAGCTGTCATTCATGGAAAAGGACGTTGAAGGCTTCCTGTTCGCCCCTGACATGAGCCGCGTTCTCATGGTCATGAGCGTTCCCAACCCCCTGGTTCCCGAAAAGCCCTACGCTGACCTGCCGAAATCAAGTGCACACATAGCCAACGACCTGATGTACCGTCACTGGGACAACTGGGTGACAGCCCTTCCCCACCCGTTCATCGCTCAGGTCAAGGACGGCAAGGTCGGGACCGATGCCATTGACCTGCTCCAGGACGAGCCTTTTGAAAGTCCCATGCTTCCGTTCGGCGGCATAGAGCAGTTCGCCTGGGCTCCTGACGGTTCCAAACTGGCATACACCTGCCGCAGGAAATCCGGCATTGATTACGCAAGGAGCACAGATTCAGACATCTACCTCTATGATGTGGAAAGCGGTGAACACACCAACCTCTGCAAGCTGCCGGGTCAGGACGACATGAACATGGGCTACGACACCAATCCCAAGTTCAGCACCAGCGGTACCTACATAGCATGGCAGAGCATGGAACGTGACGGCTATGAGAGCGACCGCAACCGCCTGTATGTGATGAACCTTGTCACCAACCGCAAATGGTCAGTCAGCGAGAACTTTGACAGCAACGTTGACGACTACATCTGGGCACAGGACAAGAACTATCTGTATTTCATAGGTTCCTGGAAGGGATGCATGTCAATCTTCGCAGTTGACCTTGACGGCAACATAATACCGCAGAGCAGCGACATCTGTGACTACAACTCCCTGGCCTGGGGTTCGGCAAAGCGCCTTATCGTTACAGCCCAGTCCATGACCAACGCCACTGAAATCTACTCGTTCGACACCACCCGCGGCATGGCCGAACGCATATCGCACGAGAATGACCACATCTTTGCCCAGCTTGACCAGATAAAGGTCGATGCCCGCACCGTCCAGACCACTGACGGCAAGGAAATGCTCACATGGGTCATCTACCCTCCGCATTTCGACCCCAACAAGAAATATCCTACAATTCTGTTCTGCGAGGGAGGTCCCCAGAGCATGGTCTCACAGTTCTGGAGCTACCGCTGGAACTTCCGCATCATGGCCGCACAGGGCTACATAGTAGTTGCCCCGAACCGCCGCGGCCTGCCGGGATTCGGCCAGGAATGGCTTGAGGAGATAAGCGGAGACTATTCAGGCCAGTGCATGAAGGACTACCTTTCGGCAATTGACGATGTCTGCAAGGAGCCATACGTCGACAAGGAGCGTCTGGGATGCGTAGGCGCTAGTTTCGGAGGATATTCGGTCTACTGGCTTGCCGGCAACCACGAGGGACGCTTCAAGTGCTTCATTGCCCATGACGGCATATTCAACACCCAGCAGCAGTTCGTCGAGACTGAAGAACTCTGGTTCCCCGAATGGGATCTTGGAGGAGCATACTGGGAGAATGACAACCTGAACCGCCTGTCAGCCTACAGGGAATCCCCGCATCTCTACGTTGACAAATGGGATACCCCTATCCTGTGCATACACGGTGAGAAGGATTACAGAATCATATATTCGCAGGCAGTATCGGCCTTCACGGCTGCACGCATGCGCGGAATAGAGGCCCAGCTGCTGCTGTTCCCGGACGAGAACCACTGGGTGCTCAAACCGCAGAACGGAATAGCATGGCAGCGCACATACTTTGCCTGGCTGGACCGCTGGCTCAAGGACTGAGCCGGCTAACCGTATGAAAAGCAGATGAGCGGGACTTCCCAGTTCCGCTCATCTTAAAATAAAATCTAATACCATGAAAAACACGTGGCAAAGATAAGTCCTGCTTTTGAATTTTCAAATAACTGAAGACTTTTTTTCCCTATTTTTGCAAAAAGATTGAAAAAAGCGGCAGAAACAATGTCTGAGAGGCTTCTCATTTTCGATACCACACTGCGCGACGGCGAACAGGTGCCCGGCTGCCAGCTCAGTACCATAGAAAAGGTACAGGTGGCGCGTGCACTTGAAGAGCTGGGGGCCGATGTCATAGAGGCCGGTTTCCCGGCATCCAGCCCGGGCGATTTCCACAGCGTGGAATGCATAGCCTCGGCCGTGAGCAAGCCCATAGTCTGCGCCCTTGCAAGAGCTGTCGAAAGTGACATCGAACTGGCAGCCCAGGCCCTGAAAGGAGCCGCCAGAGGCAGGATCCATACCGGCATAGGAACATCGGACTCCCATATCCGGTACAAGTTCAACTCCACGCGGGAGGATATTCTGGAGCAGGCCGTCGCAGCAACACGTCTTGCCCGCAACCTGTCTGACGATGTGGAATTCTACTGCGAGGATGCCGGCCGCACCGACAACGTCTATCTGGCCCGTGTGGTTGAGGCGGTCATAAAGGCCGGTGCAACGGTAGTGAACATCCCTGACACCACAGGCTTCTGTATGCCCGATGAATTCGGTCAGAAGATTGCCTACCTTATGGAAAATGTCAACGGCATAGACCGCGTGACCCTGTCTGTCCACTGCCATAACGACCTTGGTCTGGCAACAGCGAACACGCTCCAGGCCATCCGTGCAGGAGCGCGCCAGGTGCAGGTCACCGTCAACGGCATAGGCGAACGGGCCGGCAACGCATCGCTTGAGGAGATTGTAATGATTCTGCGCAGCCACCCGGAACTGGGCATTGACACAGGTATCGACACCACACGTCTGTTCCATGCCAGCCGCCTGGTATCGTCCCTCATGAACATGCCCGTCCAGGCCAACAAGGCCATTGTCGGCAGGAATGCATTCTCACATTCATCGGGAATACATCAGGACGGGGTGATCAAGAACCGCAAGACATACGAGATACTTGATCCCAAGGAGGTGGGCATGCTCGACAGCAGTCTCATCCTGACCGCCCGAAGCGGCCGGGCTGCACTCCAGCAGCGCTGTCAGCTGCTTGGGGTCGAAGTCCACGGACCTGAACTTGACCGGCTTTATGAGAAGTTCCTGAAACTGGCCGATTCCAAGACCGACATCAGCGACATGGACATTCTGGGACTTGCCGGCCACAGCGAGCCCCGCAGACAGCGTGTGCATCTGGACTACCTGAACGTGACATCGGGCCTTGGCGTGGAACACTGCGCCTCAATCCGCATGACCATTGACGGACGGGAGTATGAAGCCTCGTCACCGGGAAACGGTCCGGTCGATGCCGCCATCAAGTGCATAAAGAAAATAACGGGAAACCGCATGACCATACGTGAATTCCTTATCCAGGCCATGGACCGCGGCAGTGACGATACCGGTAAGGTCCACATGCAGGTGGAGTTCGAGAATGTGCTGTATTACGGCTTTGCGGCCGACACGGACATAGTGACGGCTGCCGTACAGGCATTCATCAGTGCCGTCAACAAGTTCCCTTGTGAAAGACTCGTATTATAAGACATCCATGATAGAGATACTCGACACCACGCTGCGGGACGGCGAGCAGACCCAGGGGGTCTCATTCTCAGCCCGTGAAAAGATGGATATAGCCCGTTCGCTTCTGACCGAAGTGCGCGTTGACAGAATCGAGCTGGCATCGGCCCTCACCACACGGCAGGAACAGGAATGTGTTCGCCGCATAGTCCGATGGGCACACGCCAACAACTGCGAGAACCGTCTTGAGGTGCTTGGTTTCGTGGACATTGACCGTTCCGCACAGTGGATAAAGGACAGCGGATGCAAGGTCATGAACCTGCTCTGCAAGGGCAGCCTCAGGCATGTGGAGGGACAGCTTGGCAAGACCGCGCAACAGCACATTGACGATGTTCGGAATACCGTTCTTGCCGCAACTGGGATGGGGCTTTCGGTAAATGCATACCTGGAGGACTGGAGCAACGGCATGTCACAGTCAAGGGAATACGTAATGTCACTGACACGTGCCCTGACCGGATTGCCGGTCAAACGCATAATGCTTCCCGACACATTGGGAATCCTGAATCCGCAGAACACATACGAATTCTGCAGGATCATGCTGGAAGCCTTCCCTGATGTTCATTTCGACTTTCATGCCCACAATGACTACGAACTGGCTGTAGCCAACACTTACAGTGCGGTCCGTGCAGGCGTATGTGGAGTACACACCACAGTGAACGGACTGGGCGAAAGGGCCGGGAACGCATCGCTTGCCAGTGTGATGGCTGTTGTACATGACCATCTGGACCAGCCTTTGAATGCCGATGAAAACTGCATTACCCGATTGAGCCGTCTGGTCGAGATGGACAGCGGGATACGCATACCGCAGAACAAGCCTATTGTAGGCCAGAACGTATTCACGCAGTGCGCAGGAGTCCATGCTGACGGAGACGCCAAGGACGGGCTCTACACAGGTGCCCTGCTGCCCGAGCGTTTCGGCCGTATACGCGAGTACGCACTCGGCAAGAACAGCGGCCGTGCAAGCGTCAGGAAGAATCTTGAAGCCATGGGCATAGAGCTTGATGACGAGTCCATGCTCAAGGTTACCCAGCGCATTGTGGAGCTTGGAGACAAGAAGGAACAGCTCACGCAGGATGACCTGCCATATATTGTAAGCGATGTCCTTCACCATGACAGCGAACACGAACAGCGCATACGCATACTCAACTACTCGCTCATGCTTGCCCAGGGGCTCAGGCCACAGGCAACCGTGATGATTGAGATTGACGGACAGGCATATCAGGATTCGGCAAGCGGAGACGGCCAGTACGATGCCTTTGTACGTGCCCTGCGCAAGATATATGCAAGTCTGGACAAGCCCTTCCCGGTTCTGACGGACTACACCGTATCGATTCCTCCAGGTGGCCGTACCGATGCCTTTGTCCAGACCATCATAAGCTGGAACCTTAACGGTCAGGATTTCCGTACCCGTGGACTTGACGCTGACCAGACCGAGGCTGCAATCAAGGCAACCCTGAAGATGTTGAACAAGATTGAAAACGACAAGGATTAATATGGCAAAAAGACCCGCTGGCCGCAGCTATACGGCCGACAACATAAAAAGTTACACGGTATCGGCCGAGACCACACTTCTTCCCTTTCTTCTGGAAACCCTGTCAGACATGAACCGCACCCAGATCAAGGCTCTGCTCAAATACAGGCACGTAGCCCTGAAAGGCAAGGCCGTCACACAGTTCGACACACCGCTCCTGCCCGGCGACACGGTTGAAATCAACATGGGCCGCAGTTTCTACCAGTTCAACAATCCCCAGGTCAAGGTGCTGTATGAGGACCGGTGGATCGTGGTCATCGAGAAGGCATCGGGCCTGCTTTCAGTAGGCAATGAGAATGCCCGCGAAAAGAACGCCTTCCACATTATCCGTGACTATGTGCGCCATGACAATCCCGATGCCGAGCTCTACGTCTGCCACCGTCTGGACCAGTACACATCGGGCGTGCTGATTTTCGCCAAGGATCTGGAATTCATGCACGAACTGCGTGCCAACTGGGATTATTATGTCAAGGAGCGCAAGTACATGTGCGTGACCGAGAACATTCCGTCACGCCCCGAGGACACCATAGAAAGCCTTCTCATGGAGGACAGCCACATGCGTGTATTCTCGACCGATGACGAAGAGCGCGGACGTCTTGCCGTAACCCATTACCGTGTCATCCAGTCACGCGGCCGCTATGCACTTGTCGATGTGGAGATTTTCACAGGCAAGAAGAATCAGATCAGGGTCCACATGTCAGAAATGGGCTGTCCCATAGCCGGTGACCTCAAATACGGTGCCGAGACCAACCCCGCACGCCGTCTCATGCTCCACAACTACAGGCTGGCATTCATCCACCCCGTAACCGGTGAAATGATGCGTTTCTCCCTGACCACACCATCGGTCTTCCGCAAGCTCACCCAGCCGGATTGATTCCGGCCTTTCAACGATCCATTAACCCAAAACCGACAATATGAAGAAACTTCTTTTCTCTATTCTGGCAGGAGCCGGCATGATGTCCTGCGCAGGCGGCCAGTCAAAGACTCTGGTCCTTTACTACTCACAGGAGGGATCGACTGAAACAGTCGCAAAGGAAATTGCCAGCCAGACAGGCTGGGACATTGCCCGCATTGAGGTCACACCGGCTTATGACGGAGACTTCAATCAGACCGTACAGCGTGCACAGCGCGAGAACCAGTCAGGCCAGCTGCCCGAACTCGTTCCCCTCAAGGTCAATCTGGCCGATTATGACCGCATTTTCCTGGGATTCCCAATCTGGAGCGGTATCTACGCCAATCCTATCAAGTCACTGCTTGAGGATGCCGATTTTGACGGCAAGACAATTGTTACATTCTGCACTTTCGGCAGCGGCGGTCTTGCAACAGGCACCAAAGCCCTCAAGGATGCCCTTCCCGGAGCCACGGTAATTGAAGGTTACGGCTGTCGTGCCGCTCGCATGGACGCTGTTCCGGCCGAGGTGAACCGTTTTCTCATTTCAGGCGGCTACAAGGAAGGCACAGTCGCACCCCTGCCCGAATTTTCTGAATCCAAACCCGTTTCAGAATCCGATGTGGAAACCTTCAACGCAGCCTGTTCCAGTTACCAGTTCCCTCTGGGCACTCCGGTCGAGGTGGCCAGCCGCGAGATTGAAGGCGCTACCGAGTACAAATACACCGTTGCCAGCAGCGGATTCGGTGGAGGCGGTTCACGTTCCACAATCTACGTCATTGCCCAGCCGGGCAAGACCCCGGAATTCACCGAGGTTGTCCGCTGACGTTCCCGACTTCATCAGCCCAGGAATCCCTGCTCAAGCATGGCCTGGGCTACTTTCATGAATCCGGCTATGTTGGCGCCCTTCATGTAGTTGATATAGCCGTCCGGCTCCTTTCCATATTTGACGCACTGTTCATGAATGTCACTCATGATGGTGTGCAGACGTGCATCGACCTCACTTGAAGCCCATGACAGATGCATGGCATTCTGTGTCATCTCCAAGCCCGATGTTGCCACACCTCCGGCATTCACGGCCTTGCCAGGTCCGTATGTGACACGTGCAGCGATGAAGGTGTCTATGGCTTCGGGAGTGCAGCCCATATTCGATACCTCGGCCACCATACGCACTCCGTTGGCAACCAGCTGACGGGCATCGTCTCCGTTCAGCTCGTTCTGGGTAGCACACGGCATGGCAATGTCGACCTTGCGTTCCCATGGCTTGCGGCCGGGAATGAATTCAGCGCCGAACTTCCTTGCATACGGTTCAACGACATCGTTATTGCTTGCACGGAGCTGGAGCATGTAGGCAATTTTCTCTTCATTCAGACCATCGGCATCATAGATATAGCCGTCAGGACCTGAGATCGTCACCACCTTGGCACCTAGCTGGGTGGCCTTCGTGGCGGCTCCCCAGGCCACATTGCCGAATCCGCTTATGGCTATGGTCTTGCCCTTGATGCTGTCTCCTGCGGTCTCCAGCATCTGGGTCAGGAAATACAATGCTCCGAAACCGGTTGCTTCGGGACGTATGCGCGAGCCCCCGAATGTCAGTCCCTTGCCTGTCAGGACACCGGTGTTCTCACGTGCCAGCTTCTTGTACATGCCGTACAGATAGCCTATCTCACGTGCGCCCACACCTATATCACCTGCCGGAACATCGGTATCGGGACCTATGTTGCGCCAGAGTTCAAGCATGAAGCTATGGCAGAAACGCTCGATTTCGGCATTGGAACGGCCACGCGGCGAGAAATCCGATCCGCCCTTGCCTCCACCCATGGGCAGAGTGGTCAGCGCATTCTTGAAAGTCTGTTCGAAACCAAGGAATTTCAGGATTGAAAGATTGACCGATGCGTGGAACCTGAGTCCGCCCTTGTACGGTCCAATGGCATTGTTGAACTGGATGCGGTAGCCCGTATTCACATGGATTTCGCCATTGTCATCGGTCCATGGCACCTTGAACGTGAAGATGCGGTCCGGCTCGACGAGACGCTCCACGATTTTAGCCTCCTCGAACTCAGGATGCTGGTTGTAAACCGGCTCGACGCTGTTCAGTACCTCACGGACAGCCTGCAGATATTCTTTCTCTCCCGGATGCCTGCTCTCAAGAGCGGCCATAATCTCTTCAGTCTTCATAAGCCTAGCAGTTTATTATAGGATTCTTTGTTTCGTCAAATATATGAATTGTTTGAGTTGAATCAAAAAGAAATGAAC
>JAZUEH010000045.1:0-4371 GCA_045640065.1 Bacteroidaceae bacterium
TTATGAAATGTACGGCCTGACGGTGGACTTATCGACCGTGATCTTCTACCTGGACATGGATCCGTACCTCACGCCCGAATCGCTGTACCTTTACGTCACGGCCCAATGAGTGCAGGCGGCTTCAAGAGTCATTGACGTTGAGCGCAAGTCGCACAGGTGCCCCAATTCAAGCCAGCGCTCCGATGGTCTGGTAATCCGTCCGGTCAAAGCCGGAAAATAATAAAGATATGATTATCTTTGCATCATGAAAAGATATATCACACTTTTTCTTGCGCTGCTTGCCTTTGCAGGTGCATGGGCCGGTGAAGTCCTGGTTGGGACTGCCGCGAAATTCAAGGAGGAAATCGTAAAGAATCCATCGGCCTATATCAGGCTGACGGCAGACATTGACCTGTCAACAATAGGAACTCTGGATGTAACGTTCCGTGGCACCATTGACGGGCAGGGTGAAAGGGACGGGCAGACCGTTTTCTATTCACTGGGTAACGGAACGAACCGTGTCATGCACCACATTTTCAAGGCAATGGAGGGTGCGACACTGAAGAATCTTGTAATCCGGTATTTCCGTGTGGAATGGGATGACGATGACATAGGTGCTGTTGCCTGTTCGGCAAAGAACTGCAATTTCAACCAGATTGTAGTATCGGAAATTTCCATATTCAATGACGATGACAATGCCGGTGCCTTAGTGGGCAGGGCCGAGAACTGCGACTTCCGCAATGTCAAGTGCATGGGCAACGATGTGACCGTTGACGGCAACCGTGCCGGAGGTTTCGCGGGAGTGAGCATCAACTCGATCTACTGCAACTGCAGCAACAGTGCTTATTCAACGGTCTATGCCGATGGCAGCTGGGGCAATGCATACGCCGGCGGTTTCGTGGGCGAGAGCAACAGTGACCAGTTCGTGTTCTGCGTGAACTTTGCATCGATAGGGGCGCTCGATGACCGTGTGGGAGGTCTTGTTGGCTACAGTAGCATGTCAACGTTCACCAATTGCAGCAACAGCGGCTTTGTGATGCATTGCGAAGAGGATGATTTCATTTCATCCACACAGAAGATGAAGGCGGCACTGGCGAAAAAGCTTAATGCAGAATACATCAAATCAATACAGGATGATCTGGAAAAGCAGTACGAGCATCAGGGGTTTGACCTTACGGCAGGATTCGTCTCTTTCGTAGGAACGTTGGGGCTGTCTACAGCCGCATTCGGAGTTGAACTTGCCCTGTTGTCTGTAACCACCGCCGGGAAAGGCGCATTTACCGTAACCATAATCATTGTCGCTACAGGCATTACGATGTCACTGATAAATCTCATAGATGCCGAAATAGGTGCACATGACGAAATAGGCGGCATTTGCGGTTCGTGCGAGGGATCTGTTTTCAACACCTGTTCCAACTACGGTAACCTGCTGTGCCGGGACTGCTATGTGGGCGGTATAGTAGGCTATATTGATGGTGTGGCGAAAAAGTCGGTAATCACCAACTGCCTCAATGCAAGCGACATTCAGGGATTCGAACAGGTTGGCGGAATATTCGGCCAGTGCGCCAATACCGATATGGTAAGCAACTGCCTTAATGTTGGAAATATCATTGTGGTTGAAGATAATGAAGACTGGGACCCGATAGGAAACGTTGAGAGAAAGAACAGCGCCAACAACTTGTCAAACAACTACTATCGTTCCAATCATTACGATGCCGATGCAGGTGCCAGAATTCCGGTAACTGACGAGTTGCTTGCAAATGGCACTGTTGCAGGTCTTCTTAACGGTGCAGCAGGCAGCAACGGTCCATGGCGTCAGAGCCAGGGCGACAGTTATCCAATTCTTGACCCATCGCACGATGAAGTCAACCTGAGGGCATTGGGCGAAGTGTATCTGATCTCGACCACTGACGATCTGGACAGACTGCGCAGTGATGTCAACAGCGGTGTCAGGGACTATTACATTGTCTATTTTGAAAACGATATAGACTGCGGTGAAACGACCTGGGTACCAATAGGCACCTACGATCATCCATTCATCGGCCATTGTAACGGTGAGGGCCACACGATATTCAATCTTACTACTGCCAATGACAACACGAAGAACGGTGTCGGCTTCTTTGGAGTGGTGGGTCTGAATACCGAGGTGCGTAACCTGACCATCGGCTCCGGAGCAATCAGGGGCGGTCATGGCCTGGGCGCAATAATAGGTTATGCCGAGCACAAGGCTCAAACCGAAGGGTTCATAAGAATCATAGGTTGCGGCAACAAGGCATCGGTCACAGGCGACTATGACTGCGGAAGCCTGATAGGTGGGGTCTATTCAGACAGCAAGTTGAAACTCTACATGGAGAACTGCTATAACATGGGCAATGTCACCGCCAACAGCAAGTCTGCTGCAATGTGCGGTTTTGCAAAGCATGGTGCTGAAATCATGGGCTGCTGGAATTCCGGAGACGTTACAGGCACGGAAACCGGAATGGGATTTGCCCGCGGTGATACCGACATCATCGTCAGGAACTGCCACAATTACGGAAGCAATCTGGGGCAGTCAGGCGATGGTGTAACTCCATTTACTGATGAGGATGTCAAGAACGGCACTCTCTGTTTCAGGATAAACGGTGGCAGCAACGATGCCAGCGTAGGTCTGCCATGGGAACAGGATATCGCTTCAGACGGATACCCTGTATATAAAGGTTATTGCAATGACAGAAATGCAGTCTATGTCACCCGTGAAATGAAGAGCAGGTACGGCACCATTGTACTGCCATTCAACGTGAAGTCCGATGACTACATCAGATACTATAAGCTTACCGGCGCGAACACGGACGGGACTCAGCTCAATTTCTCTGCAGTCGATGTGCTGGAGGCCGGAACACCAGCCATTTTCAGTGTCACCAGAACTGATACAGTGTACAGTTTCGTCAGCATGGATTACGTATTTGATTACACTCCCAATCCGGTCGTTACCGACGGTTGGGAAATGGACGGCAACCTTTCCATAGGGAATATGGTATATGATGATCCCGATGAGCTCAAGTCTCTGTATTACATAAGCAACGGAGAAATAAAGAGCGCAAGCAACAAGCTTACCATAGCACCGTTCCGCGCATATCTGACAACGCTGGATAATCCGGGTCTTTCACCATTGCGTGCTGTTGCCATATCCTTTGACGATGGCAACGGAACGACGGGTCTGCAGCTTATCCCGGCCTGGACTCATGATGACGGCAGTGTGGAGTTGGGAATCTACAATCTTGCCGGCCAGAGGCTTGATGCGCCGGGGCAGGGGATTGCCATCATTAACGGCCGAAAGGTGTTGAACATGTAAAATTGAATTCCAAATGAAGACAACATATATCACCCCAAAGACTAAAACGGTTGTATTCCGCCCCATCAATGTGATGTTGGCCGCCTCCAATCCCGATGCCCTGAGCCTAAGCATCTCAACCACCGTCGAGGAAGAAGGCTATGCCGATTGACACCCGCTTCAAGCCCCACCGTAACCGTAACCGTAACTTGACATTATAATCGCAATTTGGACCTACCACTTCCTGAATCCAGACCGTTTTTGAAAAAAACGAGACCTGATATCAGCAAATAACCTGCCCCGATAATATTGACTCAAAGTTCGGCAACCTGCTCCAGGGACAGGCCGGTGCACTGACTGATGATTCCAGCTGCAATGCCTGCGGCCTTCATGTTCCGTGCAATCTCCAGCTTGTTCTGTTCAATGCCTTCAGCACGGCCCTCAGCGAGGCCTTCTTCGCGGGCTACCCGCTCGGCGTATTTCATCTGGGCGCGTCTGTCTATATCGGTTGTCATAGTCTTTATGTATTTTATCTTTACACTTGATTCCATTGCCGCAAACTCGCTCTGACGGGCCAGTCTGGCCCATATGCCTTCGGCAAAACCATCAGGCAGGACGTCCAGCTCGTGCAGCCTGCGAATGCAAAAGTAGAATCTTTCCTTGTCATTGTCAATATCTTCCCACTTTTTGTCGAAGTGCGCCAGCTCGACAAACACGAAATGAAGATTGTCGGTCATCAGTTCATGCGTGCGGTCCTCGCGCAGTGAATAGCTGGACAGGATGCTGCCGTCCCAATCCGGGGCATGCTGGCGGGTGAAGGCAATTATCGACACTATGTACACCGGTTTCAGGCTGTAGTCCTCCTGTCCCTTCTTGACCTGGTCCTGGATGCAGTAGGTAGAGTAGTACAGGCAGCGGTCGGCGAACCAGTCTTGGGCACGAACCTGCACCTCAATGTCAATCTGCGTTCCGTCAGCCAGGCGGCATGCAACATCGAACACACTGTCCTTCAGGTCCTCGGCATAGGACTGGCGGGTGTTCTTGTAGAACTCCAGGCTCATGATGTGCAGTTCAGGTATCAG
>JAZUEH010000046.1:0-2104 GCA_045640065.1 Bacteroidaceae bacterium
GCCGGAGGGGTATAGCCGTGGGCTGTCAGCGTCAGTTGCCGTATGTTTTCCAGATTGTATGTATCAATGATTTTTTTGCGATTATTTTCAAGAGTGATTAAATAAAGATAAATCAATTCTTCATCTTCATTTGGTTCATAAGGTGCGTTAAAATCAACAATTTGTCCCATAAATTTGCTTGCAATTCTGTTGCATGTCTCAAAATCCAAGGGTTCATCAAACACCACAAGGCTTTCGATTTCAGACATTTTGTGATCCAAGACACTCGATACATGTGCAAACACTGGAAATGCAAAGAACCAATTCCTTTTATCATCGTGAATAATTAAACCCTGGCTATTCAGGTATTCCCACAAAGTGATGTTCATCTTGTTGTACCCCTCTCGATCTCTGTGAATGTCAAAGTCATGAAATGTGGCGTAGTTAACGAACATTCGTTTCTCCTCAATGTCTACGTTTGGCAGCAGAATGCCATGCTTGACGTTGATTACCTGCGGCAATGCCGATGTTGAGTCTGCCGAGTTTTCCGCTTTGACCATCTGTTTCCACAGTTCTTCCATTTCCTGCAGCTCCAACCTGCGGGCTGAAGGTTTCAGTTCGTCGTCAAAAAACAGTTCGCAGTTCTTCCTCGTTTTGCGTCCTCCGTGCATCTTGCCAGGCCACAGGCTAAATTCAGCATCACCGTAAAAGTCCGGAATGTCCAGTCCCATGTAGCCTCCCTGTTCTGTTATAAACTTGAACTCGCTGATGCTGGAATCCGGCAGCATATAGCTGACATTCAGGGATATGCTGTCAATGCCCAGACCGCTTTTCCTGTCCTTAACCCATGCATTGTAAGTGAGACCGCTCTCAAGACGTTTCTTTTCATTGAACTCCACGGTCCCAGACATCTGCCTCCAGTCATAGCGCTCCCAGCCCTGCACCATACACAGCAGGTCAAGTGCTTCATTATGTTCAGCATCATCACGCTCGAAGTAGTATTCCGGCTTCCACACCAGACCGCGAAGGTCCGATGACAGCAGCAGATCTGTTCGCAGGTCACTGTAATACGGTCCCTGATGTCCGTCATCATCACGTACCGAGAGGCAGATGTTGTCACTGAAGGGGTTTCCCTTATATGTTATATCAACGTCAACTCTGACTTTGTCAAGCGGATGATAGGCCTGTTTGTCAAAACGCACATCTATCTGCGGGACGTCCAGGTTGCCCCTGCGGTAGAACATTCTTGTGGAGACAGGACTGCCGGTCCTGTCATACAGGCATATCTGGCACACGCCTTCTGGGATGCCGGAAAGGTCAATATCCAACGTGTTCTCTGCCTGCTGTACGGGAATCTGGGAAAAATGCAGCAGTCTTCCGCGGCACATGACTGCCAGACCGAGCGAATCCTGCATGTTTTCCGGTCCTGTTGAGGAAATGACTTTCAGCTTCAGACTGTCACCTGTCTGCCCTACTATGTTCAGCGTATGTCCGTATTGGACAGCCTCGGGAAGGTCAAAGGTTCCGCTGATGCCGTCTGCCGTTTCGAACTTCACACGACCACGTTTCCCGGACGGGGTGAACACGAAACTGCCCATTCCGTCATGAACCGTACTTATATGGAAGCTGTCATCAAGCACGCCATCAAGCACACCGGTGGCATCCAGGCCCAGGCCGTCCTTGCCGGTGACCTTGAACGCGACACGGCATGGCTGGCCGATTATAAGCTGTCCACCTTCAGGATAGAAGGCAACGTCCATGTCATGTGTCTTGGCCATCAACGGCCTTTTATGGTATTTGAGGAGATTGTATGTTGGCATTTTCCAGACATTTTCGCCCGTTGTGTCATCCTGCGTGATTTCCATTACAGGAAAGACTCTGGAAAATACGGCCGCATCCTGGAAGTTCAGCATGTAGGCGGTGTAGGCACGGATCTCATAATAACCGCTCAGCAGATTACCTTCAATTTCACCTCTCCAGTCCCGACCGGTTTCCGTTTTCGCATTTGCTGTAAGACTGATATAGCCGTTGGCCTGACCGTCAACGATTTTGAATTTCTGCTGTTTCATCTCACTGCCTGCAGCATTAAGAAGGTCCACGTACAGCACTCCGCTCTTTGAGGCTG
>JAZUEH010000047.1:0-5604 GCA_045640065.1 Bacteroidaceae bacterium
GGTGTAGCCATGGGCGGTCAACTTGTAATCCTGAATATTTTCCAGATTATATGTAATGTCATCCTGTACAAGAGCAACGTGACAGAAATAACCCATTCTTGCATTTTTATCCGGCTCATGAGGTTCGTCAACGTCAACATCTCCTCCACTAAGTTTGATTTCAACTCTCATACGAGTCTCAAAATCCATAGGTTCATCAAACAGTATAACGCTTTCAACTTCGGACATTTTGAGATCAAACACATTTACAGGAGGTTGCCAGCCGATTCGACTGAGTGGACCTACATGTATTGCCCAACTGGTAGAATCTTTTTCTTCGTGAAGAGTACAGCCCTGACTTTTCAGGTATTCCCGCAAAGTGATGTTCATTTTGTTGTATCCTTCCATGTCCTTTTGAACGTCAAAGTCATGGAACGTGGCGTAGTCAACGAACATGCGTTTCTCCTTGATGTCCACTTCCGGCAGCAGAATGCCATGCCTGATGTTGATGACCTGCGGCAATTCCTGTGTGGAGTCTGACGGATTTTCCGCTTTGACCATCTGTTTCCACAGTTCCTCCATTTCCTGCGGCTCCAGCTTGCGGATCGATGGTTTCTGCTCGTCAAAAATCACTTCGCAGTTCTTCCTAACCTTGCGGCCTTCACCATTCCGGTCAGGCCACAGTTGCAATTCGGCAACACTGTAGAAGTCAGGCATGTCCAGTCCCATGTATCCTCCCTGTTCTGTTATAAACTTGAACCGGCTGATGCTGGAATCCGGCAGCATGTAGCTGACATTCAAGGGTATGCTGTCAATGCCCAGACCGCTATGCTTGTCCTTAACCCATGCGTTGTAGGTGAGACCGCTCTCGATACGTTTCTTCTCTTTGAACTCCACGGCTCCGGACATCAGCTTCCAGTCATAGCGTTCCCAGCCCTGGACCATACACAGAAGGTCCAGTGCTTCATTATGTTCCGCATCAACACTCTCGAAATAGTATTCCGGCTTCCACACCAGGCCGCGCAGGTCCGATGACAGCAGCAGATTTGTTCGCAGGTCATTGTAATACGGTCCATGATGGCCGTCATCGTCACGTACCGACAGACAGATGTTGTCACTGAAGGGATGCCCCTTGTACGTTACATTGACGTCAAGTCTGACTTTCTCAAGCGGACGGTAGGACTGCTTGCTGAAACTCACATCTATCTGAGGGATGTCCCGGCTGCTCCTGCGGTAGAACATTCTTGTGGAGACAGGACTTCCGGTTCTGTCATACAGGCATATCTGGCATACGCCTTCCGGGATGCCGGTAAGGTCCACCTCCAGCGTGCCCGCTGATTGTTCCTGCTGTACTGGAATCTGCGAGAAGTATATCAGTCTTCCCCGGCACATGATGGCAAGACCAAGCGAATCCTGCAGGTTTTCCGGTCCTGTCGAGGAAATGACTTTCAGTTTCAGACTGTCTGCTGTCTGTTCTATTATGTTCAGCGTATGTCCGTACTGGACGGCCTGGGGAAGGTCAAAGGTTCCGCTGATGCCGTCTGCAGTTTCAAACTTCACACGACTGCTTTTTCTGTTTCCGGATGGGGTGAACACGAAACTGCCCATTCCGTCATGGACAGTGCTTATTTGAATACTGTCGCCAAGAACGCCTGTGGCATCAAGTCCCAGGCCGTCCTTGCCTGTGACCTTGAACGCGACACGGCATGGTCTGCCGGTTATCATATTGCCTCCTTCAGGATAGAATGTAACGTCCATGTCATGTGTCTTGGTCATCAGCGGCCTTTTCTGGTATTTGAAGTGATTGTATGTGGGCATTTTCCAGACATTTTCACCCGTTGCGTCATCTTTGGTTATCTCCATTACAGGAAAGACTCTGGAGAAAATGGCCGCATCCTGGAAGTTAAGCATGTAGGCCGTGTAGGCACGGATCTCATAATAGCCGCTCAGCAGATTCGCTTCACCTCGCAAGTTCCGGCCGGTTTGCGTATTCGCATTGGTAAGACAGATGTAGCCGTCAGCCTGTCCGTCAACGATTTTGAACTTCTGCTGTTTCATCTCACTGCCTGCTGCATTAAGAAGGTCAACGTACAGCACTCCGCTCTTTGAGGCCGTAAAGTCTGACGCATTGACGACATAGGCCTTGAACCAGACGGTATCGCCTGTCAGGTATGACGTGTTGTCAAAATGCAGATAGACCTTCTCCTGGGGGTACTCCCTGTCAAAGCGGTACACGTTGGCAGCGTAACGCGAAATGGGTACGCCGGCATAGGCAAAAGCCGTTTGGATGCAGAATAGCAACAGGAATGCGGTCTTATTCATATGTACAATTTATCTGGTCAGTTTCCTCAATGGTACAGAGACAGGCTCGTGACAGACATTCCCGGTCAACATTACCGCATTGTCCGATGAATGCATCATGTCGAAGATATCCTGCATTGTCTCATTCCCGGTCAACATTACCGCGTTGCCCCCTCCGGTGAACAGTTCGGTCTCAAGTTTCGGGAATACAAGGTCGAAACGTGTAGCAACGAAATCTCCGCCACGATAGAACTCCTCGCCTACGGGAACACCGTCAACACGGGTCGGAATGATTTCCGTTCCACCAGGAAGTATCAACTTGAAATCATTGACATAGCCTTTGAATGAATGTGGCTGCGTCAGATTCATTACGCAGTGCACTATGGTTGTCCTGTCTGTGAATTCAATTCCATCGGCTAAGAAAAAGTCCCCTCCACCGTCCTGAACGCCCTTAGGCAATGTCTTCAACAGGTACATTGCTCCCAATCTCATGGAAACGAACTGGTCATAGAAGTCCTTTGGCAATGAGTTCGACACCTGCAGGTTCCTGATGATGGGGCAGCCACCGGCATCGCACAGATCGGCTACCTTGGCATCGGCCGGCAGCGCAGGGAAATAGTCGACCATCAGATACTGGCCCCAGTCAGGACTCCAGAAATACTTCTGACCGAAACCTTCCAGGCCGTATCCCCCGGTCTGACGGTATTCCTTGCCATTACACTTTATGACATCGTTGAAGCGTCTCTTAATCCAAAGATCCGGGCCCTGCTGTTCATTATAGACTATCGCTGTCATGTCAGCAGTGCGGACTATCTTTACAAGACTGTTGTTACCGGGATTGGGGTTGTATGAAGATTTGGGATGTTCAATGACCTGGGCATTCCCGAATTCGATATGGCTGGCGTTCATACGGTCAACGGCCCTGACTGCCGTCACGTTTCCAAACTTGCCGGTCATATTTGTGCCCTGCGGTATGAGTGTAATGATGCCTTTGTCTCTCTGTACGACCGATACCTGCTCAATGCCACGGCCCCACGCTGCTTCGGCAAACTTCTGCAAATCGGCACAAGGCATATTTTCAGACGGATAGATTGCCAGCCCGTGTCCGTCAAACAGGTCTATCCACTTGAGCATAAGACTGACATCACCCGAAATGGAAAGGTCCCTGTATGTATAAGGTTTACCGGTCATACCGTGCATGATTCTTTCCTCGTGCAGGTTGCATATCATCTCGAAGCGGTACTGGCCGCCTGTTTCCGGACCGTAGATGCGGACCACGCGGAATTCCGGCATGGTCATGTGGTCAATCATATCCTCGTTGTTGGCCACATTGATGTGTATGCCCACCTTGGCCAGCTGCTCGGCAAGAGGCTGCGCCTCGGCAAGACTCTCTATGGGATAGGTGTACATAAGTGTCATTCGGGTTGTCCTGTAACCTTTATACTTTTTCAGGTAAGCGGCAACCTCGTCGGTCTTCATACCGGCTGTAACGTTGTCAAATGTCTGCACTTTGGCAGTGCCGTCCCTGAAGAGCCATACCTTGCCGTCCTCAAATACGGGCCATTGGAAGCTTTCGTCCTGCACGCTGGCGGTCTGTGCGTCTGCAAACAGGAACGCAAACGCAATTATCGGGATGAATATGGCTCTGAGCATATTCCAACGGCTGGATTCTTTCCTTTCCATCATATCTATACGGTCTTTAAGTTTCGACACGCTCAGATAGTTGCCCATGCTGACTCCCTTCTTCTGGGCGACAGCACCGACAAGCATGAGTTTATAGTTGACGGCATCGGTCCCGCTGTCAAGAACAGCTTTGTCAGCCTCGAATTCATGAATAAGCTCTATTTCATTATGCAGCAGTTTCATTGCCGGATTGAACCACTGCATTGCCCAGAGCAGGTCGGCCAGCAGCAGGTCCAGCGAATGGAAACGGCTGGCATGCAGATGCTCGTGCTTCCAGGCCATTGTCTCGTCTTCCGATTCCAGCCACTCACGCGGCATGACAACATAGCGCATCCAGTTCAGGGGTTGGCTTATCAGGTTCGACTCAATCACGTCACAGCCGTCACGACGGTCGGCATAGCTGCCCTGATCTATGAGACGCGCCACTGACCTGAGTGATCTGACGTACCGCACCACAAATGCCACAAGTCCCAGGCAGTATGCGACAATGAGCATTATGACCCATGCAGATGTCCTGTCCTCGGCCAATGCAGGCTGTGCAGGACTGGCGTTCGTGGAAGACTGCACAGATTCATCAAGTCCGTCAAGGACTGCGGCTGCACCATCCGATGCTTCACCGGCTGCCGCTGCAAAGTCCTGCGGTACGGCAAGAGTCCCGGCAGGACGGGAATCGTGCTCCGGCGCAGTGACATGCTTTTCCGTATGCCATAGCGGTGTATGCATCTTAAAAGCCTTTATCTGCAGGAGCGGCAGGGTGACAGACAGCACAGTTATGAGAAGCAGCATGAACCGGTTGAAACGGTGGAATGTCTGCTTTCCAATGAAGACCCTGTACAGCAACACCAGCACGGTCACCAGCACGGCCACCTTCAGTTGGTATATCAAGAAAGCTTCCATATTATTATGCTTTATGGATTTGTTTAATGACTCCCGATAATTTTATTTTCTGGACTTGATCCGGCGTATCAGTTCTTCAAGTTCATCGACCGATATCTTGTCATCGTCAACAAGAGCCGATACCGCGCTTATGTACGAATTGTCAAAGCAGCTCAATACCAGACGGCCCAGATTGCCGTTTGCATATTCTTCCCTGCTCACAATGGCATGATAGCGGAAACCGGTACCCTCTTTGGTGTGTCCCAGCATTCCATCGCCCTCAAGTATGCGCACACGTGTGGATATGGTGTTCACATGCGGTTTCGGATTGGCGTAATGTTCTCTGAGTTCGCTCACGGTCATGGCTCCATTCTTCCAGAACTGCTCCATGATGAATGTCTCAATTTCAGTCAGTCTTTTCATAATTCTTTTTGTATGATGCAACAAATATATCGACTCGCTCTATTAGTTGAACTTATTAAGTTAGTTTATTAAGATTGTTTTAAACTTCTTTAACATTGAGATCAGCATTGAGATTGATTAACATTGGCAAAAAAGGATGCCAGAGAAAGCGCCATACATCACCCATGTGATAGGGAGAGAATCGGCCCTACAACGTAGCTGCTGTCCCCATCGTCAGTCCCAGCCCGCGATATCACCATTTCAGCCCGCGATATCACCATTTTACCCGGCAGGGTAGGGAAAGAATCTACAATGAGAGCCTGTCCAGAGGCCTTTCCCTATCGTGTATGGAAAATACGTTTC
>JAZUEH010000048.1:0-24684 GCA_045640065.1 Bacteroidaceae bacterium
GGAGTTGCTGAGCATGGTTGTCTTCCTAAGACCGCTTGGCCTCCGACTTCAATTCAGACAGCACGGAGCCAGCTGTTATGGCATCGGCTCAGGCAATGGTCATTCAGGAATCCGATGACATACCGGACCCTTACTCTTTCCTGACCGAAGAGATACTGCAATCTGCATCGAGCGCCAAGATGGCCGAGCTGGTGGCTGCCGAAATATATGCCATACGCGACAGTCGGAACATGATCACACGCGGTGAGGCCGACTACCTGCCGGATGACGGAGAATCTGTCATTTACGTCCTGCAGCAACTTGACAGACAGGAAAAGGCACTTGTCTCGCTGTTCTCAGGCACCACAAGGACAGAACTCAAGAATACCGTCATTGAATTTGATGCGGATTCCATCACTGAACGCCATATTCTGATGCGCTTTTCATCGCGTCTTGGCGTACTGTCGGCCGATAACCTTGCCGGCGAACCGATCTGGATTGACGTTCTGAAGCCGGAAGTGAACACCGATGCGCCGCTGAGCGTCAGAAATACCGGAATTCTTAAAAGCAAGAGTCCGTACCTGTTCTACAATGTTCCCGGCACAGCACACATACGAGTGTATGACAACAGGCACAGCTACATTGATCTGGAAAAGCCCATATCACAGTTCGGCGGCACGACTTCAATGCCAAAGGAATGGTTCTCAAACGGCCGCAAGCCCGAAATCATATTCGACCCTGCAACCGGTTCTATCGGGACATTCAACGAATAGGTTTTCAGAGACAGCCAGTAAAGCTTCCCATAAAGAGTATTGCCCCTGAAGTGCGTTCGCGGATAGCCATAATGAACGGATGGTCAGCTGTGAACACATATTCTTTTTCAGGACCCGCGCTTGTAATCTTTTCAAAGGCGATTCCGGTAACAGCCGCTGCCTTGGCACCGCTTTCGTCCATACTGAATACAGCTTTCTGGCGCACATCGGAGATTTTCAACGGTTCCTCACTGATTGCCGGGAAATGCGCGTAATTGCTGAAAGCAGTGACAATTCCCATTTTCTGCAGCACAGCGTTATATTGAGTAAAACAGTCCAGTTCAACCTTAGGCACAGAAAGACGGACCTTGGACTTGCCACTGATGCTCATAAGGGAATTCAGCTTGTCGGCATTGAACTGCGACAGATATTCTGCGAAGTCGACATCGGCATGAGGAAGTACTATGTCAAGTTCAAATGCCGTGTTGCCGAACGGAAGCACGCAGAACTGTGCCTCAAGGTTTTCAGAATACTGGAATTCCGAAGTCTGATGCATCATACGTACAGCAGTGCTGCCGCCATCAATGACATTGAAAGTCTGTGACGATGTATCAGAAGCATCGAACTTGCTGGCCCAGATTCCCTTGAAATACAGAGTGTTCATAAGAATGAACTGCCAGTCGTCATCAAGGCTGTCATACAGTTTCCTTATCATTCCATGGGTATTGTCACTGCACCAACCGTTTATCTGTTCCAGCGCACCATTCGAACGGAAATCAACGCTGCGGCAACCGGCTTTGAACACACCGCTCAGAGTGGAAATATAGTCCTTATATATTGGAAACGTCCCGTTGACCCATGCGGAATTGGCAATCTCGAACTGTGTGGAAGTGTCAACTACAGTAAGCCCCTGAATAAGACGGCTGTACATTGAATTAATATCATCAACGCTGTAACCGGCATAGCCAATAGTTTCCACAATCTCTCTGTAAGTTTCACCATGAGCCCCGTTTGCCGCCATCATGAGCGCCACCTGAAGACTGGCCGGCGAAATGAAAACACTTTTATTTCCGGCTGCTGATGCCACACAGTGAAACAGGTCAAAACCGAACTTCTGTCCCGCCTGAAGCACCTCAGTCTGAAGAACAGAAAGATTAACCGGCCTGATTTCAGGAATATTGACTTCATCGTCCAGTTTTCCCGAACATGATACGACTGCAACGGCTGTAGCAAAAACAGCAATTTTTCTCAGCACTTTATTCATAAACTTAGAACAGGTTCTTACTTTTTCCCAAAAATAGCACAAAACCCCGAAAGCCGTTACGACTTTCGGGGTTTTATGTCAGGAACCGTCTGAAACGGTCCCCTGTTCAGCTTATTTCACACATGCGTTACAGCAGTGCGTAGCGCAGGATGAACAGAACTGCAAGAACCCACATGGTCGGGGTGATTTCCTTCCACTTGCCTGACAGAGCGTACAGGACAACGTATGAAATCATACCGATCAGGATACCGTCACTGATGCTGTAGCAGCAAGGCATGAGCAGCATGGTGAGGAATGCGGGGATTGATTCACGGTAGTTGAGCCAGTCAATCTTGGTTGCAGGCTGCATCATCATCATACCAACAATAATCAGAGCCGGTGCAGTAGCTGCACTTGGAATGGCCAGGAAAATCGGTGAGAAGATCAGAGCAATCAGGAAGCAGATTGAAACCGTGAATGCAGTAAGACCTGTACGGCCGCCTGAACCTACACCTGTTGAACTTTCAACGTAAGTGGTAGTGGTTGAAGTACCTACACATGCACCTACGACTGTACCTATAGCATCGGCCATGAACACCTTGTCAATACCGTCAATGGTACCGTCCTCCTTTACGAAACCGGCCTTCTGTGAGACGCCGATAACAGTTCCCATTGTATCGAACATGACAATGAACAGGAATGTGAAGACGACAGCCAGCATATCCCATGTGAATACGTTGTTCCATTCGAACTGGCAGAAGATAGGAGCGATCGAAGGAGGAGCTGAAATGACGCCACCAAACTCGGTAATACCCATAGGAATACCGATAATAGCTGTTACCAGAATACCGATGAGCACACCACCACGGACATGCAGCATAGCCAAAGTGCAGGAAATGACCAGACCGATGACAGCCAGCAGACCTGTACCGTGAGTGATGTCACCAAGGGTAACCAGAGTAGAGTCGCTATTGACAACGATACCTGCGTTCTGCAGACCGATGAAGGCGATGAACAGACCGATACCTGCACCGATGGCGTTCTTGAGAGACATAGGAATCGAGTTCAGGATCCATGTACGGACCTTGGTAGCCGACAGGATAATGAAAATGACACCCTCAATAAGAACAGCCGTCAGAGCGAACTGCCATGTGTAACCCATGGTCAGACATACGGTGTAAACGAAGAATGCGTTCAGGCCCATGCCAGGAGCAAGACCGAAAGGCTTCTTTGCATAGAATGCCATTACCAGGCCTGCGACAGCAGCTGCCAGGATGGTGGCTGTGAACACAGCACCGTTGGGCATGCCGTCAAGAGCACTGAAGATGCTGGGGTTAACGGCCAGGATATAGGCCATTGTCAAGAAGGTGGTGACACCTGCCAGAATCTCGGTACCGACCTTATGCTGTTTGGGGTCGAAACCGAAAGCTTTTTCCAAAAATGCCATAAGAATTATATTTTAGTTAGAATTAGAAATTCCACTTTACACCGAGGCAAGGATTGCACATGAAACCTTCCTGAGTGAAGTTGTTTGAAATCTCGACCTCACCGCCAATGTTGAAGTTCTCGCAACCGAAGTGCTGGCCTACTGCATACCAAAGCTGAGGCTCTGACAGGAATACCCATTCTGAATCTTCCTTAATGTCTGTCAATGTGCTGAAGTTCTGCTTCTGACCCCAGAAATCAGCGAAGCCTGAGAAACGCAGACCCTTGACGCCGAACAGATCCTGGAAGCCCCATACAGCAGTGAACTGCAGAGGAGTGCTGTCCTCATCACCGATGAACTTCTTGTAGAGGAACTTGATGTTCAAAGTGTTTGCGAAATCAGCGCTGTGTACGAAATAATCGACACCAGCCAGCCATGCATTGGTTACAGGGAATGCGCCCAGGCCGTTGCCGAATGTGCCGAAACCACCGTTATACTCAACCTGGAGACTCATTGGTGCAAGTGCGCTCTCACCCCAGAAATTGAAGCAGCGTGCAATTTCCATATAGGTGCTGTTAGGAGCCATGACCTTGTCGTCAGCGTTCTTCCAATTGTGATCATAGTCAACAAAGAAGAATGTGTTACCCCAGTTGTCAGACTTGAACATTTCAAGAGTTGAAGTGATGAATTCGCGGTTTTCACCGAAATCGTAGAACACCTGCAGGTTTGTCTGTGCGAAAGCACCTGTAGCAAGCAGGCTGAGACCTGCCAGAACAACAGTTTTTTTCATAATTGTAATTTGATTAATGAATAAATAGTGAATGAATAATTAATCTTTAAAAACATTTCGGGGCACCTTTGGAACCATTCGCCAAAAGTGCCCGGAAAAAATGGATTATCAGTCCTGATGACGCTTGTAGCTCTTCATCTCTTCGGTGAAACCCTCTGTGTTCGGACCGGCAGTCTTACCGGAAGTGTATTCGGTGTTAAGAGTGAAGTCCTTACCAGGCAGGATGGCATTCAGCACAATACCTGCAATAGCGGCTACTGCCAGACCAGACAGTGATACCTTGCCTATGTTGACACTTCCAGGACCATACTGGATACCGATGGCAAGCACCAGAATAAGAGCTGCGACAAGCACGTTACGGTTATTCTGGAAGTTGACCTTGTTCTCTACCAGATTACGGACACCGACAGCCGAAATCATACCGTAAAGAACCAGTGAAACACCACCTACGGTAGCTGTAGGCATGCAGTAGATAAGCTGGGCGAACTTGGGTGAGAATGAGAAGATGATAGCCAGAACTGCGGCAATGCGGACAACCTTGGGATCAAATACCTTGGTCAGATTCAGGACACCGGTATTTTCACCGTATGTGGTATTGGCAGGAGCGCCGAACAGGGCTGCGAGCATGGTTGCCAGACCGTCACCTACAAGAGTGCGGTGCAGACCGGGATTCTCAAGGAAATTGCGCTGGCAGGTAGAAGTGATGGCGCAGACATCACCGATATGTTCAATCATTGTAGCGAATGAGATTGGAACGATGGCAATGATTGCTGACCACATGAATGACCAGTCCGGATTGCTGAATGCCGCAAAGGCGGTGTTCTCCATCTTGAAGGGAAGACCGAACCATGCAGCTTCCTTCATGGGAGTGAAATCGACCTGACCGAAGCAGGCGGCTATGATATATGAACCCAGAACGCCGAGAAGAATAGGAATGATCTTGATCATACCCTTACCGAACACATTGCATACGACAATGATGGCAATTGCCAGAATTGCGATCCACCAGTTGGCCTGACAGTTGTTGATGGCACTTGCAGAAAGGATAAGACCAATGGATATGATGATAGGACCGGTCACAACCGGCGGGAAGAAGCGCATGGTCTTTCTGACACCGTAGAAATAGAACAGTGCAGACAGAATGAAATACATGAGACCGGCACATGCGACACCGACACAGGCATAAGTCAATGAAACAGGTACCGAATAACCCAAAGCCACACCCATTTCCTTAACTGCGGCATATCCGCCAAGGAATGCGAATGATGAACCAAGGAATGCCGGAACCAGACGCTTGGTGCAGAGATGGAAAATCAGAGTACCGATACCGGCGAACAGCAGAGTGGCTGACACCGACAGACCTGTAATTAGCGGAACCAGAACAGTAGCTCCGAACATTGCGAACATGTGCTGGAAACCGAGCACCAGCATTTTACCTTTTCCCAGAGTACTGGCATCATAGATACCTTCAGTCTTAACTTCTTCCATGTCAATGATTTATGTTTTGCGGTTATAAATATTAAATTCGTCCGCCTACAAAGTTACATTCCTTTTGCAATCCTAAATACATGTTAACATGATAAAATTGGCACCTGTTGATAACTTTTCATGAGCATGATTTCGATAACTTTGCAGGAAACGGGAAAAACTGTCATGAAGGTATGACCATTCACTTCCAGATTGAATACTTCACATATTGGGGACAGGAACTGTTCCTGTGCCTGCATTACCGGAACGGTGACACAGCCTGTCTTGAAATGGAATATGACGGTCACGGAATCTGGTACACAGAACGGACATTCGCCGATGAGGAGATTCAGGGCGAAAACTTATATTACTGTTATCTGGTCCGCAACGGAGGCACAGTCGAACGTCAGGAATCTGGCCCGCACCACACCATTCCTTTTACAGGCGCCAGCCGTCTAGTCATTTCGGACCGATGGAAAAACGCAGGTGACAATGAAATTGACCAGCGTGCCGTAGTCATCCCCCACGTCCGTCTGAATCACAAGCCGTTATGGAAAGGTGCTGGAACAGCCATTCCTGTGTTCTCGCTCCGCAGCAGCCACAGTTTCGGAATAGGAGAATTCGCAGACCTCAAGCCGTTGGCTGACTGGGCAGGAAAATGCGGCATGACGATAATCCAGACTCTTCCCGTCAACGACACCATAATGACAAAGACCTGGAAGGACTCCTATCCTTACAGCGCCAATTCGTCATTTGCCCTGAATCCCATGTATCTGAGACTTCAGGACGTAGGCATACTCAGCGACAAGGAGTTTCTGGACCGTATGGAAAAGACCCGTCAGGAACTGAACAGCCTTCCCGAGGTTGATTTTGAAAGGGTCATGCAGGCCAAGACAGAATATATCGACCGTCTTTTTGAAGAATTCTCCAACAATTGTTTTGCAACAAGACAGTACAAGCAGTTCTTTGCCGAAAACCGCAGTTGGCTCGAGCCATACGCCATATACTGTCATCTCCGGGACCTCTACGGGACCCCGGATTTCAACCGGTGGCCGGAAGACGAGAGACATTTCTCCAACATTCTACTCAACAGGTACTGCGTTCCCGGCAACAGGCATTACTGGAATATTCTGAGACAGTATTTCATCCAGTATCACCTGCACATCCAGTTTCTGGAAGTCAGGAAATACATGAACAACATGGGAATACTCCTGAAGGGCGACATACCAATTGGAGTCAACCGTTTCAGCAGCGATGCCTGGATATATCCCCAGCTGTTCAACATGGACTGTCAGGCGGGCGCCCCACCCGATGACTTTGCCGTTGACGGCCAGCGCTGGGGCATGCCCACCTACAACTGGGAAGCAATGAAGGCCGATGACTACCAGTGGTTCATACGCCGTTTCCGCAAGATGGCCGACTACTTCAACGCCTACCGCATTGACCATCTGCTGGGATTCTTCCGCATCTGGGAGATTCCCCTTAAATATAAAAGCGGTCTGATGGGCCGTTTCAACCCGGCCTTGACGCTGAGCGATGCCGAGATTGAAGGCATGGGGTTCCGCCAGAATCCGCGCGACTTCAGTGCAGCACCCGAAGGCACACCGGAAACCAACGTCCTGTTTCTGGAAGACACACACCATCCGGGAACCTGGCACCCGCGCATCAACGCGGCTGACACCCAAGTCTTCAAGTCACTGGACAGACATGACCAGGAAGCGTTCCGTCACATCCACGACCACTTCTACTACTGCCGCAACAACAGCTTCTGGGAACAGTCGGCCATGGACAAGTTGCCGGTACTCATCAATGCCACCGGCATGATTGTCTGTGGCGAGGACCTTGGAATGATTCCCAAGTGCGTACCTTCCGTCATGGAACACCTGCGTATAATGTCGCTTGAAATACAGCGCATGCCCAAGCAGGAAGGGGTTGTCATTGCCGACCCCGCATCGTACCCTTACATGTCAGTCTGCACCACATCGACCCATGACATGAGCGTGTTGCGCAGCTGGATTCTTGACGAAATGCCCGCAGACTGCGGCATTACGGACCATAGCGCCAGCCCCCGACAGTGTGAGGACATGATAGGAGCACACCTGGCCAGCAAATCCATGCTTGCAATATTCCCACTGCAGGACTGGCTCGCCATTGACGATTCACTCCGGGCTCCCGATCCTGCCGCCGAACGCATCAATGTTCCCGCCAACCCCGACAACTACTGGCGCTACCGCATGCACATCGGCATTGAACAGCTGAATGATGAAAATCATCTCATCGGGAAAATCAGAAGCATGATTCTGGACTCGGGACGTTGAGTTCCATGGGCCTGAATGAAAAAATGATTATCTTCGCGCCACGAAACAAAACCTACAGTCCAAATGTTCGAAAATCTGTCTGAAAGACTTGAACGGTCGTTCAAGATTCTGAAAGGTGAAGGCAAAATCACCGAAGTCAACGTTGCCGAAACCCTCAAGGACGTACGCAAGGCCCTGCTTGATGCCGATGTCAACTACAAGGTGGCCAAGCAGTTCACCGATACCGTCAAGGAGAAAGCCCTTGGCATGAACGTTCTCACGTCACTGCGTCCTGGTCAGGTCATGGTCAAAGTGGTCCATGACGAACTGGCACTTCTCATGGGCGGACAGGCACAGGACATCGACATCAAGGGACATCCGGCAGTGATTCTCATGGCCGGTCTTCAGGGTTCCGGTAAGACCACTTTCAGTTCCAAACTGGCCAACCTGTTGAAGACCAAGCGTTTCAAGAAGCCGTTACTGGTAGCTTGTGACGTATATCGTCCTGCAGCCATAGAGCAGTTGAACGTGCTGGGCCAGCAGATCGGCGTTACAGTATACAGTGAGCCGGGCAACAGCAAGCCTGTGGAGATTGCCCAGAACGCCGTCAAGGAGGCACGCGCAAAAGGATATGACGTGGTCATTGTCGATACGGCCGGCCGTCTGGCTGTCGATGAGGCGATGATGCAGGAAATCACAGCCCTGAAGGAAGCTCTCACACCGAACGAAATCCTGTTCGTAGTTGATGCAATGACCGGTCAGGATGCCGTCAACACAGCCAAGGAATTCAACGACCGCCTGGATTTCACCGGAGTCATTCTGACCAAGCTTGACGGCGACACCCGTGGTGGTGCAGCCCTGAGCATACGCAGCGTGGTCAACAAGCCCATCAAATTTGTCGGTACCGGCGAAAAGATGGATGCCTTTGACGTGTTCTACCCCGAACGCATGGCAGACCGCATTCTGGGCATGGGTGACATTGTCTCACTTGTTGAACGCGCCCAGGAACAGTTTGACGAGAAGGAAGCCAAGCGTCTGCAGAAGAAGATGGGTAAGGGCAAGTTCGATTTCAATGACTTCCGTGACCAGATAGCCCAGATCAAGAAGATGGGCAACATCAAGGATCTGGTTGGAATGATTCCTGGAGTTGGAAAAGCCCTCAAGGACATTGACATAGATGATAACGCATTCAAGGGCATTGAGGCCATGATAGGTTCCATGACCCCCGATGAGCGCGCCAATCCGGACCTGTTGCTCAACGAAAAGAACGGATCGCGCAAGAACCGCATAGCCAAGGGTGCCGGACTGCCGCTGCAGGAAGTGACCCGCATGCTCAAGCAATTCGACCAGACCCGAAAGGTCATGAAGACCGTTGCAGGAGGCAAGATGCCGGGAATGCCCAAGATGCCCGGACGTTTCAGATAACAAACCGAATAAAAGACAGCATACATGCAACTCATTGATGGAAAGGCTACTGCCGCTCAGATCAAGCAGGAGATAGCCGCACAGGTGGCCCAGATTATGGCCGCAGGTGGAAAACAGCCGCATCTGGCAGCCGTTCTGGTAGGCCACGATGGAGGCAGCGAAACTTATGTAGCCGCAAAGGTCAAAGCCTGCGCCGAATGCGGATTCAAATCAACCCTTATCCGTTTTGAAGCCGATGTCACCGAAGCCGAGCTCCTTGCCCAGGTTGAACGCCTCAACCAGGACCCGGACATAGACGGTTTCATTGTCCAGCTTCCCCTGCCAAGGCACATCAACGAACAGCATGTCATCGAAGCCATAGACTACCGCAAGGATGTTGACGGTTTCCACCCCATCAACGTGGGCCGCATGAGCATCGGACTCCCCTGCTTCATTTCCGCAACCCCGAACGGCATCATGGACCTGCTGGCACGTTACGGTATCGAAACATCGGGCAAGAAGGCCGTTGTCCTGGGCCGCAGCAACATTGTAGGCCGTCCCATGGCCACCCTGCTCATGCAGAAGGCCAATCCCGGTGACTGCACCGTGACCGTCTGCCACAGCCATACCAAAGACATCAGGAAGGAATGTCTTGAAGCCGATATCATTGTGGCCGCCTTAGGCCAGCCCGGTTTCCTTAAGGCCGACATGGTCAAGGAAGGCGCAGTAATCATTGACGTAGGCACCACCCGCGTTCCGGATGCAAGCAAAAAGAGCGGATTCCGTCTGTGCGGAGACGTTGACTTCGAGAATGTGGCTCCAAAGTGCAGTTTCATCACTCCCGTTCCAGGAGGCGTAGGTCCCATGACCATCTGCTCGCTGATGAAGAACACCCTTCTGGCAGGCACCAGGCAAATCTACAAGTAACAGGATTACTCCTTATTATATTATGAATTTATCAGCGCGGACATTGTTCATGACTTTGTCCGTGCTGTTCCTTACGTCCGGGACCAACGCACAGAAGACCGGTCCGGACACACTTGCCATCTACTTTACAGGCGATGTCATGCAACACCAGTCCCAGCTTGACCATGCCTTCAACAGTCAGGACCGGACCTACGACTATTCCAGGTATTTCCAGGAAATGCTGCCGGAAATAAGACGGGCCCAATTCGCAGTCTGCAATCTGGAGACAACGCTGGATTACCGCGGTTTCACCGGTTACCCGTCATTCTCGTCACCTGTCGCTCTGGCTACAGCACTTCGTGATGCGGGATTCGACATATGCCTTACCGCCAACAACCATTGTCTGGACCGGGGAGCCCGCGGTCTTGAAAGAACCATACACATTCTGGATTCGCTCAGACTCAAGCACATAGGCACCTATACCGACAAGGTAGAACGGGCCATGCAGTACCCGTTCATCATCGAGTGGCAGAAAAGACGCATAGCCATACTTTGCTACACCTACGACACTAACGGCATTCCGGTTCGCCAACCGAATATCGTCAACCTTATCGACACGGCTCGCATCAGACACGATATCCAGGTAGCCCGCACCAGAAGTGCCGATATGATAATAGCCTGCATACATTGGGGCACCGAATACAGACTACAGCCCGACAACAGCCAGAAAACTCTGGAAAAATGGCTATTTGACAACGGAATTGACCACATCATAGGCGGACATCCTCACGTAATCCAGCCGGTAAGCGAATACAGGAATGCCGATGGCAATCTGGAGCATCTGACCGTATGGTCCCTGGGCAACTGCATATCAGGCATGACCGCCCCCAACACTGACCATGGTCTCGGGATCACACTGTTTCTGGTCCCGACGGAAGAAAACCTGAAACTGACTGGTTACACCCTTCATGGTTACCGCACTGAACGACCCGATTACAGGGTAATCCAGGACAGCACATCGGTTCCCGAAGTCAAATGTAAGCGACCGGAATAAAAAACACCGTCAAGAACTTGCAGTTTTCAAGTGCAAGCAGTATCTTTGCACCGCTTTTAACGAAAAGCGCACAATACACGGTGCCTGTAGTTCAGTTGGTTAGAGCGTCAGATTGTGGTTCTGAATGTCGTGGGTTCGAGTCCCACCCGGCACCCCAACAAATCAAAGCCCTGTAAGTCAATTACTTGCAGGGTTATTCTTTTTTCAAGATGGACTACCTACCTGTTGTATACATTGGATACAGGGGCTCACCCGAAATAGTGTGGATGAAACAAAAACACTCATCACCAACAGGCTTAACTGATTGTATATAATACATTACAAGGTGATGAGTGTTTTTTGACTAATCACCGCGGCATTTTTGCATGACGGAAGGGTGCTGTGCAGACTTTCCGTGGAATGGCCGATTGGCGACAAGGCCTTCCAGGCGTGAAGAAACGCGGCTGTCTGAGCGGCAAAGCCGCGAGTTCCGCGTTTCAGCCTGAAAGACCGCAGGAGCAGGCCATGGAGCGGCAGTCCGCACAGCACCCTTCCGTCATGCAAAACCTGTATTCAAAAATGGTATCTGATATCAGCAATCCCCACTGAATTTCCACTGAGCCGTTTTTTGCCTTCCAATTTGCTGTTTTATGGCAGAACAATTACATTTGTGACGGTTGAATAAGTCAGATGAATATTATCAAAGTTATAATACGACACTCTTTGGCCGTTTTCGGATTGGCATGGATGGTAACATGTGTTCTAAGTTGTGGAACATCCAAGTATGCATCAACTATTGTTGGTGGAGAATACGTACCCGATAAAAACGTAACTGAATATTTCGTAATTCCATATGGAGACGTTTCCCTGCCTGGAAAATGGGAGAAAGGAGAGTATCTCTCAAATTCCCGTCAACAGATTTTCCATAATGAAGATTCTGTGATTGTTGCAGTTGCTTTTGGACAGACAAACAAATTTGAATTCAACCTTAATGGTCAGTTGAAGGGATATGATTTCGTTAAAGCTTATTATGATTGGGATTCGGATTACTTTGAAAAGGCTGGCTATGAATGTAAAATCATTGAATCCGAAAAGAGTCTGTCATATATAGTCTGGAATGTTGCAGGAGACAAAGTTGACTCATATTTTCTGTTTGGTGAAAAGAACGGGTATTTCAGTAATTTCTCCATAAGCATGACCGATGTATGGACAGCTGATGAAAAGGTTCAATTCCTGAAAAATCTCTTCATCCGAGAATCTGAAGCTGGGGCAACAAGGTAAATCCGGTTGGAGACAAAAAGAAAGCCGGCTGGAAGAGATTCCAACCGGCTTCACTATTAATCCGATCTGATTACTTCTTGTTCTTCTTGAAGTCACGGACAGTGTAGTATACAGGCTTGCGCTGGTAGTCACCGTCGAACAGCAGCGGGAAGTTGTTGGCACCGAGCCATGAATCACGGTCGCCAAGGTTCCAGAAGGTTACGCATGAGAAGTTCTTCTTGTACTTGCGGATAACCTCGAACAGTTCTGCATACTTCTGTTTCTGCATCTCTGCAATTGAATCTGACAGAACCTGACCCTCGCCACGGCTGAATGACAGACCGCCACCTGCCTCGTGGTTGATGCGGACGTCGAATTCGGTAATCTGGATATCGTCAACCAGTTCAAGATACATCTGGATAGCCTTCTCGAAATCTTCGATGTTCGGGTTGTCGTAGATGTTGTAGTGACCCTGCATGCCGATACCGGTGATAGGAGCACCTTCTGACTGCAGTTTCTTGACCATGTTGTAGATATAGGTTCTCTTTGCAGGTGTCCATGCGCTGTAATCGTTGTAGAACAGAGTAGCGGTAGGATCAGCTTCGTGAGCGAACTGGAAAGCCTTGAGAATGAATTCATCACCGCAGAGCTGATAAGCGCGTGACTGACGGAATGACTGCTCGTAAGGAGCATCGGGGTTGTTGGCATCGCTCATTGCTTCGTTTACAACATCCCAGCAGTAAACTACATCCTTGTAACGGTTGATCACAAAGTTGATGTGTGCCTGAAGTGAATCGTAGAAATCTTCCTTGGTTGCCTTAGCATACTTGGGAACCTTGGTTACCTGAGGAGCCTGAGCCTGACCGGGCTGACCCTGAGGACGCTGACCGCCAAAGCCGGGGAAACCGCCTGGGAAACCACCCTGAGGCATCTGAGGCATCTGGCCCTGAGGCATCTGAGGACGCTGGCCCTGCTGTCCGGGCTGGCCCTGAGGACGCTGACCCTGAGGCATCTGACCGAAACCGCCGAAGCCACCGAAACCACCGAAACCGCCACGTGCCGGCTGCTCAACCCAAATGGTATCGCCGTTCTCGTCGCGTTCAACGACCTGGTTACCGTTCTCGTCATACTTGTTGAACATCCAATCTGCAAACTGGCTGTGCCATACAAGGCAGTGACCACGCATCTTGATACCGTTGGCACGGCAGAAATCTGCAATGGCATCGGCCTGCTCAAGGCGCCATACACCCGGCTGCGGATGAATTTCGCCCGGCTTCATGCAGTTCTCAGCGGTGATGCTGTTGAACTCCTTGAGGATGATTGAGGCCTGGAGAGAATCGGTGACGTTACGCGGGGTAACAGCCACACCAATCTTGAAATAGTTCTTGTAGGCGTCCTTCAGACCCGGGTCCTTGGGGCCACATGCGCTCATGAACAATGCAGATGCAATGAGAGCGACTGATAAAAGCTTCTTCATTTTCGAAAAAATCTTAAGTTGATATTAATGATTTGGTGATTACAAGTCTTTTCCGGCCCAAAATTAAGCATTTGTTTCAAATTATTTTATAAAAGAGGTCAATTATATGTTTTACAACGCCATGAATGAAATTAAAAGTTAAATAATTGTGTAATTTTGCAGATAAATGAATTCAATATAAATCAAAGCTATATGAAACTTGACGGAAGGAGAGAGAGCACGAACGTCGATGACAGACGCGGAAAGACGTACGGGACAGTCGGAGGAATCGGACTTGGAGGATTGGTAATATTAGGGTTGATCAAGTTACTTTTAGGTGGAAGCCCGACCGATGTCATTGAGATGGTGGGCAACGGCATGGGCATGGTCGAGGAGCAGACCCAGACCGAGTTCAGTCCCGAAGAACAGGAACTTGCCACATTCGCAAAGCAGATCATGGCAGGCACGGAAGATGTCTGGACAGAGATTTTCCGCCAGATGGGCCGCCGCTACGAGCCGCCTACACTGGTGCTTTTCTCCAATGCGGTACAGTCCGGTTGCGGTGGTGCCACATCGGACAGCGGCCCGTTCTACTGCAGTGCCGACCGCAGTGTCTACCTTGACCTTTCATTCTTCTCGACAATGAAACGCCAGTTCGGGGCTGATGGAGACTTTGCATATGCATACGTCATTGCACATGAGGTTGGACATCACGTCCAGAACCTGCTGGGCACCTTGTCGCAGGCCCACAACCAGATGAGCCGCGTGTCACAGGTGGAGAGCAACCAGATAAGCGTGCGCCTTGAGCTCCAGGCCGATTTCTATGCCGGAATATGGGCGTATCACGACAACCAGATGTTCGGTTCGCTCGAGCCGGGCGACCTTGACGAAGGACTTGCCATTGCAGCACGCATAGGCGACGACTACCTTCAGAAGAGAGCAAACGGACGCGCTCTGCCCGAGACATTCAACCACGGTACATCGGCCCAGAGGTCAAAATGGCTTAAAAGGGGCTTCTCAACCGGAAACCTGAACCAGGGCGACACATTCTCACCCGACTACAGAGCACTTTAACATCAACATCACTACAGTTGCAGAGCTATGAAGAAGGCCATTCTCATTCTGACGGCAATGCTCTTTGCCGCATGCGGGAACAAAGACACCAAATCAGGAGGCATGACGGGATCAGTGCTGTCGGATCCTGACTATGACACATACTTCTCATCCGAGCGCCTTCGAATAGATCTGGTGATGGCTGGCAATGTGAAGACCCAGAACATCTATCTTTCAGGAATGGCACGCGAATCAGTCTGGGCAGGTCCGAAGTGCAATCTCATTGACCCGTTCGACTATGGAGAATACCGTTGCCGTGCCTTCACCCCTGACGGACAGCTCATATTCAGCCGCGGACTCAGCCCGCTCTTTCCTGAATGGCGCAGCACGGAACAGGCCGGCAAGGTCGACATGGCCATGACACAGACCATATGGATGCCCTTCCCTAAAGACAGCATCCATCTCTCAATCGAAGCCCGTAACAGCAGGACCAAGGTTTTCGAGAAGCTGCTGGAGTTCGATGTCAACCCCGAGGATAAGCTCATTGCCCGCACTCCTCTCATCATGCCGGAAGCCATTCAGGAAAACGGTCCCATGGAAGACAAGGTGGATCTGCTGTTCGTGCCCGAGGGATATTCTGCCGAAGAGATGGACCTGTTCCGGGAAAAGGCACGTCAGTTCACCGAATACCTTTTCCAGCATGAACCGTACTGTGACCGCAGGGAGGATTTCAACGTATGGATGACGGCAAAACCGTCACAGGAAAGCGGAGTTGACATTCCGCACCATGACATCTGGCACAACACCCTCTGCCAGTCCGGTTTCTACACTTTCTACATTGACAGATATCTGACCATTCAGGACCACACCGCATTGGCACGTGCCGTGGCAAGTGTTCCGTTCGATGTCCTGTTCGTCATTGCCAACGACACCAAGTACGGCGGAGGCGGATTCTACAACTCATACGCCATGGGTACATCGGACCACAGACTCAGCAACGAAGTGTTCATCCACGAGTTCGGCCACAGTTTCGCCGGACTGGGAGACGAATACTACGATTCTGAAGTGGCATATTCCAACGACTACTACCCCGATGGAATTGAGCCATGGGAACCCAACATCACCAACATGACAGAGTTCGAATCAAAATGGAAAGACATGATCGCTCCGGAGACCGTCATCCCCACCCCGAACGACAGTTCATACATGAATGTGGTGGGTCTGTTCGAGGGAGCCGGCTACCAGACTTACGGACTGTACCGTCCGTACTTCGAATGCCGCATGAAGAACAATACCGCATCGAGTTTCTGTCCCGTCTGCCAGCGGGCCATTTCGCGCATGATAGACTTCTATTGCGGAAAGTGACTTTCTGTAAGGAAAAAGTTGTACCTTTGCGGAGTTTTTGCGACAATACCCGCAACTAATAGGCACGACTATGAAGATTTGTGACATTTTTGCCAGAAAGAAGACACTTTCATTTGAGATTTTCCCTCCGAAGAGAGAGGAAGACACATTCACACTTATTGAAGATACGATAACCCGTCTTGATTCGTACAGGCCGGATTTCATAAGTGTCACCTACGGAGCACTGGGCAACACGCTCACCAACACGGCCAAGATTGCCAGACACATCAAGGAGAACACCAGTGCTGAACCGCTGGCACATCTCACATGTGTGGCATCGACCACAGGCATCATTGACAATGTCTGCACCGAGCTTAAGGAAGCCGGAGTCGAGAACCTGCTGACACTGCGCGGTGACATGCCCAAGGACACATCGGTTCCAGTACTGTCCGATTTCAGACACGCATCGGACCTTGCCCGCTACATAAGCTGGAAGTTCAACGGAGATTTCTGCATGGCTGGCGCCTGCTATCCCGAGAAGCACCCGGAGGCCGATAACATGAGCCGCGACATTGAATACATGAAGATGAAGCAGGATGCAGGAATGCAGTTCTTCAACAGCCAGCTGTTCTTTGACAACGAGGTATTCTACCATTTCCTGCTCAAGGCCCGCAAGGCAGGTGTCACAGTGCCAATCATCCCGGGCATCATGCCTGTGACGAACTATTCGCAACTGGACCGCATGATTCAGGTAACCGGCTGCAACGTTCCTCTCAAGCTCAGGAACTATTTTGACAGATACAAGGACGATAAGGCAGCAATCGAGGAGATCGGCCTCATATTCACCAGCTATCAGATTCTTGACCTGATCGCCAACGATGTTGACGGAATCCACATCTACTCGATGAACAAGAGCGGTTTCATTGCAAGACTGATGGACAACATCAGTTATGTAGCTGACAAGTTTTTCGAATGAACGGGAAAATTCAGATTTTTGACGGATCACAGGGCAGCTATCTGAACTGGCTCGCCCCTGACAGCAACCCTTGCGTGGCACTGCTGAACCTTTCCGACCCGGAACTGGTACAGCGCATGCACCGTGAATACATTGAGGCCGGTGCACAGTACATCACCGCCAATTCATTCGAACTCAACCCCATCAAGTGGGAAGGCCATGAGCAGTCATGGCAGACGGTGACCGATGCCGCCATCTCCAACGCCAGAAAAGCTATGGAAGACTGCCACGCCAAGGACATCAAGCTCATGTTCGATGTCTCCACGAGCGGCCGGCTGATGCAACCGGTAGGTACCCAGACCTTCGACCAGGCATACGCGAACTACCGTCAGGTAGCCCTTTTCACACACGAAAAGATTGACGGCTATCTGTTGGAAACTTTCACAGACCTGTATGAGATACGTGCTGCCATACTGGCCATAAAAGATGTCTGCGAAAAGCAGGTCTTTGCCACAATGACCTTTGATGAGAACGGACGGACGCTGACCGGTTCATCGCCCGAAATCGTAGCACTGACACTGTCTTCACTTGGGGTCGATGCGCTTGGCGTGAACTGCGGAGCCCACCCTGACACCGTTGTCGATATTGTCCGCCGCATGAAGGCGTTCACCACCCTGCCCGTTCTGGCCATGCCCAACAAGGGACTGCCGCGAATGGTGGAGGGACGTGTCATATACGACTTCACGGACAAGGCGTTTGCCGATGTGGCCGGACAGCTCATTGAAGCCGGAGCATCGATTGTCGGAGGATGCTGCGGAAGCACGCCGTCCAGCATCAAGGCAATCAGCGTTTACAAAGATGCACAGGCACCGGCACCGGCACATATTGATGGAACTTATATCTGTTCGTCAACACGGCTGGTAAAACTGGAAAAAGGCATTGTCTGTGGCGAACGGCTCAACCCCACCGGCAAGAAAAAGCTGAAAGAGGCTCTTTCCTCCGGCAATTTCGACTATCTCAAGTCCGAAGCTATTGCCCAGAAACAGGCGGGAGCACAGTTCCTTGACCTGAACTGCGGCATCCCAGCATGTGACGAGACGGCACTGCTCTGTAAGGCTGTGCAGCAGGTCCAGGAGGTCTGCGATCTTCCAATCCAATTGGATTCGTCATCGGCCCAAGCCATAGCAGCAGCCATACGGGTATGCAATGGTGTACCCATGGTCAATTCGGTAAACGGCTGTGAAAAGTCAATGGAGGATATGCTGCCTGTCATTGCCCGTTTTCAGGTGCCGGCCATATCCCTGCCACTTGACGAGAAGGGAGTTCCGGATAACGTCCAAAGGCGCATGGAGATTGCACAGCGCATAATCCAACGTGCCGGGAGCATGGGTATTGACCCGCACAGGCTTGTGTTTGACGGACTGGTAATGGCGGTTTCATCGGACCGGAGATTCGGAAAGGTCACTCTTGACACGCTCTCCAGTCTGCACGAGGCCGGCTTCCTGACCACTGTCGGACTCTCGAACGTTTCATTCGGTCTGCCGGAAAGACCGGTTCTGAACCGCAGTTTCCTGGCTATGGCCATTGCTGCCGGACTTGACATCCCCATAATGAACCCTCTTGACCACGACACCATGGCCACACTCAAGGCCGCAATGGTGCTTGGCGGGTCCGATGCCGACTGCCGCAGCTACATCTCATTCATGAGCCAGAGCAATACGGAGACAGCATCCGAGACTTTGGCTGATGCAATAATCAGCGGCACGCAAGACCGTCTGGAAGAATACCTGTCCCGGGAACTTGCCAGCACGGGACCTGACGGGATTGTCAACGAGGTACTGATTCCGGCACTTGGAAAGGTAGGCGATGACTTTGCAGCCGGACGCCTGTTCATGCCTCAGCTTATCCGTTCGGCCCAGGCCGCAAAAAAGGCATTCGAGCTGCTCTCGCAGCAATACGGCCAGTCTGAACAGAAGAAAGGTTCCGGCAAAGGCACACTGCTGCTGGCCACAGTCCGCGGCGATGTGCATGACATAGGAAAGAACATTGTCGGTGTGGTTGTCCAGAGCCACGGCTTCAAAGTAACCGACTTGGGCAAGGATGTAGCCAAGGAGACCATTCTTGAAGCGGCAAAGAGGGAGAATCCTGCTGCAATAGGTCTGAGTGCACTCATGACGACCACGGTAGAATCCATGAGCCAGACCATTGCATACCTTCGTGAAAACGGAGTGAACTGCCCCGTCATTGCCGGAGGAGCCGTACTGACCGAATCAATAGCCGCAGCAATAGGAGCTGACCATTACGCGAAAGACGCCCTGGAAACAGCCCGCCTGATGCAGCGCCTTGCGTGATTAGCGGCCGGAATACATTGACTCGTAATATTTCCCGTACTCGCCGCTGGTAATGTTGTCAAGCCAATCCTGATTGTCCAGATACCAGCGGACCGTCTTCTCTATGCCTTCCTCAAACTGCAGACTGGGTTCCCAGCCCAGTTCACGCTGAAGCTTGCTGGAATCGATGGCATAGCGCAGGTCATGTCCGGCACGGTCTGTGACGTAGGTAATGAGATCAAGGTCCGCACCTTCAGGACGGCCCAGAAGACGGTCAACAGTCTTTATTAGAAGACGGATAATGTCAATGTTCTTCCATTCGTTGAAACCGCCGATGTTATAGGTTTCAGCCACCTTGCCTTCATGGAAAATCAGGTCAATGGCACGTGCGTGGTCTTCAACATACAGCCAGTCACGCACATTCTCGCCCTTTCCATAGACAGGAAGCGGTTTGCGGTTGCGTATATTATTGACGAACAGCGGAATGAGCTTTTCAGGAAACTGGTAAGGACCGTAGTTATTAGAACAGTTCGTGACGATTACCGGCATTCCGTAGGTGTCATGGAAGGCGCGCACGAAGTGATCGCTCGATGCCTTTGAGGCACTGTACGGTGAATGCGGCTGGTACTTGAGATCCTCAGTGAAAAAACGGCTGCCGTATGCCAGATGGTGTGTGCCGGACGAGGCCCTGGTTGTGAACGGAGGCTCGATGCCATCGGGGTCAGTCATCTCAAGAGCACCATAGACCTCATCGGTCGAAATGTGGTAGAAACGCTTGCCTTCATACTTTTCGGGAAGAGACTCCCAGTAGAGACGTGCGGCCTGCAGCAGAGACAGCGTTCCAAGAACATTGGTACGGGCAAAGGTGAACGGGTCCTTGATGGAACGGTCCACATGGCTTTCAGCTGCCAGATGGACAATACCGGTAACCTTGTGGGTCTGCATCAGAGCCAGCATGGCATCGAAATCGCATATATCGGCCTTCACGAACAGATAGTTGGGACGGTCCTCAATGTCCTTCAGATTTGCAAGATTGCCGGCATATGTCAGCTTATCGACATTAATTATCTGAGTTTCAGGATACTTGTTCACAAACAGGCGCACCACATGGCTTCCAATGAACCCTGCGCCTCCGGTTATGATGATGCTCTCCATTCTCTTATCTTGTTTTGTGCAAATATAGCACATTATTTTTTCATAACTTTGTCTTCCGATGGAATACAGAACGGTAGCGGATTTCCTCAGGGACCATTTTCCCGGCAAGGTACAGAAAGTGGGCATAGACGCAGGACTTGGCTGTCCTGGCCGATGCACGTACTGCTGCAACACATCGTTCACCCCATCGTACGCCACCGGGCGCATTACCCGACAACTGGACCAGGGCATACGTTTCTTTGAAAACAAAGGTCCTTTCTATGGCTATCTGGCATATTTCCAGTCATACACAGGCACTTATGGTCCATCGGACAAGCTGGTGGCGCTGTACTCCGAAGCGCTTGCCCACCCCGACATTCTGGGGCTTGTAATCGCTACCCGGCCCGACTGTCTGGATCCTGTACTGCTGGACTGGTTCCAACATAACTTTGGAGGTCCCGGCCAACCATTCCTGCTTGTTGAACTGGGAATGGAGTCGACCAATGACAGCACCCTGGAAAGGATTCACCGTGGACATGACTGGCAATGTTCGGTCAATGCCGTCAACGAGCTGCACAGACGTGGCATCCCCGTAGGCGCACATCTTATAATAGGACTACCCGGTGAGACCGATGCCGACTTCATGCTGCATGCCGAACGCCTGAACAAGCTGCCCATAAGCACCCTGAAACTGCACCAGTTGCAGATTATCAGGAACACGCCGCTTGCCCGGGAGTATGAACAAGAACCGTTTCCACTGCTTGAAGCCGGACAATATGCCGACATTGTGGCACGGTTCCTGAAACGTCTCAGAAAGGACATTGCGCTGGACCGATTCGTTTCCGAAGCACCGCAGGACATGGTCATCGCTCCCCGTTGGGGGCTGAAGCCGTCACAGTTCAAAGACCTGCTGGATACGGCCATATTGTCAAACGAAACTGAAACGAAGCATACATAATGTCAGAAGAATTCAATCTGGTAAGCGAACTGGCCCTGATAATGATAGCGGCAGGAGTATTCACCGTTCTGTCCAAAATGCTCAAGCAGCCCCTTATCCTTGGCTACATAATTGCAGGATTCCTGATCGGACCACATCTGGGACTGTTCCCAAAACTGACCGGGTCCGATGAGACAGTAAGCCTATGGTCAGAAATCGGAATCATTTTCCTGCTGTTCGGACTTGGTCTGGAATTCAGTTTCAAGAAACTGCTCAAGATTGGAGGAAGTGCCCTAATCATGGCCGGAACCAAGTTCATAGGCATGTTCATGCTTGGAATCATTGTCGGATCGGCCATGTCATGGAGCACCATGGAGAGCATCTTCCTGGGCGGAATGCTGGCCATGTCATCAACGACCATCGTGCTGAAGGCGTATGATGACCTTGGGCTGAAAAGCAGACCGTATGCCCCACTGGTATTCGGTTCGCTGGTGTTTGAAGATCTCATTGCCGTGCTGATCATGGTGTTGCTTTCCACGCTTGCCGTATCGAACAGCTTTGACGGCGGACAGATGCTTCTGGGGCTTGCCAAGCTTGCATTTTTCCTGATTCTGTGGTTCCTGGTCGGAATCTACGTCATACCCACAATACTCAAAAAGACATACAAGTACCTGAATGACGAGATCCTGCTCATCATCGCCCTTGGCCTATGCTTCGGCATGGTTTCGCTGGCTCAGCTGGCCGGTTTCTCATCGGCCCTTGGAGCATTCGTAATGGGTTCGTTACTGTCTGAAACGCTACAGGGCGAACACATCTCACGGCTTACGGGAAGCATCAAGGACATGTTCGGAGCCATATTCTTCGTTTCCGTGGGAATGATGGTCGATCCGGCTGTCATTGCCCGTTACTGGGCTGTCATTCTGCTGCTGGCGGTTGTGGTCATTGCAGGCGTGCTGTTCTTTTCGACATCGGGCGCCATACTGGCTGGTCAGGGGCTGGACAAGGCTGTGCACTGCGGCAGCAGTCTGGCCATGCTGGGCGAATTCGCATTCATCATTGCCAGTCTGGGATGCTCCATGGGCGTATTGAGAAGTTTCATCTATCCAGTGATTGTAGCCACATCGGTCATCACCACATTCACCATTCCTTATCTGATAAAGGCCGGTGACGGCATCTACGGCTGGCTGAAACGCGTTCTCCCCGCCGGTTTCATACAGAAGATCGATGCCCCCACCCTTCAGAACCGTGGCGGATCCATGGCCGAGCAGAACGAATGGAAGGTGCTCATCAAGGCATACCTGCTGCGTATTGTCCTGTACGGAGTGCTGCTGCTGGCCATACTCATGGGCTCCAAGCTGTGGCTGAACGGCTTCATGAAGGAGCTCCTGCCGGATTCCTGGTCAGACAAGCTGGTATCAGGCATAAGCGCGGCCATAACACTGGCCATAATGTTGCCTTTCCTCAGCGGACTGGCCATAGGAGGCAAGGACCTGGCGCGCTCCGGCAAGAAGCTTGTCCAGGAAAAGGAAAGCAATTTCTGGCCGGTCTTTTCAATGTCGATTCTGAGAATTCTCATAGCGATGGCATTCGTCATTTCCGTTCTGGTAAGCCATGTCACCCTGTCGTTCTGGAGCATCCCGGTCCTGATAGTGGCCGGTCTTCTGCTGTTCACCTTAGGACGCCGCGAGATGGCAAGGTTCGTCCGCGTGGAGAACCGCTTCATGGAGAATCTCAACGAGAAGGACCAGTACCACCGCAGCCAGCGTCCGGTGGCCACATCGGTAAGCGACAAACTGGCCACCTACGATGTCCACACACAGGAATTCATTATGCAGCCTAACTCCAAATATGCCGGCAAGATGCTCAAGGAACTGAATCTGAGGCATGATTCCGGAGCCAACATAGTCAAGATCACACGTGGCGACCGTGTTATCATCATCCCGTCAGGTCAGGAACAGATTCTGCCGGGCGACCGTCTGCTGCTGGTTGGTACATCGGAACAGCTCCAGACCTTTGAGGACCTCATGCAGACCAACATCTGGGCCCCTCAGCAGTCCAATCCGGAATTTGAACTTGAACAGATAATCCTGACACCGCAGTCCTACCTGACGGGCAAGACACTTGGCCAGGCCTGCATGCGCTCATACGGCTGCATGGTAATCAGCATTGTATCGGACGGAAAAATAATCACAAACCCCACCCCGGACTATCTGTTCAAGGAGTCCGATGCAGTCTGGATTGCAGGTGAGAAATCGGCCTGTGAATGGTGGAACTGAAATTATCAATCCACGGAAATCGGGAATGTGAAATAGGTGTCAGGATATGGTTCGTCCTTAAGTGTGAAATGCCACCACTCGCAATCGTAGGGCTTGAATCCATGGCGTAGCATGGCATCACGCAGAATCATACGATTATGGTACTGTTCCTCATTGATAGGTTCGTATTCGCCTATTTCCTGTCCCGGCAGGACATCCGGATGTGAGGCTATGCCGAAATAGTCATAGGTGCATCCCATATCGACCTCCTTTTCCTTCTTCATGTCGAACAGAGTCAGGTCGATGGTCGAACCGCGGGTGTGTCCGCTCTTTTCAGCGACATATTCCTGCGGAACCAGGACAGACTTGTCCAACTCAGGATAGAAGTATTCCTTCATTCTGATGTCATCAACATCCTTTGCCCACTTCATGAAATAATCGACAGCGCACTGAGGACGGTATGCATCGAATATCTTCAGCCTGTAGCCCAGCTGAAGGAGTTCGTCACTGACAGCCTTCAGTGAATCGGCAGCCTGACGGGTCAGAAGCGCAACCGGCTCTTCATAACCGGGGATACGGTCACCTATGAAATTGTAGGTGCTGTAGTACCGGATCTCAAGAATGGCATCGGGAACAACATCAGTAATCAGGACAAAGTCTGAC
>JAZUEH010000049.1:0-8397 GCA_045640065.1 Bacteroidaceae bacterium
GCATTCGGTGGAACGGAAACCGCCACCCAAAGGACGGTGTGGCAGCTTCCGTTCCACCGCCTAAAGCGGGAAGATTTCAATCGCCCAAGGCGTGACGGCTGCCAGTCCGGCGCACAATGACTATGCTCAGTTCGTAGAGCAGATAGATGGGCAGCGAGACCATAATCATGGTGAAAATGTCTGTGGTCGGAGTGATTATGGCGGCAATTGCCATGATGGCCACAATGGCGTGACGGCGGTACTTCTTCATGAACGGAGCGTCAATCACTCCCAGCTTGCCAAGGAACCACGACAGCACCGGCAGCTCGAACAGGACACCCATCATCAGAGTCAGGGTGATAAGGGTATCGGTGTATGATTCAAGTGTGATGACGTTCGGAATGTCGGGACTGACCTGGTACGTGCCCAGAAAACGGAATGCAAGCGGGAAAATGACAAGATAGTCCAGTACAACCCCAAGCATGAACAGTACATATGACCAGACAACCACTTTTGTAGAGCTGCGGCGTTCATTGCTGCGTAGAGCCGGGGAAACGAAACCGTACAGCAGGTACAGCGTATATGGGAGAATGACCACCAGGCTCACATAGAACGCCATTTTCATGTGAATCATGAACTGCGCGGTCAGGGTCGTCGAGAACAGCTCCACATTAAAGTCCTGCATTCCACCGCCATTCATACCCAGCCAGCCGGATAATGCGGCAATCCACCGGTAGAAAATGAAATCAGAATGACTGGGAGCCAGAATGAGGCGGAACAGCGGTTCCTTGAAACAGAATGCGGCCAGAAAACCAACCAGAGCTACCGCGAGAATGCGCAGGATCACGCTACGCAGGGCATCCAGATGGTCCCAGAAAGTCATTGGCTTGTCTTCGGGGACGGCCATGGGCGGGAATTACTCCTTTGTCTTGTTTTCGGAAGCGGAGTCATCGGACTTGATGTCGTCTTCAACCTCCTTCATACCCTCCTTGAAACTCTTCACGCCCTTGCCCATGCTCTTCATGAGTTCGGGAATGCGCTTTGCTCCGAACAGAAGCAGAATTACCACAACAAGAAGGATGACCTCTGATGAGCCTAATGCGAAAAGCGGGGTAAATGTCATAGCTGCAAATGGTTTTGTTTTCTGCAAAAGTAAGCCAATATGTGACAGAGTCCATATATTTTAGCCGTTTTTTATAACCGTTGCCGCTTTCTCGAGTCAATCCGGTTGGAAGTGCCGTGAATATTTGCTATCATTGCAGACCGAAAACAACACATCACAGATTATGCAGCCTGACAGATTTTTCATTACCGGCATACAGCAGGTAGGCGTAGGCACCACTTCAGTCAACGATTCATGGAAATGGTTTGCAAAGATGTTCGGAACGGACATCTGCATTCTTGAGGACGATACCGTAGCCGAGCGCATGCTCCCCTACACCGGAGGACATCCCCGCAAGCGCCATGCCGCAATTGCCGTCAACCTCCAGGGCGGAGGCGGACTTGAAATCTGGCAGTACTCGCAGCGCAAGCCCAAACCGGCCGATTTCCAGATTCAGGTGGGCGATATGGGAATATTCTGCACCAAGATAAAGTGCCGCAACACTGAAAGCGCACACAGCTACGCCACATCCATCTGGGACAAGGTCAGCCCAATTGTGATCGGTCCGGACGGCAAGACCACCTTCTTCATCGAAGATCCTGAAGGGAACTGGTTCCAGGCAGTTCAGGATGACTACATTCTGATTGACGAAGGCAAGGAATTCGGAGGCGTGATTGGCTGCATGATAGGCGTCAAGGACATGGACGGAGCCCGTAAGGTCTATTCAGACTTACTCGGATACAACAAGGTGATATATAACGAATACGGTCATTTTGACGACCTGTCATGGATGGCAGGAGGCAACGGAGAGTTCCGCCGCACCCTGGTATGCCGTCCCGACAAGGCAACAGGCGCATTCTCGCCCCTGCTCCCTACCGGTTACATAGAACTGGTACAGTGCCGTGACCGTGAACCGCGCCGTATCTTTGAAGGCCGATACTGGGGTGATCCCGGATTCATCCAGATATGTTTCGATGTCAGCAACATGAACGATCTGGGCAAGTACTGCGCCGAACACGGACATCCGTTCACCGTTGACAGCTGCCCTGACGGCAAGCAGTTCAACATGGGTGACGCATCGGGCCGGTTCACCTACATTGAGGACCAGGACGGCAACCTGATTGAGTTCGTCGAAACCTACCGCATTGCCGTAGCCAAGCGTCTGGGCTGGTACATCAGCCTGCTGTACCGCAAACGCGAAAGAGCCCTGCCCAAGCTGCTGTTCCGCGCCATGAAGATGAACCGCAAGAAGTTTGACTGACCGCGCCCCGTGGTCTCTCAACTGGCCTTGCCGAGTTCTCCGGACACTGAGCAAAGTTCATTCACGTCAAAGCCGTTCGATTCAAGATATCTGCACATATCGGCCTTGACACGGCACTTGAGAATGTTCAATGGGCCGGCATCCTTGCCCGTACTCTCGGCCATATCCTTATTGCCCTTATCCGCGAGCATCATATCGGCTACAATGCGACGATTGCCTTTCTCAGAATCGTATGTGTGCCTGAATCTGAAAGCCTTTTCGTAACTCATTGAAATGATCTCGTCAATCTTGAAATCATCCCTGATTCCCCACTTGATTGCCATGAATGTGGCCGAACTGCCAATGTACTTGCAGATGCAGTTCCAATCTGCTGAATCCGATGCTATCTCAATAGCGTTGATCACTGCTGCCGACGGCAGGCTCAAATTTCTCTGTTTCATAGTAAGACATTTCAAGGGATTGCTCCCGTTGTTTTTCATACGGTCATTTTCTATGAACAAAGATATGTCAAACATTTGGACCGCACAAGCATTTCATCTAAAAAATTACACGTAAATCATTGATATCAAATTAATTGCAAAAACATTTGGTACTTTGGCAGATTAGGCTTTTTAAGCGCGCGCCCGTACCTTTTCAAATACAGGACTACCCATAAGGGATATTTTCTGATCAACATGAAATTTTCCGTTATCCGATGAAATGTTTATCCATGTTGCACAGTACTTATTCATGAAAACACTTGATAACATGAATACAGATTTTGAAAAGTTCGCCCGACTTGACCAGGGCATCAGTTCCATGACACTGTCCCGTTACAGCAACGCTGTCATGGACGGGTACGTTAACCCTACCATCATTGAAGAACGCAAGCTCAATGTCGCACAGCTGGATGTCTTCAGCCGTCTGCTCATGGACCGCGTAATCTATCTTGGCACCGAAATCAACGATGACGTTGCCAACATCATTCAGGCCCAGCTTCTCTGGTTGGCAAGCATGGATTCCAAGGCCGACATCACAATGTATCTGAACACCCCCGGCGGACAGGTCTCAAGCGGACTTGGCATCTACGACACGATGCAGATAATTGAGCCCAATGTATCCACAGTGTGCACCGGCATGGCAGCGAGCATGGGAAGTATCCTGCTGTGCGCCGGAGAAAAAGGCAAGCGTATGGCACTGCCCCATTCCAAAGTGCTCATCCACCAACCGCTTGGAGGTGCAAGAGGCCAGTGTAGTGATATACTCATTGCAGCTCAGGAAATTTCCAAAACCCGTGATGAACTGTGCCGGATTATCTCGCAGCATAGCGGCCAGCCTTACGACAAGGTCTTCCAGGACATGGACCGGGACTACTGGCTCAGTGCGGATGAAGCCCTTGATTACGGAATGATTGACAGAATTTTAGGACAAGACAGAAAGTAACATATGCCGACGACAACAACAAAAAACACCTTGCCTGTGGCTCTCCGCCACATACCCACTCCAGTCAAGATCAAGGAATACCTTGACAAGTATGTAATAGGTCAGGACGAGGCCAAAAAGACACTCGCCGTAGCGGTCTATAACCATTACCGTCGCCTGCAGCTTGTCTGCAGCGGAGCCATCAGTCCCAAGGACTTCGGCAAGAGCAATGTGCTCATGCTCGGTCAGACCGGCTGTGGCAAGACCCACCTGGTCAAGACCATTGCACGGATGCTGAACGTGCCATACTATATCCAGGACTGCACAAAGATCACAGCATCGGGATATGTGGGCTCCGATGTCGAGGACTGCCTTGCAGGACTGCTCAGGAACTGCAACTACAATGTGGAAGCGGCACAGATGGGAATCGTCATGCTGGACGAATGTGACAAGATACGCAAAGCCGAGGCCGGCACTTCCATTACCCGTGACGTCAGTGGAGAATGCGTCCAGCAGTCCCTGCTCAAGATCGTCGAGGGCGATCTGGTTGGCGTTCCCCCTATGGGCGGACGCAAACACCCTGAACAGTCGCTGCTGTACGTTGACACGTCGAACATACTCTTCATTGCAAGCGGTGCTTTTGTGGGCGTTGAAGAAATCATTGCGCACAGGACAGGCATGAACTCCACAAAGATCGGTTTTGCCGAACATGCTGACTCAAGCGGTCAGAACAGTCCAAGTCTGCTTGAAAGACTGCTTCCTACCGACCTTCACAAGTTCGGCATGATCCCGGAATTTGTAGGACGTTTCCCCATCACAACCTATGTCACACCGCTTGACAAGAACGATCTTGTCCGCATTCTGACGGAACCGAAAGACTCAGTCATAAGCCAGTACAAGAAGCTTCTGGAACTTGATTCCATAGCTCTCGAATTCTCAAATGGCGCTCTGGATACCATTGCAGAACTGACCCTTAACATGAAGACCGGGGCACGTGGACTGCGCAGCATCATTGAGAAAGTGATGCGCGACATAATGTTCACATCACCATCCGAGAAAAGACCCGCGGGAGTATACGAATCTGTCGAGATAACTGAAAACATGGTCCGGGAAAGCACCCGGGCACTGCTTGATGCGGTATGATTTTTCTAGTGATTCTGCGAATCGCCGAAATTGACTTTGACCCCATATTTCTCGACCATATGGGGCAGACTGCGGTTATCACCATGAACAGGTTGCTCCGTGCCGTCCAGAATGCCTTCACATATGGAACGGATATCCCTGACCCTCTGCGGGGTCTCCAAGTCATTTCCATGATAATGTCCTGAATAGAAGTACTTGATTCCGTATTTCGCAATCAGATGCTCCATACGCCAGCAGGTCGCGGCCTGAGTACTAAGACTGGTCTGGACCAGCAGGTTTGTGGAGCCGAAAGCGTCACCGCTGAATCCGTAATGAGCATCACGGTCAATGAAAGTGGTTGAACCCGGTGTGTGTCCCGGAGTGAATATGGCCTCAATCTTCCGGCCGCCAAGATCAAAGACCTGTCCATCGGTCAGATAGCGTTTCACACCCTTGTATCCCCGCATATTCTGCGGTACTCCTACCTCGTCGGCTGCATTAATCCAGATGGTGTCCCATTCGTTTACGGCCGAACCTGTATGATCAGGATGTACATGGGTAGCTATCAGAGTGACAGGTTTCTTCACAATGTCTTCGGCAATCTTCCTGAGTCCGGGAATTCTGGTTCCCGCATCTATGAGCAAGGCCGAATTCTCACCCTCTACAAGATATACTGACTCATTATACACCAGATGTCCGTTCCCATGCCATGTATGAGCATCAATGCGACGGAATTCGACATCGTCATTCTTGAACACTGTTTCCTCCTTGTAGGAATCCTGGGCAGCGGCAGATACCGCAATAAGAGCGGCAAGTGCCATGAACATAATGCGTTTCATATTATCATTCCTTATTTCTTTTCCAATTCCGATTCATTTTTTCAACCACTTCAGCGGGGATTGTCCCCACTGGGCAGATAGCCAAGGTGAGGCGGCTGGTTATATGCCACATTCTGGGTTGCAACGGCAAGACGATAGACATGGTCCTGCATGAGACAGGTCACCCGATGTTCCGTGAGGTACGGAGTCGTGAAAATGCAGATGGCTCCGTCAGACCTGCGGACAATGAATTCCTCGCGCCAGTCACCGGCAATGTCGGCCAACAGGCAAGGATTTGATTTCGTCCCGTTGTTGAGCATTGTTCCGGTCAGTGCTGCAAATGAGAACAGACGGTCAATCCGGCCGGTCTCCCAATTCCACTTTTCAATTTTCCCACCGGTTCCGGCACCAGTAGCATCAAACAGTTCGTCCTGCAGATCACCGTCCCAGTAAATGCGGAAATTCACTGACGGCTTCACCATGGATACCAGTTCACCCTTGCAGCTGCGGATTCCACCGCTGGCATTGCTCCACATCTCATATCCGGGATAACGCGGATCAATATCGGCCGCCATGCCGCGTCCGTTATCCTTGCCTACCTGCGGCGTTCCCCAAAGAACTGTACCATCGGCCGCACGGAGTTCATCACTGTACGGCACGTTCTTGTCTTCGTGCACGTCCCAGAACTCCAGTCCAGGAACATCGGGATCAAGGTCTCCCAGATGTCCGGCATCGCCGTGCCCGAGACGGGTCGAATAAATGACACTGCCGTCATCGTCAATTGCCGCACCTCCGTAAATGATTTCATCCTTGCCGTCAAGGTCAATGTCCCCCACAAAGATGTTGTGGTTACCCTGGCCGTACAGTGCATCGGACTTTGATTCCGCCTTGCAGACCCAGCGCCGTTTGAGACTGGTGCCGTCAAAGTCATAGGCGACTACATAGGCATTGGTATAGTAGCCGCGACACATGACAAGGCTGGGATGCTCCCCGTCAAAGAAGCCCACACAGGCAAGCATGCGTTCCGAACGGTTGCCGTAACTGTCGCCCCAGCGGTCAGTCACCGTCCGTGACGGATAATAGTCTGTTGTGACAATTTCGCGGCCTGTAGCTCCCTCAAACACTGTCAGATATTCGTTTCCAGTAAGGATGCGTCCTTCCGGATTGCGATAGTCCGCATGGGCATTGCCAATCACACGGCCCTGCCCGTCTGTCGTCCCGTCCGATGTCTTCATGGCCACCTCGGCCCGTCCGTCACCATCGAAATCAAATACCATGAACTGCGTGTAGTGCGCTCCGGCACGGATGTTCCGGCCCAGATCAATGCGCCACATGAATTCTCCGTCCATCCGGTAGGCATCGATTATGACATTTCCTGTCGTTCCGGAATGTGCATTGTCCTTTGAGTTGTCCGGGTCCCATTTGAGGACCATTTCATAGCGTCCGTCCCCGTCAAGATCGCCAACACTCATGTCATTCGGCGAATACGAACAATCCGGAGCCTGTCCGTTGATCATGACAGGTCTGGGCATGAACGAAGTAAACGGACACAGCAGTCCGGTACTCGGGTCACGTACGGTATCAGTGAACGACAGCAACGGCCGTTCCATTACCTGACGTCTGAAAAGCCCGTTACCTATGGTCAGCGTGTAGTCCGATGCCGACGTGCCTGCCGTATCCAGCCAGCAGGTGGCATCACCGCTACCCAGACTGGCAACGCGTTTCCCGTCACGTATTATAGTATATGTGTTTTTTGGACTGTCAGTCTCCAGACTGCGCCAGCTTACCAGCATGCCACCGTCAACCCGGGCCACAGTCATACCATGGTCAAGATTTTCAATCTGGCGCCCGGCCCGTACGGGGAGCGCCAGAATTAAAGTCAACACAAAGGCCCGGACCGGTTTCCGCATCACTTGCAGCGCCACCAGTCAAGGGTGAACAGGTTGTGGCCCACCCCGGTAAACTTGAAGTAGAGATCATGAGTACCGCGCACACGTGGCTTGAGCTTGGCCGTAAATGTATTGAATTCAAGCTGGCCGCCGGTTGGAGTAACCGGGATGATTCCGGCCATCGGGCCGTCAACGCCATCCAGATGAATCTCCACGCAGCCTATTCCATCGGATCCGATTGACATGAGAAGCTTGCGGGTGCCCTTCTTCCCGAAGTCAACGCCCTTGACAAGGATGTATTCCTCTGGGTCGACATCGGTCACGTACATGTTGGTGAAGTCATAATCCAGTTCGCCCTTGTCCTCGAAATTGGTACGCTGGGTCTTGAGTCCGTAACCCCACGCCATATTCTCGGCCTGGACCTTGCGATAAGGATCAAACGGTTTGACCTGTTCCAGTCTGTTGTCAAGGAAGTAGGGAACTTCCTGGATTGTGCCATCGGGATTGTAGTGCATCTCGGCAGCCGAAACGGAACGCTGTTCCGCGTGAGCGAATGTCTTCAGGTGCATTATGTCATAATTGAGACCGAACACGTAGCTCTTGCCCTTGTATTCAATGATGCCCGGATGATTGCCGCGGGTACGTACCGTGTGGTCCATAATGTGTCCCTTGTACTCCCACGGACCTTCCGGACCTTCACTCATTGCGTAACCTATGCCCTCAGGACAACAGGTCGATGCGAACGCCATGTAATAATGTCCGTCATGTTTCCAGAACCATGGTCCTTCCTGATAGTCTTCTATCTTGGGGTGCTTCACAATGGGT
>JAZUEH010000050.1:0-9448 GCA_045640065.1 Bacteroidaceae bacterium
CCGCTTTTGAATTCCTTTACTGTAACGTTGACTGTCCAACCTACCTGGCTGCTGGTAACAACTTTGACTGTCAGCGGATTGAGCGTTGCCGGACTGAGTGTGACTGTGGCTGAACAGATTCCGGAGAAGCCGTTCGGGTCATCGGCTGTAAGCGTGAATGACGATGTTCCGTTGCCGCTTACGCTGAATCCGTCATGCTTCTTCAAAAAGTCGGGAAGGTTGTCAAGAGGCGGCTGGCTTATGTAAATCTCACTGATACCGTCATCCGATGGCGTGCCCTGCCATTCCGTGCTGCCGTCAAACCATATCTTGAATTCATTGGAATCCAGACGGAAACGTTTGCCGGAAATGGAGAAACCTACAGTCTCGTGACCGTTCGATGATGCAGTTGCCACTGCGGCGTCGGCAGTCATTGTAATGCCCTTGTCCTTTGTCATGCGGTCCACGAACTTCTCCAGAAGAGCCTGGGGGGACTGAGCACTGGCGGAACAGCATACAAGTGCTGAAATTATGGTGAAAAGGTACTTTTTCATATCAGAATACATTAAGCGTTTCAAGCAGGCGGTCCAGCTGGACTTCATCGGTCAGCAGTACGGGACGCGGCTTGCTGCCGTCAGCCCTGCCTACCACTCCGGCGGCCTCGAGCTGGTCCATAAGACGGCCTGCGCGGTTGTAACCTATTGAGAACTTGCGCTGTATGAGCGATGTGGAACCGGACTGGTTGACGACTACCAGCCGTGCGGCATCGGCAAAGAGCGGATCGAACTTTCCGGCGTCAACGCCACCGCCGTCATTGCCCGGACCTTCGTTTTCATCGACGTATTCGGGCAGGGGATAGGCATCGGTGTAACCCTGCTGACGGCTTATGTACTGGCAAATGCTGTTGACTTCAGGCGTGTCGACGAATGCGCACTGCACGCGTACCGGGTCACTGCCCGAAAGGAACAGCAGGTCACCGCGGCCTATCAGCTGGTTGGCGCCCGGACGGTCCAGAATGGTGCGTGAGTCTATCATCGAACTGACACGGAATGCCATGCGAGCCGGGAAATTGGCCTTGATGGTGCCGGTGATGATGTTGGTGGTGGGGCGCTGGGTGGCGATTATCATGTGCATGCCTACGGCGCGCGCCTTCTGTGCGATTCTTGCTATAGGCATTTCAATGTCCTTGCCGGCGGTCATGATAAGATCACCGAACTCATCAATGACTATGACAATGTAAGGAAGGTAGCGGTGACCTTTCTCGGGGTTCAGCCTGCGGGCCTTGAACATGTTGTTGTATTCCACAACTGAACGTACGTTGGCGTTCTTGAGCAGTTCGTAGCGTGCGTCCATCTCTATGCACAGTGACTTCAGGGTGTGTATGACCTTGGTGGTGTCAGTGATGATGGCGTCCTCCTCATCGGGAAGCTTGGCCAGGAAATGGCGTATGATCGGGGCGTATATGCTGAATTCCACCATCTTCGGGTCAACCATGACCAGTTTGAGTTCTGCCGGATGTTTCTTGTACAGCAGTGAGGTTATGATGCAGTTCAGACCTACGGACTTACCCATACCGGTGGCGCCTGCAACCAGCAGGTGAGGCATGGCGGCAAGGTCCTGGATATAAACTTCGTTCGTGATGGTGCGGCCCAGGGCCATGGGAAGTTCCATCTTCTGTTCCGCTTCGGCGAATTTTTTCGTATTCAGTATGGATTCCATCGATACCATGACAGGACGTGCGTTAGGCACTTCAATTCCGATGGTACCCTTGCCCGGCATCGGGGCTATTATTCTGATTCCAAGAGCTGACAGGCTGAGGCCAATATCGGCCTCCAGATTGCATATCTTGGAGATTCGTACTCCTGCTGCTGGCGTGATTTCGTAAAGTGTGATGGTAGGGCCGACTGTTGCCTGAATGGTGTCAATCTCAATTCCGAAGTTCCGGAGCACCGTTATGATACGTTCCTTGTTGGCCTGTTGTTCGGCTTCGTCAATGGCGGGACTGTCATTGTTATAGTGCTTGAGCAGATTGAGGGTAGGAAATTTGTAATGTGAAAGGTCCAGACGCGGGTCATATGGTTCCTGAAGCAGACCTTCGGGCTTTTCATCGGGTGTGCCGGTCTGGCTTCCAAGATCATTGACGCCAGCCAGCGGGTCTTCTGCCGGGTTGTCCTGAATGTCTTCTGCCGGTCCGGTTTCAGAAACGGGTCCAATGGCCGGAACCGTATCATCCTGCGGGACTTTGGTCTCGCTGCCGTATGGCTCCGGAGTGTCAATATCCTGGACCGGACGCTCATTTGCTGAGTCGGAAACCTGAACTGCGGAATCAGAAATGTGACTGTCATCAACGTCATCATCGAATTCATCCTGTTCCCCGCCTTCAAAGGCACCGCTTACCTTTTTTGATATGCTTGACAGACCGTCTTCTATGCCATGGAGACCGCTTTTCAGACCATCGGCCTTGCCGCGGATCCATCCTATCGTATTTCGGGTTACCGATATGCAGAAAATGAGCATGGTGAATGCCAGGAGCAGAACGACTCCGGGCACCCCGATGTGGATTTTGAGGAATTCCAGAAGATTGCGGCCGTGCATGCCACCGGGTATGATGAATGACTTGCCCATTATGCCGCCAAGCACCAACTGGAGGAAAAGTGAAAGCCAGACAGTGAGGAAAATGCATGAAATGCACCAACCCACAATCTTGAAATGGGTTATGGACATCATTCTCAGGCCTATTGCCAGAAGTAGTACGGGCAGAAGGATGGAGGAAAGTCCGAACCATCCGTTCACGAATGTTTCAGAAGCCCTTGCACCGAGAGTGCCCATGCTGTTGGCAACCTGTCCGGCCTCGGCTGCTGCTTCCTGTCCGGCAGCAAGGAAGCTCTGGTCGGCACCTCCGTTGAAAAGGAATGAGAAGTACGCTATGATTACGAAAAGCGCAATGACCACGAATGCGGCTCCTGTGGAGAAAACGAATGTGTCGCTGCGGAATCCCTGTACGATTTCACTCAGGTTGAAACGGAACTGGGGCTTCTGCCTTCCGGTACGTGATTTCTTGTCTTTGCTGTTGGTGCTCATCGGATTTGAATGCGGGCTTTTGATTTTACAACTGCAAAGGTAATATAAAGTAAGGGTTAACAAAAAAATAAAACAGTGTGCTTTATTGGTAAAATCAAAGTAATTTTGCGTACTCTTTCATCAATGACATTGATACGGCATGGAAAAATCTCCGGTTTTTGACAAGAATACGGTCGAGTTCGTGACCGTTGCGGCACAGTACTGCTCATTTCTGGAACAGGCATCGGACTATGACCGCAGGCATCTGCTAGACGTGCTTTCGAAACTGCTTCCGCTGCTGTACATGAAGGCCGCCATGCTGCCCGAAACCCAGGTGCAGGGCCTGTATCTTGAGGAGGCAGTGACAGAACCGCAGTATGATATGATACGTCAGACTGTGAGAATGATAATGGCCGGCAAGGACGATTACCTGGAGGTCTTTGTCGATGACATGAAGTACAGCGATACTCCGGTCAACTGTTTCATTTCGGAAGGTCTTGCCGATGTGTATCAGGCACTCGGCAATTTTGTGCAGTCGTATCGCAGTGGTCTGAATGAAGTCATGGAAGAGGCCCTGGCTGTGTGTCGTGACGGCTTTGTGACCTATTGGGGACAGACGCTTGCCAATACCCTCAGAGCAGTCCACGCTGTGGCTTTCGGCCAGGACAATTCCGATGAAACTGATGACTGAATACCTGAAAAGTATGGTGGAAATTCCAAACAGAATAGATAAGGCGGAACTTGCGGGAAAACCGCGCGTCACATTTGAAGGCATCATTGACGAGGTGGATACTCTGGAAAAGGCCGAGGCCGCCTGCCTTGCCCTGTCGCGTGAAAGCATGATAGGCTTTGATACGGAGACACGTCCGTCATTCACCCGCGGAGTCGTGCACAAGGTGGCCCTGCTGCAGCTGTCCACACACGATCATGCATATCTTTTCCGTCTGAACAGGATTGGAATACCGGATTGCGTGGCCGCTCTGCTTGAAAGCCGTGACATACTCAAGATAGGTGTCTCTATAAAGGACGATATGGCGCAGCTGCAGTCGCGCAGACCCATGACGTTCGGCGGTTTCGTGGAACTGCAGAACAGTTGCGAAAGGATAGGCATAGAGGAAAAGGGACTTCAGAAAATGTATTACATCCTTTTCGGGGAGCGCATATCCAAGAACCAGCAGCTGAGCAATTGGGAAATAGACAGTCTGACAGAGGCCCAGCGCCAGTATGCGGCCATTGATGCGTGGACATGTCTGCGCATTCATGACCGTCTTGAAGAACTTGAAAGAACAGGTGACTACACCATAATTAAGAAAGATGCAGAAGAAGGTAATTCTCAAAAAGGGTAAGGAGGAGTCTCTGCTCCGTTTCCATCCGTGGATTTTTTCAGGTGCAATAGCTTCGATTGAAGGTAATCCTGACGAAGGCGATGTGGTAGATGTGTATACCTGCCAGGGACAGTGGATAGCTTGCGGCCATATTCAGGTCGGCAGCATTGCCGTTCGCGTGCTGTCATTCGTGCAGCGTCCCATCGATATGGATTTCTGGATGGAAAGACTCGGTGTGGCATTTGCACTTCGCAGCACTCTTGGGCTTACCGGCCGCACAGACCACAATATCTACCGCCTGGTTCATGGTGAAGGTGACAACCTGCCGGGACTTGTCATTGACGTTTACGGACGTACGGCTGTCATGCAGGCGCATTCGGTGGGCATGCACTGCCAGCGCATGGATATTGCCAAGGCATTGGAGAAGGTCCTTGCCGGCAGTATAGACAGCATATACTACAAGTCTGAAACCACGCTGCCTTTCAAGGCCGATATAGACCGCGGAAACGGATATCTGAAAGGAGGTCCCGATCCTGATGACATACCTTTGGAATACGGCATGAGAATGCCGGTCGACTGGATAAGCGGACAGAAGACAGGCCTGTTCATTGACCAGCGTGAGAACCGTGCGCTTCTGGAACACTACTCCAAGGGACGTAACGTGCTGAACATGTTCTGCTACACCGGCGGATTCTCGCTGGCAGCACTGCGCGGCGGTGCCGATCTGGTGCATTCGGTCGATTCATCGGCCCGTGCCATTGAACTGACCGAGGGTGGGGTGGCCGACAATTTCCCAGGTGATACCCGTCATAAGGCCTTTGCCGTCGATGCGTTCAAGTATCTTGACGGCATGGATTCCATTTATGATCTGATTATCCTAGACCCGCCTGCCTTTGCAAAGCACAAGGACGCGCTGAAGCACGCGCTGATAGGATACCGCCGCCTGAATCAGAAGGCTTTCGAGAAAATCAGGCCGGGCGGACTGCTGTTCACGTTCTCATGTTCGCAGGTCGTCACCAAAGACCAGTTCCGTATGGCAGTATTCACAGCTGCGGCACAGGCCGGACGCAAGGTCAGCATCTTGTACCAGCTGCATCAGCCAGCCGATCATCCTATCAACATTTTCCATCCCGAAGGTGAATACCTCAAGGGACTGGTACTGTCAGTCGAGTAGACAGCAGAGATTTTTGACCGGGACTTGAAAGTGCAGGATCAGAGTGTCTTGCGGTAATGGCAGTTGATTACGTCGGTGCAGTCGCCGTGCCAGTTGTGCATGCCGTTGCCGAGACATCTGTCAAATACCTTGCAGTCGGCGCACTGCCCCTTGCGTGCCCAGCTGCGGTCTCTGAATTCGGCAAAACGTGCATTCCAGACATCCCATAGACTGTCTTTGTATATGTTGCCCTGGCTGAAACGCTCACGGTCTATGTTCGGACAGGCGCAAATCGTTCCGTCAATCAGGACCGATGCTATATTGATGCCGGCACGACAGAAAAAAGGATTCTGTCTGACCTTGCGTTCATACTTGCCAAGATAGCCCTCACAGCTGAACGTGACTTCCATTTCCTTTGATAACTGCCGCTTTTCTGAAATGAAATCCATCAGGTGCTTGAATTCTGTCGCGTCAAGATGCATCATGGGATCGTCCTTTGCACGGCCTATCGGTATTATCGTGAAAAGGCGCCAGCGTATGACACCTGTCTTGGAAAGCAGGTCATGGATGTCCTGGAGCTGGTACAGATTGCGTTTGGTGACACATGTGACAACGTCAAAAACCAGCCGTTTCTCCTTTGCGGCAATAGTGATTGCGTTTATCGTCCTGTTGAAACAGCCTTTGTGGCCACGCATCCAGTCATGGGATTCTTCGAGCCCGTCCAGACTGATGGTAAGAGCACCCATTCCCACTTTCATGAGTCTGTCGTGCATGGCCTTATCATAGAAATAACCGTTCGATACCATGCCCCATACGCAACCTCTGCGGCGTAGCTGATACCCTATTTCAACAATGTCGGGACGCAACAGCGGTTCTCCGCCTGTCAGGACAACGTTGAATGGTGTGGACATTTCATTGCGTGGAATTGTGTCAAGGGCACGCAGGAAATCCTCCATTGGCATGTCGGCGTGACTTGATGCCGGAGCACAATCGCTTCCGCAGTGGCGGCAATGCAGGTTACAGCGTGTCGTGCATTCCCAGAACAGATAGCCCAGTTCGTGTATGCGTGTCTCATTGGCACGGAAGGCCTTGAACAGCAGATTCGGAATCACAGGCTTTCCGCTTTCTTGAGTTTTATGACAATCTCAGATGTGTTGTCGGAATACGTGACAATGGTGTCCTTGATCATGTGTTCCTGATCATGCGCATCAAAACGGACTTCTAATGTCTTGTATCTGTCTGCACTCAGATATTTTATGCCGTTTTCATCAGTATGGCCGCTTCCGTACCAATTCATGCAGTTCTCAAGTCCGGGGGTCGGCAGCTTGCACTCAATGGAAACACCTCCTATGGGATCACCGGAACTCTCGTCAATGACGTGGAATTTATAATAGTACATGAAATCGTCATCTGCCTGATAAGTACCGTAGCATGCCTGGAATACAAACAGAGAAGCTGTCAATGCGCTTCCTTTCAGAATTTTCCGTAACAGTCTCATAAGGATGTCATTCAATTATTCATTCTGTGGCAAAGATATTGTTTTTTGTAATCGGACATATAAATTAACAAAATTTTTCATTGAATAGTTTCTGCATATAAATTTATCCTATACATTTGCCACGTGTTTTTCATGGTATTAGATTTAATTTGAAGATGAGTTGTCGGGAGACACCTCATCTTCGTTTTTTTTTGTGTATCTTTGCCCTGATATGAACGCAAGGTTACTGAAATTCAGGCTGTCGCTCATGATGTTCCTGCAGTATGCGGCACTGGGCGCCTATCAGATATCGCTGGGCATGTATCTTGCAGGCATTGGCTATGGCAACCGTATCGCGTGGTTCTTCGCCGTGATGGGTATTGCCGCCTTGTTCATGCCGGCTGTCGTGGGTCGTCTTGCCGACCGTTACATTCCGGCCCAGAGACTCTTTGCAATGTGTCATATAATGTCGGCCATGTTCTTTGCCGTGATGGCTTTTGAGGCCGGTGCCGCCCAGCCCGGATTCTGGTCGGTGTTCATTCCGTATGTTGTTGGAATATTGCTGTTTGTTCCTACATTATCCCTGAGCAATTCACTCTGTTTCATACAGATAAGTGCCAACGGACTGGATTCTGAGAAACTGTTCCCCATTATAAGAATGTGGGGAACCATAGGTTTCATCGTGTCCATGCTGGCTGTCAATTTCCTTGGCATCGCTTCCAGTTCAGGCCAGTTCGTCCTCAGAGCCGTGCTGGGAGTGCTGTTGGGCCTATATGCCCTGTCGCTGCCGTCTTGTCCCGTCCATAGACCGGATGACACGAAAAAATACGGAAACTCGTGGACGGCTTCACTCAGATCCATGCATTCGAAGGGACTTACGGCTCTTTTCCTTCTGGCAATACTGTTCGGCGTGTGTCTGCACATGTCCAACGGTTTCACCGGACCTTTCCTCGAGTCTTTCAATTGCGTTCCGCAATTTGAGGGGGCGTTTTTCGTCAGGAATTCCATGATGCTCATGTCTTTTTCGCAGGTAGCCGAGGCTCTGTGCGTAATGCTGCTCCCATTCATGCTCAGACGTTTCGGATTCAAGAAAGTCCTGCTGATATCCGCTATGGCATGGTGTGTCAGATACCTGCTGCTTTCGTTCGGCAATCCCGGAGGCAATGTATGGATGCTGGTGCTGGCCATGGTCCTGTACGGCGTGGCTTTCGATTTCTTCAACGTGTCGGCCTCCATCCAGATTGACAACAGCGTGCATCCATGTCAGAGAGCCTTTGCACAGGGACTGCTTGTGGTCATGACAAACGGAATAGGGTCATCGATCGGTATGCTTGGCGTCCAGCAGGTGGTCAACATATTCACCTGGCCGCAGAAACAGGGCGACAGGTTCTACACTTTCGGCGACTGGCCATCGGTCTGGATGCTTTTCGCTGCGTTTGCATTTGTCCTGTTCATCCTGGTGCTTGTGTTCATCAGGGAAAACAAAAAAAATGACTGATATGTGGATTTTCTACTGTCCTGATATAGAAACCGATATGGAACTGCCTCAGGAAGAGGCGGGACACTGTGTGCGCGTTCTCCGTCTCAAGGAGGGCGATATGATATGTCTGGCCGATGGTCGTGGCGGCTTTCACGATGCCCGCATCACGGCCGTTACCGGCAAACGCTGCCTTGTCCATATTGAGAGTTCCAGACAGCAGCCCGCTCTATGGCGCGGTCATCTGCACATTGCCGTGGCACCGACCAAGCTTATGGACCGCAATGAATGGTTCGTGGAGAAGGCTGTCGAGACGGGAGTCGATGAAATAACGTTTCTCAGTACTGAACATTCCGAACGCGATACGGTCAAGATGGAACGCATAGAGAAAATTGCCGTGTCGGCCATGAAGCAGTCGCAGAAGGCGACTCTTCCCGCATTGAACGGAATGACGCGCTTCCGTGATCTGGTTTCGCGTCCGTTTGACGGAGACCGTTTCATTGCGCACTGTGACGAAGGCGAGCGCGTTCACCTGATGGATGCCATGACTCCGGGCCGTAACACCATGGTCCTGATAGGCCCTGAAGGCGATTTCAGTCCTGCCGAAATACGTATGGCACTGGATGCCGGCTTCTGCCCGGTTTCACTGGGCGATTCACGCCTCAGAACGGAAACGGCAGCGTTGGCATCGGTCATTATGATGAATCTCAATGCAAGGATAAGATGAGGTATTTCGCGTTTCTGGAATTTGACGGTACGGCATACTGCGGCTGGCAGATCCAGCCTGGTGAGCCCTCTGTACAGCAGTGCATTGAGGATGCCCTGTTCACTTTCCTGCGCGAAAAGACGCCCGTTACCGGTGCCGGACGTACCGATGCCGGTGTCCATGCATCGCTCATGACCGCACATTTCGACCTGGAACAGGAACGTGACCCCGAGTGGCTGAAATCCAAACTGAACGGCATCCTTCCGGCCGA
>JAZUEH010000051.1:0-30090 GCA_045640065.1 Bacteroidaceae bacterium
CCTGCTGGCGGATAAGTTCCTCGCTGATGTTCTGTCCGAACTTGTTCCAGCTGTTCCAGCCCATCTGAGGGGTATCGGCCAGACCTTCCCATTTCTGCGCATTCACACTTGCAGGCACACCGGCCATGACCAGAAGTGCCATAATGACGATTGATTTCTTCATATCATTGATTATTAGTCCGTATTCTATGGGAGCAAATATAGCAACAATAAAATGGAATTGCTACTTTTGCCTGACTGCAAATGAACACATTTATATGAAAATTACAAGATTACTGGCCATTCTGATTCTGGCCATTCCGACAGCCGCCATAGCACAGGATAGAAAAAATCCCGACAGCAAGATAACGGTGATTTATGAGAACGATGCTCACTGCACACTTCCAGGCTATGCCAAGATGGCGACTCTCAAGTCCCGGACCCTGAAGGAAACGAAAAACGTTCTGACAGTTTCGGGAGGGGACTTCACGGTTGACTTCATGTCACGTTCGACCCTTGGCACAAAGTCCCAAGGCGCAGGCATCATCCAGATAATGAATGCCGTAGGCTATGATTTCATTGTACCCGGGAACCATGATTTCGACTTCGGACTTCCTGTACTGGAAAAGAATGTCAAAGACCTTGAGGCCACGACACTGTGCTGCAACTTCAGGAAACTTGCCGGTGATTCGCCTGTAACGGTATTCCCCGCAAGTTCAATCCGCGAAATCGGAGGTGTGAAGATAGCATTCATAGGTGTGGCGACCCCCAGGACCATGTCAGGCCGCAACAAGGCGAATTTCAGCGATGCCGATGGCAACCTGCTGTACACATTCTGTGAGGAGACCCTGTCCGACCAGGTACAGGAAACTGTTGACCGGGCACGGAAGGATGGAGCCGATTACGTTATCGTGCTGTCACATCTCGGTGACAAGCAGAACAGTCTGCCCACATCGCTTCAGCTCATTGCAGGAACCGGTGGCATAGATGTTGTCATTGACGCTCATGCACATAGTGTGATTCCTGCACAGAATGTTGAGGACAAGGACGGGAAGCAGGTACTTCTCACATCGACCGGACTCAAGTTCGCAAACATCGGACTCCTTACAATCGGCACTGACGGAAACATGGAATCAAAGCTCGTGCCCACTCAGGATATTGAAGAGGATGCCGGTGTAATGGAACTCATCGGCAAGTTGAAGAAGGAATACGAAGTGGAGTGATCCCCGTTAACCGGCAATATCACAGCTGTCTGTCAAGGGAAACCGATTCCACCTTTTCCAGATCCATATAGGTTATCTTTTCTGAAGTCCTGATCAGAAGACTGCAGACCGCATGGTCACGCAACGGGGTATTGTCATCTATGAAATCCGGCAGCAATGCCACATAACGGTGCCCCGAATCCGATACAGTCGTGACAACCGCATTGTCCATATCCGGTTCCACGTTCTCCAGTTCTTCAAACACATCGTAAAGCTTGTCAAATGATTCCTGGCGCATAATAAAAAGAGTGTGAAGTCAACGCACTTTCTGACCGGGAATAGTGGGAACCCGTGTAAGAAGTAACGATGGCTCCACACTCGACCTATAATGATGTGTCCTGAAAAGGCCACATGCATAAACAGATCGGGCGGAGCGTTATCGTTTCTCTTACATTTCACCAGATTCCACTTTTCGGTCAGAAGAGACGAAAACACTTTCGCAAAATGTCCGTCACGAACTGACGCCCATGACAGTACAAATGTAACAATCATTTGCCGATTATCACAATGCCGATGAGAAAATCATCCGGAACAAAGCCAAAGTAACGGCTGTCCTGGGAATTTTGAGCATTGTCGCCAAGAAAAAAGAACCAGTCATGTGTAAACGTATATGTACTGACACTGGGGTCCAGGGCACCCTGCATTTCATACTCGATTGCTCTACGGTACAGTTCACGCACGGAACTGCTTTCAAGATTTACGGTCATGCCTTTTGCCGGAACTTCAAGCGGGCCCCAGTTCTTGACAGTCCAGCCGTTGCCGGTCTGGGGGAACAGATTGAACTCCCCGGTCATGATATACAGTCCGTCCCATGTCCAGCGCAGATTCTCCTGCATTTCACAGCTTCCTACAGGTTTCGTAATCCTGTCATTCCAGAAGTGGCCGTCAACGGCCCCTATCCTGTCTCCAGGGGCCCCGGCAAGTCTTTTGCAGCACACATCATTTATGGTGAACCAGATGCTGTCGCCATGAAGAGGACTGACCGGTGTATTGAACACTACAATGTCCCCCACTCTGATTTTTCCCATTCCCGGCAGCCTGAAGCAACAGGGCTCAGGACCGTCAAAGTCAAATGAACGGTACAGTCTGGGGCCATAGCCCCATTTCTGTACCCATATAGTACAGCCCGGCTCCAATTCCGGCATCATGGAGTCCGATGGCACTATAAACCTGTCAACAAGAAACACTCTTCCGCAGCAATATGCGGGAGGCAGTATGAGCCATATCCACATGAACACATGCAGACAGCGTTCCAATCGGGATTTCAGACCCTGTTTCATGGTTCCAGTCTCATTTTCTCGAGTTCATTTCTCAGTTCCATACCTGCTTCCGTTTCGACATGGGTTGAAAAGGACCTGACGAATCTTTTCATTGCCTCAAGCCGCATGGTATCGGACTCAAGCATATAGACGTGTGCCATTCTGACCAGCGGAGCCAGACAGTCAGGAAGTGTCAGGAAGGCGCTCCAGTAATTATCCCTGGCCTGTGAATATTCTCCACGCGCCACACAATTGTCTCCCTTCAGGACAAGAAATGAAGGATTGCCAATCGTTGCCAACCCGAAATCGCAAACAGAATCACTTGCAGACAGGTTTCCGCTTCGTGACAAGGCATAGGCATATTCAGTCAGGAAATACTTATCGGAGCCGAGTATCTCAAACCGTTCCGCCTCACAGTCTGCAAACACCTGATAACTCTCTCCGTCAAGCAGGCAACGCTCTGCCTGCCACCCTTTCCAATTGTCGCGGATCTTCACTCCTTCAACAATGAATACAGAGGCCGCCACCGCCGCAAACATAAGGTACAGAGGCAAGAAACCGGTCCTTTTCCGCTCCATGGCAGACCCTTTTACCGGTATTGCCTGCCCAAGCAGGAATGCTCCGACAACATGGAACTGCCAGATTTCAAGGATGTATGTGAACATTGAAGCTGTCACCATCACTGTTCCCATCGATGCAAGCGGCCTGCTGTCATGATACAGAGACCGGATAGTGCATACCAGCATAGCCACAAACGCCAACATAGCCAAAGGGCCCAGTTCCACCCCCACCTGCAAAGGATCACAGAAGGCCGATGAAACTGACTGAGACAGATGAATCCTGTCTGATGCATCTGCCGCCAGTTCCGGTGTTCCGCAGGATAATACGGCCATTTCACTGAAGAATTCACGCTGTTCCACGAAAAGCGAACGCACAAGGTGTCCAGGACCTGCCCCTGACATTCCATTCCGTTTCATGGAGTCCAGACACAGGCCGTACAGCTGCAGCCTTCCATCGGCCGAAGGTTTTTTCCACAAGTACAACGCCACACAGGCAGGCAGCAGCAGGACGGACACTGCAAGACGATGGTTGGAGAACAGATCCTTGAGTCCGTCATCTCTGAAAGCCAGATACAGCCCTGCTGCAGCACCGACAAGGGCGCTACGGCATTCAAGCGCAACGGAAACGGAAAGTGACAGCATGGCCATCACCATTGACACATTCCGGAGCCATCCCGACCTGCTGCCATTCTGCCAGGACAAAAGAAAACATGAACAGGCAGCAAGGAAGACGGCATAAGGATTGGGATTAAGGAAACTCCCGGTCATGATGAAATCCGGATTAAGTGAATGACATATCCCTGACAGCTGCAATGCTCCGAGTACAAGCTCGAAAGAACATATCAGCAGAACGCAGAATAATAACGGGATATCCCTGCGGCCAACCGTCAGTTTAAGCGAAACGGAAACGAAGAATACAGCCAGCGGCAGGAACAGACGCAACAAAGCCAGACGCGACTGGCAGTCCCAGTCAGCCAGACAGCGGATAACATAATATGCCGCCAGCAATGGGACAAGATATGCCAGCGCTCCGTCAATCCTTGCCAGACGCATTCCACTTCCTGCCCAATATGTAGAAATATGTTTCCGTAAGCTCATGTTCCATTCTGTCAGGCACGAACACATCCTGTGCCGTGCCGTTTCCGTTCAATATGTAATAGTACGGAACATTGTGACTTTCAATTGGAAGTCCGTTGTCCTGTTCAAGCCCGAGCAGACATTCCGATTCCGGATCAAGACGCCAGGCCAGCGCTTTCAAAGCCGACATTGAGGAATAGTTTCCAAGAAGAAGCATTGGAATTTCCAGTCCCTCATTCTTATGTTCCTCAATCATTTTCCTGACTGCAAAATCCACACACTCACCGCAGTTGTATTCGCTGATACGGCATACCAGCAGCGGTCCCGTCAAATATGCAGACAGAGTATCGGTAATCGGAACCGTTTCAAGTCCGGAATTCTGCAGATTGTCCAGCAGCAGATACAGTCCCGTGTCTTCCTCCTTCTGTCTTTCCACTGTGTCCTGAAGCTGTGAATTCATCAGATTCAGTTTCAGGTTTCCGACAAGAAGAACAAGCTGGGAACATATGAGAGCCGCTACGGCCAGCACTATGGCCGTGTTTCTGATCACTCTTTTCATGACTTGGCCTTTTTTGCTGTCAATACGCCAGTCTGTAGAAGAACAGGACAGGATTGGAATCGGTCTCCAGGCCGTCATAGAGGCTGGACGGGAATGGATATCCACTACCGGCAGTTTCAAAAACGCTCCTCTTGTTCAGTACGTTGTTGGCCCCCGAAACGCAGACCAGACAATTGTCCCCGAACCTTGTTACAGGTGACGTGAAGAACGACATCATAGGGTCATTGAAACTGTTGAGAAGCATGTGCGACTGACCTGTCCTGTGATTGTACAGCAAATCAGGCATCTGTTTCTTATAGTCCTTTATACTGATTCCGAAATATGAATAGTCCGCCAGTTCAATGAAACTGCCGTTGAAATGCGTATGTTTCCTGTAAAGGTTCCTGAGTTCCTCCTTATCCTTGAAAGGAAAATAATCACTTGCATTGTCCGGTCTGATCAGAAGCCTATATGCGGCACTGACACCATTAGAATCCAACCGGTATATGATATCATCAAAGTTGACATTGGCATAGACAGTGCCTCCGTACGAGTACAGATTTCTGGAACGGGTAAAATTGAACCCCTCCTCAAAATCGGTTATGCCGAACAGATAGGAATCTTTCATATTTCCGTCCCTGACAACAAACGAAACGTTGTCGTAAGGCGAGCCCCTATGATATCTCAGACCTGTATTGAATACTATTCCGTCATTATCGGCATACTCAAAAGCATTCGCGTATATAGGACAATCCTGTTCACTGAGGAACTGTCCGCGTTCGGTAAAGGTGAGTATCTTTTCACGTATCTCGTCAAGGATTGAAACATTACCGTTCCTGTCCAACGAAACGTATGACAGATACAGGAATTCATTATGGCCATTTCCCATCTGTGCCAGCTGCCCTATGAAAGTGCCGTCATAGTTGAACATCAGAACGTTCTTCGAGATGTTCATGTCGGCGACAATTATCGTGCTGTCAGCAAACAGTATCACATCAGGGCGGCCGACAAGCCCCTTGTCAGCCGTTTCCAGACGGACAAACCAGACGCTGTCAAATGCAGCCTCCCTTTCAATATACATTCCGTCGTCACTGTCAAAAATGACAGTATCGGTTCTGCTCCAATCCACATCGGCCTGATACACAGTCCGATGTTCCATGCACGAAGCCATAATCAGGCAAATCACACATATATATGGTATAGTGAATGACAATCTTTTCATAGTCCGAATCATTTTTAACTGGAAATATACAGGCAAGGGCTACCATGGCTGATGTCTGACATCCCTGCCTGTACAGGAAACAAACCGAATCAGGCCAGACCTACTGCCAGTTTGAATTCCCCTCCTTTCCTCTGGATAACATCAAGACACCCGTCAAATGGCTGGCAGCCCTTGATCGCATTAGGGGCGTATTTATCGACAACCTTGCAGGCTCTGTTTAACCAATCATCACCTTCGTATATAAAATAGGCTCGGTATGTGAAAGTATAGATGCCATCCGACTCCACGTCTACCTCATAAGTCACATTCGTATCCACACTGCCTCTTCTGACATGTCTGGAAATAGTCGGGTCAATGTTGAGTGCGGCAAGCATTCTGCTTCCCTCAGTCGAACCGAAAGTATATGTACCACGAGCCACCGTTTCGTCTACGCATGACCCTTCCATCTCCAGATATTCATAATATTTTTCTTGGAACAGCTGGCTTTCGTTATATATGAAACGTATAAGCCATAATTCCATATCAGTTGGAATGGCCTTGGCCTGGACATTGCTCTGCACCAGTTTTGATACCGCTTCATGTTTCGCTGTAGCCAGTCTTACATTGACAACTGCGACAGTCATGACAAGACAGGCAGCCAGAAGACTGAAAGTTTTCTTTGTTTTCATAATAATGGTTGTTTTTGTTATACATTGGATTATTCTTGCTACCGGTACTTGCAACCGGACTGTTTCTCATGGTAATTCAGGCATCGGATAAAGTATTTTGTCAAACCGTCAGAATAGGACATGAGCGGGATTCCATCAGAAACGGTACCTTGCCAGGGTATTTCCGCATCAGGTCCGGCTGCCCCAATCCTGTATTCTCTCACTCTTGGAAACATATCACCACCATGTAATGTTCCTGTTTCCATCAATGACAAACGGACGTTCATTCATTCCGCGATCAGGACAACGGAGCCACAGGAGCACACCAACAGGCAGATTCCCATCATAATATGGCTCATCCGCCACAAAGCTGTCCAACATTTCCCAATCTTTCCCGTTCCATGCATACAATTCGTACAGCAGTCCCGGACATATGTCATTGTCATCACTTCTTGGATATACCCGAATTTCCGAAACAGCTGTCGGACGACCGAAATCCATGCCCACCCAGGCCCCATCGGCCTGTTCGATTTCAAAATTCGACAGAAGGTCCATGTCAAATGCTCTGGCTGCGATTGTGGAATCGGCCTGTTCACAGCAGATTGGAACGCCACCGGCAACACGCTTGCCGTCAGTCCCGATGAATTCGAATTCTGCCAGGCTTCCCCATGTTCCCGGAGCCGATGCATAGCGCCAGAAACGGTGCTTTCCCCACCCGCCATCCATTACTGAAACAGCAGTTGAAACTGAATCGGTCCTATAGACAGTCACGGCATCAGAAAAATCAGGAGAATCAGAATACTGGATTTCCCCTCCCAGAAGACGGTTTCTCATATCAACTACATTATAGGATTCATGATACTTGCGTCTCAGTCTGATTCTCACCGTTTCCCCGATATTTCTGCCATCATAAGGTTTTATCTCGACCTGGCTCCCATCAGCATTGAGAATGAACGGATTACTGGCTGGAACAAGATCCTGACCGTCATATCCCAACACGATGTAAAGCATATCCGGCCCCATTTTCCTGAAACGTGCCATGCCGCGTTTGACCAGACCGAAATCAAGGACTCTCCATGAGGGATTTCCATCATTTACCGCCATGGCTATGTAGACATAACGGTCCTTAAGTTTCAAACCTCCAAGCAATGGAACACCTATATCATGTGCCCGACAGTATTCGTCAGTCACGTCCTTCCGGCACATATTGAACGGATACACGTACTTTGCGGTATTGGAATACCTGAGACAGTCACGGTTTATCGCGTAACATGAACGGAACACTTTCGGAATGCGTTCGTAGGGATAGAAAGCAATGCCAGCGCCCAGAATCAGGGAATTGACGGTAGGAACCGTTTTCCCCTTGTCACCAGGGAAAACGAACCAGCTGTGGCCTTCATGATTGCGTCCCCACAGAGGAATCTGGTCAACTGCCGATGCCATTCCCATGCTGCGGAAAACCAGAGTACCCATTGTGACATAATCATGACAGGTGCCGAAAGTCATTGACGACATGGTGCGGGCCGATAACATACTGTTACTTAACCGTCCTCCCCATAGCACATGAGGCACATTCTTACGGTTGATTTCATCCCTTACCATGTCAATCGCTCCGTACAGACTGTTTCGCTGGAAATCATCCGGCGGCACACTGCTGATGCTGTCCGAATACTTTTCGGAAAAGACCTGCCGCCAGTCATCCATTGACTGCAGTTCGCGGGCCTTGTATGGAAGAATCAGTTCACAGAAATCGTCAAATGAAACGTGACGGCCCCATGGCCTGTTCCTCCACTGTTCAAATGCCATATCGATATTGTCAATAAGATATCCGGCCTTCATGATGAAAAGATCCGATACCATTGAAGTATTCCTCTGGGAATAATCATCATAATAGAGTTTTTCAACCATTTCACACTGCTGTTCGGGCGACAGATCTTTCCCCAATATGGACAGCACGCTGTCCTGGTATTCTTCCATGTCTTTTCCGACATAGGAATAGTGTGCCGGCATATTGGCAATCAGGAAACGTGCGGCTTTCAGTTTTTCGCTGTCCGGATCCTCGAACTGGTAGTGAAAAATGACATCTTCAAGTTCATGGCGATTGTCTCCAGCCTCACGCAATGCGATTTCCGTTTCATCGTTGAGACACGATAGGAATGACAATGAGACCATTGCCATTAGAACCTGAAGATGTCCTGGTGTGTTTTTCATGATATCATCACACAAATCAAAAAACCATGTATATCCTTAAAAATATACCGGGAGCCAAGTCCATACCAATGGTATGAAACTGGCTCCCGGATTATTTTCGTGACAAACGTAAGCCTTTTCGGCCTGGTCACCAAATGGAAATCACAAAAAATTACAGAACCGCCTGAATATCGGCAGCAATCTGTCTGAATTCCTCGTCAGTAAGTTTAAGTTTGGGATTGCTGAAAAGCATATCCTTCTCGCTCTGCATAGGAATAAGGTGTATATGAGCATGAGGCACCTCAAGACCAAGTACGGCCTGCCCTACCTTTACACAGCCGAACACCTTTTTTTGAGCGATGGCAATCTTTTTTGCAAAGAGCTGCAGATCACACAGTTCCTGGTCAGTCAAATCAAAGAGATAATCGACTTCACGCTTGGGTATGCAGAGGACATGACCCCTGACCATGGGGTTGATGTCAAGAAAAGCAAAGCAGTTCTCTGTCTCGGCTATCTTGTAGCAGGGTATTTCACCTGCAATTATTCTGCTGAAAATTGTCATGGATGCAGGCTCAAAGGGATATTTCAAGAATTTCAAAACCTATCTTTCCGCTAGGAATCTGGATTTCCACGGTCTCTCCGACCTTATGTCCCAGCAGTCCCTTTGCAATAGGGGTATTGCTCGATATCTTTCCTGACTTCAGATCCGCCTCACTTTCAGGAACAATTGCATAAACGACCGTTGCACCGTTTTTTGTATTGCGGATCTTGACCTTAGTCAGAATCTGGACTGTCGATGTGTCAATCTTTGTCTCGTCAATGATTTTAGCATCGGCAATCTGTGCCTTCAACGTGGCAATCTTGGCCTCAAGCATACCCTGAGCTTCCTTTGCTGCATCATACTCCGCATTTTCTGAAAGATCACCCTTGTCACGTGCCTCAGCAATCTGCTGGATAATCTCAGGACGGCGAACGCCCTCCAGGTACTGCAATTCGGCTACCAGCTTCTTGTAGCCATCTTCTGACATATATGCCATAATATCAATTGTTTAACGGTTTAACATTGAAAAATGAAACATGAATGAAAAAGATTCCAACATACACCGTTCTGATGCTGGAACCCTTTTGATCATATCTGTCTTCTATGCAAAGATAGGATTAATTTTCAATCCGTCCCCAAAAAGACAGAAAAAAAAGTCAAATTCAATTGTCAAGAAGCTTTTCAATACTTGCTTCAAGTTCGGCAAGTTCGTCGGGACGCTGGACAATCACACCTTCCCTGTCAATAATGAATGCGCAAGGCAACTGGCTGACATTATATGAATTGAGGATAGTCGATGCCAGGCTGTTCTCGTCACGTACGGCAATCCATGGAATCCGGGCCGATGAATTCATCCAGAAACTCTCGTCAGCATCGAAAGACACCTGGAATATCTGGAATCCCCTGTCTGCAAACTTGTCATAGAGATCTCTGAGAGCAAGATTGTAATTTGCAGAATAATTCGTCTTGTATGCCGTGAAATCAAGCAGTACCACCTGTCCCTTTGTATCGGACAGCTTGTGCATGACACCGGTACGGTCAGGAAGTTCGATTTCAATGAGTCCCGATTCCACAATCAGACTGTTCAGCCTGTCAATGGCTTCCTGGGAAACAGGTGTCGGAGCCTTGGTTGCAGCCATTGACTTGAGAGCCAGATTATGGAGATGGGCAGTACGCTGTGCCTCAGGATACTTGATATCCATGCTGGTTGCAACTGCCGCAAACGTTTTGGCATCCTGACGGTCCTGCTGGGGAGTGAATACGGTCTGACCGTTCACACTCAGGAACAGGCAGTAATAAGCAGCGGCCGAACCCGGATCACTGAATATGAATTCGTTTCTCAAATCCGACTTGAACACATCAAGCAGTTCACCTATATGGCGGCTCAGAATTCCGACCTGAGGTCCGGCGTAACGGTTCTGGACATCCTGAAGGTCCTTGAGAAACTGCATATGTCTGCCTACCACCTCTTTAATTTTATTGGACGATTCTGATCCGGACACGGAATACGCTGTCTGCATATCAGCCTGTGAGGCATTGATTTCAATGTCCTGGACGGAATCGACCGCAAAGTTGATTACCTTGCTGCCAAGGCGGAGACGGTATATGTCAAAGCAGCCTTCGGGAGCAGGCTGACTGAAACTGTACTTGCCGTCTTCTCCCAGTTTCGCTGAATCGACCGGAACAACGGCATCAATTCCCATGTGGTCCAGATATAGGGTCTGGCCCTGTGCGCCCGTAACAGTACCTGAAACAGCAAACCTGTCAACTTGGGGTTGACAGGCTGCAATTGTCAAAGCTACTGCTGCAATGAGCAGATTACTTCTCTTCATTTTCACTCTGGTTGTTCTTTGGTTCGTCCTTATGCTGACGGTGCTGGCCGTCACGGCGTTCACCACGCTGAGGACGGTCACCACGATCCTGACGCGGCTGACGGGCCGGACGCTCCTCATAACCTTCGGGCTTCTCCAGAAGAGCACGGCGTGACAGCTTGAACTTGCCGGTCTTGGGATCAATGTCAATCAGCTTGACCTGAATCTGGTCACCCTCCTTGATACCGGTCTCTTCAATTGTCTCGTAGCGCTTCCAGTCTATCTCGCTGATGTGAAGCAGACCGTCCTTGCCGGGCATGAACTCAACGAACAGGCCGTAAGGCATGACTGAACGCACCTTGCCGTCATATACCTCACCGACTTCAGGAACGGCTACGATAGCACGGATCTTGGCCAGAGCGGCATCGATCTTGGCCTTGTTGTTGGCTGCGATCTCTATCTTGCCTACACCGTCAATTTCCTCAATATTGATGCTTGCACCGGTCTCTTCCTGCATACCCTGGATGATCTTTCCGCCCGGGCCTATCACGGCACCGATGAACTCCTTAGGTATGGTCATGGTCTCAATGCGCGGAGCATGAGGCTTCAGGTCTGCACGTGGCTCGGCAATGCATTCGGTGATCTTGCCAAGGATATACTCACGTCCGGCCTTGGCCTGTGCCAGAGCCTTCTCGAGAATCTCATATGACAGTCCGTCACACTTGATATCCATCTGTGTTGCGGTCAGACCCTTGACAGTACCTGTGGTCTTGAAGTCCATGTCGCCAAGATGATCCTCATCGCCGAGAATATCGGAAAGGACTGCGTACTTGCTCTCACCCGGGTTCTTGATGAGTCCCATTGCAATACCTGATACAGGATTTGCAATCTTGACACCTGCATCCATGAGTGCCAGTGTACCGGCACATACGGTAGCCATTGATGATGAGCCGTTTGACTCAAGGATATCGGAAACCACGCGTACGCAATAAGGATAGTCTGCAGGAATCTGTCCCTTCAGGGCACGCCATGCCAGATGTCCGTGACCGATCTCACGACGACCGGTGCTGCGCTGTGCCTTTGCCTCACCAGTGCAGAATGGCGGGAAGTTGTAGTGGAGCAGGAAACGCTCGTCATGCTGATCCAGAACATCATCGACCATCTTCTCATCGTCCTTGGTACCAAGGGTTACCGAGCAGAGGGACTGGGTCTCGCCACGTGTGAAGATCGATGATCCGTGAGGACCGGGCAGATAGCCTACCTCGCACCAGATAGGACGGATGTCTGTGGTCTTGCGGCCATCCAGGCGCTTGCCCTCATCCAGGATGCAGCGGCGCATTGCGTCACGCTCAACGTCCATGTAGTAGCGGTCAATCAGGGCATCCTTCTCGGCCAGTTCATCGGCTGAAAGATCTGCATGTGCCTCATTGTAGGCAGCCTTGAACTCATCACGTACAGCCTCGAAGTTGGCCTCACGTGAATGCTTGTCGGCATTGCCCTGTGCAGCCAGGTCATAAGACTTCTGGTAGCAGGCGTCCTTGACGGCCTGACGGAGTTCCTCATCATTGTTCTCGTGGCAGTACTCGCGCTTTTCGGTCTTGCCTACAGCCTCGGTCAGTTCCATCTGGACCTTGCAGTGCTTCTTGATTTCATCGTGAGCGGCCTTCATGGCACCAAGCAGGTCAGCCTCGCTGACTTCCTTCATCTCACCCTCGACCATCATGATATTGTCATATGTAGCGGCAACCATGACGTCCATATCGGCCTTCTCAAGCTGCTGGAATGTAGGATCAATCACATATTCGCCATCGATACGGGCTACGCGGACTTCTGAGATAGGACCACCGAAAGGTATGTCCGATACAGCCAGTGCGGCCGATGCTGCAAGTCCGGCAAGTGCATCCGGCATCTGTTCGCCGTCTGCTGAGAAAAGTATGATGTTGACGAAAACCTCTGCATGATAATTGTCAGGGAACAGAGGACGAAGTGCACGGTCAACCAGACGACAGGTCAGTATCTCGTAGTCTGACGGCTTGCCCTCACGCTTAGTGAAGCCACCGGGGTAGCGGCCTATTGACGCATACTTCTCTCTGTACTCTACCTGTAAAGGCATGAAATCGGTTCCGGGAACTGCATCTTTTGCGGCACATACAGTGGCCAGAAGCATCGTTTTGCCACATGTCAGCATAACGGCTCCATCGGCTTGCTTTGCCAATTTCCCGGTCTCCAGCTTGATGGTCCTTCCATCGGGCAGCTGGAATTCTTTTGTTACAATGTTCATCTTGAAAATATAAAATTAAAACTCAGTTAATAGTCCATTCTTATTCAACCTACAAAAATATGACTAAATACCGACAGTAACAACACTGAATGCATACAAAATGAATTATATTTGCTTTTGGCAAACGCAAGCAGTATATTTGCAATCCAAAATGTAAAAGACATGGTTCCTGATTCCATAAAGAATGTCATAGAGCGCGAGGCACAGGCTATCATGGCCATACCTGTCGGAGACGAATACGAACAGGCCGTCAGCCTGATAGTCAGACACGTGCACGGACTTGGCGGAAAGCTTGTAACCAGCGGCATGGGAAAGGCCGGACAGATTGCAATGAACATGGCTACGACTTTCAGTTCCACCGGCACTCCTGCCATATTCCTTCACCCCAGCGAAGCGCAGCACGGAGATTTGGGAATTCTACAGAGAAATGACCTGTTCCTGCTCGTTTCCAACTCGGGCAAGACACGCGAAATACTCGAGCTTGCCGAACTTGCCTCGAAGCTGGATCCGGAAATGAAATTCATCGTCGTCACCGGTAACACGGACAGTCCTCTGGCAAACATGGCCGATGTCCTTATCGGAACAGGCAATCCCGATGAGGTGTGTCCGCTCGGACTCGCCCCCACTACCAGCACTACGGTCATGAACGTGATTGGTGACATTCTGGTTACGGAAACCATGAAAGCCATAGGATTCACCGTTGAAGAGTACAACAAAAGACATCACGGAGGATATCTGGGCCAGCGTTCAAAACAGCTGCTATGAGGAAGATTTTCGGAATAGGTGAAACAGTATACGACATTCTGTTCAGAAACGGGAAACCGGTTGATGCGGTGCCGGGAGGTTCGGTCTTCAACGGGCTGATTTCACTTGGCCGCTGCGGAGTAAACAGCACTTTCATCACGGAAATAGGGGATGACGAGACCGGACGCATGATTCTGGCCTTCATGCGCGAGAATGGAATCAACGACGATTTCGTTTCCTGCTACAAGGGACACAAGACAGCCATTTCGCTGGCTCATCTGAATGACAACGGCGATGCCCGGTACAGTTTCTACAAGGACTATCCGAACAACCGGCTGGATTTCGCCATGCCGGCAATCTGTTCTGACGACATTGTGGCATTCGGAGCATATTTTGCCTTGAACCCGGTGCTCAGACCAAAGGTGAAGGGATTCCTGCAGCATGCATCGGACTCAGGTGCAATGCTGTATTACGACCTCAATTTCAGGGAAAACCACAAACAGGAAGCTGAAAGTCTCAAGGATACATTCCACGAGAACTTCGCACTGGCCGACATCGTGCGCGCAAGTCACGAGGATCTGCTGATTCTTTACGGACACGATGACTTCAGACAGATATACAGGGATGAAATCCGTCCATATTGTACACATTTCATCTGCACACGGGGCAGCCGTGGCGTCTTCGTTCTCGATGGGGACAATGAGTTTTTTTACGAATCAAAGCCGATAACGCCCGTCAGCACCATCGGAGCCGGAGACAATTTCAATGCCGGCATGATTTACGGTCTGATGAAATGCGGAATCGGTCCTGACAATCTCGAAAATCTTGAAAAATGCGACTGGGACAGACTGGTACGTTACGGTATTGACTTCGGTACTGAGACCTGTCAGAGCACATCGAACTATGTTGGCATGGATTTTGCCGATAAGCTGAAAAACAGCAATGAAAAATGATACGAATCTGAAGACAGTCTTCAGAAGCCCGTTCCTGACTCTGGTCCGGAACATACTCCTTGCTTATGTATGTTTCATGCTTTGCCGCGGGGTTTTCCTATGGTATAACTGGGATGAGATAACGGCGAATCTGGACAAGGCCATGATATGGCCTATGGTCAAAGGCAGTCTGCTTTATGACACCTCGGGACTGATGTATCTCACCAGCCCATACATTGTCATGATGCTGCTTCCGCTACACATCAAGGAAAAACCAGGTTATTACAAGGCAACCAGGATTGTCTTCATTGTTCTGGTACTGGCCGGTTGTCTTGCCAACATTGCCGATACCGTATATTTCCCATATACCGGTTGCCGCAGCACTTTCAATGTCCTGACGGAATTCCAGAACGAAGGAACAGATGAAATAGGCAAGATCTTCTGGCAGAACATAATCGACAACTGGTTCATGTCGCTGTTCTTCATTGCATTGGCGGCAATTCTGATACTTTTCACTGCAACTCCTGAAATAATCAGGTTCAACAGGATTTCAGGTTATTATACAGTCCGATGCCTGACATTCCTGCTTGGAGGATTCCTTTGCGTTGTAGGTATCCGCGGAGGAGCGACCTCAAGCATAAGACCCATAGCCATGAGCAATGCCTTCCAGTACGCGTCCACACCACCGCAGGCGGCAATGATACTGAACACTCCATTCTGTGCAATACGCAGCATAGGACATTCGTCAAAAAAGACAGTTTCATATTTCAGCGAAGAAGAACTCGACCGGATCTACAATCCGATAATCATTCCCGATTCCACCGATGTTACACGCCGGAAGAACATAGTGGTGATGATACTGGAAAGTTTCGGAGCCGAATATGTGGGACAGCTCAATGAAGGTGTCAGCGACATACATGACTGCACTCCTTTCCTTGATTCCCTGATGCAGGAAAGCATGTACTTCGAATACGCCCTGGCAAACGGACGCAAGAGCATCGATGCAATGCCATCGGCCCTTTCGGGCATACCTATGCTATACGAACATTTCATTCTGGGCCCGGCCATGATGGCCAAGGAAGTGTCAGGAATCGCAAGGGAACTGCAGAATGAAGGTTATTACACGGCCTTCTTCCACGGAGCCGACAACCGGTCAATGGGTTTCCAGTCATTCACCAATGCCACAGGCTTCCTGGACTATTTCGGCATGGATGAATTCCTGGAGCAGCCCCAGTACGGCGGAAAAGACGTATTTGACGGCGTCTGGGCAATCTGGGACGAGGAATTTCTCCAGTTCATGTGCGACAGGATAGGTTCGTTTGAAGAGCCTTTCGTAAGCGGGGTCTTCACTGCCACTTCCCATAATCCGTTCAACATTCCGGAACGCTACCGTGAGCGGTTCCCGGAAGAGGGTAATCTGCCCATATACCGCACTGTCAGATATTCTGACCATGCTTTAAGAAAATTTTTTGAGAATGCGTCAAAACAGCCGTGGTTCCAGAACACACTGTTCGTGATTACTGCCGACCACACCAATCTGTCAGAACACCCAGACTATCAGTCGGCATTCGGCAAGTACCATATTCCCATTCTGATTTATGACCCGACCGGTGAAATAAAGGGACATAGGAACTGTGTGGCACAGCAGAGTGACATTCCAGCCACCGTTCTGGGGTATCTCGGTTACGACAGGCCGTTCCTCTGTTTCGGACAGAACCTGCTCACGACTCCCGATGATGAAATCTGGGCTGCCGATTATTTGAATGGGGTCTACACTTTCTACCAGGGCGACCTGATGATACAGTTTGACGGCACGAATCTGCTTGGAGTATATGAATTCAAGTCGGACGTCCGCCTTTCCGAAAATGTCATGGGCCGGTATCCTGAAAAAGAAAAGATGATGACCCTGAAACTCAAGGCCATCATCCAGCAGTATCTTGACTATATGTCACGCGACGACAGACCGCTCATTATGAAATGATACGGACCTTCAGCTTTGCATAAGCACGTTCAGCCTTTGCAAGAGCTTTCTCCACTGTCTCGTCCTTGGCCAGGATTACGCCCATACGGCGATGGCCTCTGATAAACGGCTTGCCGAAAATCCTGATCTGGACATCGGGTTCAGAAAGGACTTCTTCAAGATTTTCAAATTCAACCATGCTGGTGTCACCCTCAACCACGATGGCCTTTGAAGCACTTGGACCATAGAAGTTCACCTTTGGAATAGGGAGACCAAGAATTGCACGTGCATGAAGGGCGAATTCTGAAAGATCCTGGGAAATCATTGTAACCATACCGGTATCATGTGGACGTGGAGATACCTCGCTGAACAGGACATCGTCACCCAGGACGAACATCTCGACTCCGAATATTCCGTAACCGCCAAGAGCGTCAGTGATTTTCTTTGCAATATCCTGAGCCTTTGCCAGAGCCACATCGCTCATTGGCTGAGCCTGCCATGATTCACGGTAGTCTCCATCGACCTGATGGTGTCCTATTGGATTCAGGAATGTGGTTCCTCCGCTGTGACGAACGGTCAGCAGGGTAATCTCATAGTCGAACTTCACGAATCCCTCAACAATGACCTCACCGCCACCGGCACGTCCGCCTTCCTGTGATATCTTCCAGGAATTGTCGGCATCGGCAGGAGTCTTGCAGACACTCTGACCATGACCTGACGAACTCATGATGGGTTTTACCACACATGGGGTACCTATCTCCTTTATTGCAGCATCAAATTCCTCACGGGTAGCTGCGAAACGATATTTTGAAGTGGGAAGTCCCAAGGTTTCGGCTGCAAGCTGACGGATTCCTTTGCGGTTCATTGTCAGGAAAGCGGCATTTGCCGTAGGAATGACATTGTATCCCTCCTTCTCAAGTTCAACGAGAGTCGGTGTTGCTATTGCCTCCACTTCCGGAATGATGATATCCGGCTTTTCAAGTTCAATGACTTCCCTGAGATGCTGTCCGTCCAGCATATTCAGGACATGACTGCGATGAGCGACCTGCATGGCCGGTGCGTTTTCGTAACGGTCACAGGCTATCACCTCGACGCCATAGCGCTGAAGTTCAAGAGTCACTTCCTTGCCAAGTTCTCCTGATCCGCACAGGAGTGCTCTCTTGGCCACTTTTGTAAGCGGAGTACCTATTATTACCATATTTATGTTGTAAGTTACAGTTGTTGCATATCATTCAGACGTTTGTAGTAGCCGTTCATTGCTATCAGTTCTTCATGAGTACCACGTTCCACTATACGTCCTTCGTGCAGTACACATATCTCATGAGCGTTCCTTATGGTTGAAAGACGATGTGCGATGGCAATGGTGGTACGGTTCTCCATGAGACGTTCAAGCGCCTCCTGAACCAGACGTTCCGATTCCGTGTCAAGGGCCGACGTTGCCTCATCGAGAATCAGGATTGGCGGATTCTTGAGAATTGCACGGGCTATGCTGATACGCTGCCGCTGACCGCCGGACAGCAGACAACCCCGGTCTCCGATACATGTATCATAACCGTTCTCCGTCTCCATTATGAAATCATGGGCATTGGCAATCCTGGCCGCCTCAATCACCTGCTCTCGTGTAGCGTTGGGAACACCGAATGCAATATTATTGAAGAAGGAGTCATTGAACAGAATGGCCTCCTGGTTCACATTACCCATGAGTCCGCGAAGTGACGGGATGGTGATGTCCCTCAAGTCGACTCCGTCTATGGTAATCGACCCGGAGCACACATCATGAAAGCGCGGGAGCAGATCCACCAGTGTTGACTTTCCGGAACCTGACTGGCCTACAAGTGCTATTGTGCGTCCGCGCGGAATGGTCAGATCTATGTCATGCAACACCTCACGGCTGTCACCGTCATAAGTGAATGATACGGAATTGAAACGTATCTCACTGTCAAGCGAAGTCTTTACGACCGAGCCCTGACATGCAGTAATCGGATTTTCTGCAAGAAGGATACGGTCTATTCTTTCAACCGATGCCAGACCCTTTGGAATGGCATAACCGGCCTTTGAGAAGTCCTTGATAGGATTGATAACACTGTAGAGAATTGTCAGATAATAGATGAATTTCGGAGCCGTGATGACAGCATTGTCGGCAAGGATAAGGCGACCTCCGTACCACAGGACTATCACGATCAGCGCTGTACCCATGAATTCGCTGACGGGATGTGCCAGAGCCTGACGCATATTGACCCGGTTGGAGGCCGTACGCAGTCTGTTGCTCAGGTCCAGATAGCGCTTTGACATTTTTCCTTCGGCCAGGAACGCCTTGATGATGCGCAGTCCTCCAAGAGTCTCTTCAAGCTGTGCCATGGTATCGCTCCAATATGACTGGACAACCAGAGACTTTGCCTTGAGCTTACGTCCTATCGCACCCATAACCCAGATGATGACCGGTCCTACCACAATGGTGAATATGGTAAGTTTCCAGCTCAGGACTATGAGCGTGCCCATATAGACTATTATAAGGATAGGATTCTTGATAAGCATGTCAAGCGACTGGGTTATGGAATTTTCAATTTCCGACACGTCACCGCTTACACGGGCTATGATATCACCCTTACGTTCCTTTGAGAAGAAAGAGAGCGGCAGGGACAGGACCTTATCATAAATCCTTGTCCTGATGTCACGGACTACACCGGTCCTGAGCGGAATCATCACTGCCGATGCCCCGAAATAGCAACCGGTCTTGAACAGTGTCATGACTATGAGAATGACCCCAAGAATCAACAGAGTTGTGGATTCGCCATACACATCGATGAACTGTGTGACCTTATAGAAAAAATTGTTGCTCAAAGCCTTGCCAATGGCTTCGGCATTCATGCCGGAAACAATTGGAACATACTCATAGACCGTCTCATTGATTTTGAAAAGGATCTTGAGTATGGGGACGATCAAAGCGAAGGAAAAGACATTGAGAATAGCGGAAAGCAGGTTGAACACAACGCTGCCGACAAGATTGCTGCGGTATGGTCTTACAAATCTTCTCAGGAAACGGAACAGTTCTTTCATTTCAGAGGGGAATCGGACTTTTCAAATGATTCGCGAAGATACAAATAATACACCATACTTTAGGGAGTGCATGGCAATAAATCAATATCTTTGCGGCAAATGGGAAAAGATACCGCCATATTTCTGAAGCTCAAGGCAGTGGTATTGCTGGCTGCCATCATGCCGCTTTCACCGGTTATGGCACAGATAAATGTTTTCAAGCCGTATGCACCGCTGAACGAAATCCCATACATTGAAAATCTTCGTGGCCAGAAGGACAGTCTCTCCATAATGTACCGGTCTGACGGCCTTGTGAACCGATACATACTGCCACTCTCCATGTTCACCGCGGCAGCCCTTTCCAATGATAACATTCTGGACCGTTCAATCATTCAGGAAGGACGTCCTGGGGGCCCAGAATACCTTGCTGCCGACCACACGCAGTACATGCCTCTGGCAGCTGTCGCAGGCCTGAAACTGGCCGGAGTCGAAGGACGCAGCGATTGGGTACGTCTAGCCACGGAGTCCATATTCTCCTATGGTGCCGTCGTCATTCTGGGACAGGGGCTCAAATATACCGTCCGTCGTTCCAGACCTGACTGCAATGCAAGAAACTCATTCCCTTCAGGACATACTGCAACCGCATTCATGGGGGCCGCAGTGCTACACCGGGAATACGGTGAGACCGTCAGCCCATGGATAAGCGTGGCCGGATACTCCGTTGCAACTGCTACGGCAGCCATGCGTGTCCTGGCCAACCGTCACTGGTTGTCAGATGTCCTTGCCGGTGCAAGCATAGGCATACTCAGTACCGAAATTGCGTATGACGTTAACGATGCACTGTTCGGTCCGCGTCATCTTGTCAAACCCATCAGACACACTTATGACCGGATACAGACCCCATGGCATTTCGGAATCCAGTCCAGTGTAAGTCTCAAGGCCGATGTGAGCGATTCCAAAGGAACGTGGAACACTGACGCGGCACCTGCATATACGGCAGCAGTAACAGCCACATGGAAACCGAAGCACATCGGGCCGACCCTCTATGCAGGATTCACCCAGATACAATGGACCGGAAAGGAAAACATTATCAGAGCATCGGGTGATAACGTCCACGACATTGCATGTCTTGGCGCCGGACTCAGTGCTGAGATTCCTCTTGCCAGACGTCTTTTCATTGAGGGACAGGCCATTGGCGGATGGTGCCCGGCGACTGACGAATACCGTTTCAGCAACATGGACGGCAACCTCATTGAATGGAAACTGCAGGACACCCCACGCCTGATAGGCAATCTGGGAATGTCAGTCAGGACATCGGACTATGGACGGGTGAGCATATTCGCGGGATACGACAATCTCAGGTCAGTATGGAAATCCTGGACAGCAGGTACCGGATTCAGTTTCGTCTTTTAAAAACACAGGCATGAAAAGAGTTCTGGTTTCAATGACATATTCATTTCTCTGGCTGATTTCACTCCTGCCGCTCAGGCTGCTGTATCTGTTTTCCGATATCATCTGGATTGTCATGTTCCTGTGCCCACCACTAAGATACCGGGGCAATGTGGTCCGGAAAAACTTGAGGACATCCTTTCCAGACAAGGGAGACAAGGATCTGAAACGCATTGAGAGACGCTTCTACCGTCAGTTCCTGGACCAGATATTCGAAAGGTTCAAGTCAGCATCCATGCCAGGATGGTGGATGAAACGGCACATGCGCTTCGAAGGTACCGACATTCTTGAAAAGGAGTTTTCCCAAGGCCGTTCGATTGTCATGTATCTGGGACATACCGGAAATTGGGAATGGATTTCGTCACTTCCCCTCAATCTGGATGGGAATGCAGTATGCTGCCAGGTCTATCACCCGTTGGAGAATGCAGTCACTGACAGTATCATGCTCAAGCTCCGTTCAAGATACGGGGCTGAAAGCATTGCCATGAAACATGTTCTGCGTACCCTCCTGGGCTACAGAAAGGCAGGGAAGCAGTTTGTTGTCGGAATGATTGCCGATCAGGTGCCATTATGGTGGGACATTCACTATTGGACTGATTTCCTGAATCACAACACACCTGTTCTGAGCGGAAGCGAACAGATTATCCGCAAAATGGATCTCTGTGCCTGCTATGGTCACATTTCCAGACCTAAACGAGGACGCTATGTTCTCAAGGTCGTTCCAATGTTCAGCCGGGCTGAAGGTCTTGAAGAGTTCGGGATAACCGAAAAATATTTCCGTCTTCTTGAGGACAACATCCGTGAAACGCCGGAACTTTGGCTATGGTCCCACAACCGGTGGAAACGCACCTGGGAAGGATATCAGAAATGGCTTAAGACGCGTCTGAGATCCAACAAGAGGGATTCTGAAAAGGAATGAGTGCCTAACGGCGCTCCAAATCATCGTGCAGTGTCTGCAGAATGGCCTTTCCAATATCGGTACGATGGCCATCCGAATCAGGATCCTCTTCAACGCAAAGCCCCGCATCGGCATCAAAAAGACTGACACCGGTCCCGTCAATATAGCAGAATCCGTTATTGAAAGTGTAGAACGCGAACTGGTTGGTGTATGCTCCGGACAGCACATTGCGGCTGAACAGGAAACCGCTGTGGTCCAGATTCATCTGTGACAACACTGTTGCAGCTATATCGGCCTGATTTACAGGCATATCAAACCGACACGGGCCATACGACACGGCACCTCCGGTCATTATGAACGGGATATGATGCACATGTGGTGCCTGGGCATTGCCCTGAACCGGATACCGGAAGCCATGATCGGCAGTCACGACAAGCAGCAGGTTATCCCATATCGGGCTGTTCCTGAGCGTATCCACGAATGCTCCCAGACAGCTGTCCGTATAGGCAAATGCATTCGGCTGCATCTCTTCAAAACCGTTGTATGGGACTTCAAACGGTTCATGACTGCTAAGGCTCAGGAAGGTAACGAACCAGGGCGCGCCATCGGATTCACGCTGTTGCAGCTCATCAAAGAGACGCGGGAACGCTATTCCGTCATTTACACCCCATGCATTGCTGTGCCGCTCCGAAACGGAAAAATCGACATCACTCACGACAGTCTCATAACCTGCACCATAAAGCCAGCTCTTCATGTTGGTGAAATTGATGTCACCGCCATATACGAACCGGGTTGAATAACCGGCTTCCGCCAGCTGTCCGGCCATTGACGGAAGAGATGCGCTCTTGGCCGGTATCTTCATGATGGAAGTCTTGGGAAGACCCGGATGACCGTTGATTACGCATACCAGCCCACGGTCAGTACGGTAACTGCCCGCATAACATGATGTAAACGAGACGCCCGATTCCATAAGCCGTTCCATATTCGGAGCGACCCCTTGCATTCCACCCAGTTCCCCGATGAAATCGGCCCCGAATCCTTCAAGAATAAGCAGAAGGACATTGGGGCGAGTTGTAGACAGAAGGCCGATGCCTGCACTGTCCGGAACCTGGAACAGTCCATCGGCCAGCTGACAACGCCGTTCCTCAGGCAGATAGTCATACATGAGCGAAAAGTCATCGGTCTTGCTTAATGAACTCAGCAGGCTGAATGCAGGATTGACTGCCGAATGGTTCAGGAACTGGTCCTTGGAATAATACGCATGCCCCACATTCATGGTCGATTCCTTGAACCCTCCACGCATGACAATGAACAAAGGCCCCAGAAGTACAAGATAGAAGACCGATGCCAACAGTCTGCGGTTCTCGCGCGGCAGCATGCGGTCCATAGGTGTAAGGGAAATGACAAGAAGTCTGTAAATCAGCCATGCAAGCAGCAAGACGAGAATCAGCCCCAGCATAACCATCCAGACCGATACGCTGGCGAAAGCTTCTCCCGGAGTCTTCAGATAGAAGAATATTCCGGCATCAAGTTTGTACCCCCAGAAGGGATAAAGTGCCGCGTCCCCGGCAAAGATTAATGACAGCAGAACCGCAACTGCAATATCATATATCTGCATTATCCTTTTGAAGGGAAAACGGTCCGCCATCACGCTGAATACAGCCAGAACGACTGGAAACAGCAGCAGATATGCCGCTACGCTGAAATCAATCGGCAGTCCATGTCCCATAACCTGAAATACATCGGACACGCCATAGCCGGAGCCCTTACTCCCTGCATACAGCATGAAAAGCGGCTTCTCGACCATGAAAACGACAACCAAGGCAAAATAGTGCCAAAGCAGTATTCCCAGACGGGTTTCAAGAATCAGCGGCTTTTTCATTTTCTTCCGAAGTCTGCGGGTATTTCGCCCCAACTTGATGTCTCCCACTTCAGGATGGGATTGGAACATGTATTTTCCCTGAGCCATCTTTCAGCGCTGTCAATGCGCTGGAACACCTCAAGAGTCAATTCATTACGTTCAAGCGTGGTCTTGCACTGCTTCTGCCTTACCCATGCGATTGCATTACGGCTGTCGCTATATACAGGCCAGTCAAGACCCCTGCTTTTATACAGGGCCAGGGCATGCACTATTGCCAGAAACTCCCCGATGTTGTTTGTTCCCAGCACAGGCCCGAAATGGAACTTCTCCTCCATATCACCCAGATAGACGGCACGATATTCCATCTGACCGGGATTGCCGCTACATGCAGCATCGACAGCAAGGGCCTGACGGCACACCTGCGGAGGAAGTTCCTTTGTCTTCTGTTCCTTTTTCCGGCCCTTGGCGGTTTTCTTCTCAATGAAATTATCGGGTGGCAGTCCAAAAGCCTTTCTTGCCTCTTCCAGACTGTCAAAACCCTTATAGACGGCACCCTTCCAGCCATCGACCATGAGACTGCACAACTCCCATGAATCATATATCCCGGGAGTCTGTCCTATCCAGACCACATAGTACCTGCTTTTTCCGGCTGCCATCAGATATCGTTTTTACATGCGCTGAGGCATCTCAATGCCAAGCAGTCCCATACCAAGCTTCAGGACCTTACCTACGCATGAAGCCAGCACAAGGCGCATCTTCCTGAGATTCATATCCTGTTCATGCATGATGCTGAAATCATGATAGAACTGGTTGAATTCCTTTGCCAGATCATAGCTGTAATTGGCAATGACCGAAGGATTGTAATCACCTGCAGCCTGCTTGACAATATCCGGGAACGAATTCAGCAGCTGGACAAGACCAGTCTCCTTTTCCGATATGGCAATATCCAGACCATCCAGTGAAATGGCACTGCAGTCAAGTCCCTCGGCCTGAGCCTTTCTGAGTACCGACATGATACGTGCATAGGTATACTGAATGAAAGGACCCGTATTGCCGTTGAAATCAATTGATTCCTTGGGGTTGAAGGTCATGTTCTTGCGGGCATCGACCTTCAGGATGAAATACTTCAGGGCACCCATTCCCACAATTCTCATGATTTCGTCAACCTCGTCCTCGGACATGCCTTCGAGCTTACCAAGTTCGGCCGATGTCTGGCGTGCAGTCTCAATCATTTCATCCATAAGGTCATCGGCATCGACCACAGTACCCTCGCGGCTCTTCATCTTGCCTTCAGGGAGCTCTACCATTCCATATGAGAAATGGACCAGATCCTTGCCCCACTTGAAACCGAGACGGTCAAGCAGGATGGACAGGACCTGGAAATGATAGTTCTGCTCGTTACCTACAACGTAAATCATGCGGTCAATCGGGAAATCCTGGAAACGGAGTTTTGCAGTACCTATATCCTGAGTCATATAGACCGATGTGCCGTCGCTTCTGAGCAGCAGTTTCCGGTCGAGACCGTTTTCTGTAAGATCGGCCCAGACGGAACCGTCATCCTTGCGGAAGAACAGACCTTTTTCCAGGCCCTCCATAACCTTGCCCTTACCTTCAAGATAAGTCTGTGACTCGTAATAGATCTTGTCAAAGCCCACACCAAGGCGGCGATAGGTCTCATCGAATCCTGCGTAGACCCAGCTGTTCATCTTCTCCCACAAAGCACGGACTTCAGGATCACCGGCCTCCCATTTCACAAGCATGTCATGTGCCTCCTGCATGAGCGGAGACTGTTTCTCTGCCTTGGCTTTAGCCTCTTCCTGAGCCTTTTCGTCAAGCTGGTCATAATCTGCAGGCAACAGACTTTTCACCTCAGCACGGAAATGCTTGTCGAATTCCACATAATAGTCTCCGATCAGATGGTCACCCTTCTTGCCGGTAGATTCGGGTGTGGCACCATTGCCCCATTTGAGCCATGCCAGCATCGACTTGCAGATATGGATGCCGCGGTCATTCACGATATTGGTCTTGACGACACGGTTCCCGTTCGCGGCCATCACATTGGCCAGAGCCCAACCAAGCAGATTGTTTCTCACATGACCCAGATGGAGCGGCTTGTTGGTATTCGGCGAGGAATATTCTATCATGACCAGCGGTGAATCAGGTCCTGCCTTTGTGAAACCGAACTCCGGATCACGTGCAATCTCCTCAAGCATGCCAATCCAGACACTGTCTGAAATGACAATGTTCAGAAAGCCCTTGATTACATTGAACGAACTGACTGCATCGACATTGTCCTGCATCCAGCCGCCGATTTCCTGAGCTGTCTGCTCCGGACCCTTGTGCGACATCTTGAGGAACGGGAACACCACAACCGTAAGATGACCCTGAAATTCCTTCTTGGTCTTCTGAACCTGAACCTGGCCGGCATCAATGTCCTGGCCATACAACGCCTTGACTGCTTTCACAGTCATTTCAGCTATGATTGACTCTATTTTCATATATTTGGATTTGGACTGCAAAGTTAACCAAAAAAAATGGCTACTTTTGCCTCCCTGTTACCTTATTTATGTAGCCCGATGGACAAATTGCCACCAGTAACCAAGAATCTTCTCATCATTAACGTGCTGTGCTGGATGGGTACCGTAGCCCTGAGCAAGTACGGCATTGACATAGAACACATATTCGGTCTCCACTTCTTCATGGCTCCATCATTCAGGATATGGCAGCCCATCACATACATGTTCCTGCATGACGGATTCCAGCATATATTCTTCAACATGTTCGCTGTCTGGATGTTCGGCCGCATAATGGAAGTCCAGTGGGGAGAGAAACGTTTCCTGACCTTTTATCTGCTGTGCGGATTGGGTGCCGCCCTGTCGCAGGAAATATGTCAGTTCGTGCACTATGAACTGGCTCTGGCATCGTATGATGCAGTAAATGTAGGCGGAATCACCGTACCCATGGCCGCTTACCTTGACACGATACTCACGGTCGGAGCATCGGGAGCCGTCTATGGCATCCTGCTTGGCTACGGTGTGACTTTTCCGAACAATGAGCTGTTCATCATTCCCATTCCGGTCCCCATCAAGGCCAAATGGCTGGTTACCGCCTACGTGGTTCTGGAACTGGCGTTGGGACTCAGGAACAGCGCAGCCGACAATGTGGCACATTTTGCCCATCTGGGCGGAATGCTGGCCGGCTTCCTTATCATCCTGTACTGGCGCCGCAAAGACAGAGGCGGCAGTGACAATCACATTGACTTCACATGGCAATGAAGCTGATTGACGAAATCAATCTCAAATACAGGAGCGGAGACACACTCACCCGGCTTGTAATGATCAACTGCGCCGTTTTCTGCCTGGTGCTGCTGACCGTCATTGTCCTCACTCTCTTCACGAAAAGCTCACTTTCCGCATCAGATATATTCCAGTATCCGCTGGGTATACACAGACTGGTTGCCAGACCATGGACCATTGTCACCGCACCTTTCACAAGCTGGGGAATCTGCCACCTTCTATTCAATATGGTCTGTCTTTACTGGCTTGGTGGAATCTTCATGGAAAGAGGAACGGCCAACAGTCTTCGAGGTCTCTACATTCTTGGAGCTCTCGCTGCCATGGTCTGCTATTCTGCTCTCGGAGCCGTTACGGATCCTGAAGAAAGGAACTGGCCTGAAAACATCCCGCTGGCATCGGCCTCGATTCTGGCCATCTGCACCGCGCTGGCCTTCCAGGCACCTGACCGCGAAGAGAAGCTGCCTCTGCTCGGCAACGTGAAAATCAAATGGATTGTCATTGCGTTGGGAATAGTTGACGTTGCCATGTTACCTCACATGAGCCCTCCCAGTGATCTGGCACATCTGGGAGCTGCCTTCATGGGGTGGCTGTTTCAAGACAGGCTGAAAAAGGGCAGAGACATCACTAAACCTCTGACGGACCTGTACGTGAAAATCTGTGATATCATTGACAGGAGAATGAAAAGACAGCAATGAAACTATTCTTCAAGATATTGGCATATCCGCTGCTGCTTGTCAGCATCATTCTGGCGGTTCTCCTGATAGTCAGCGCATACTGTCCCATGCTGCCACCCGTAGGCAAATGGCCTCTGCTGTCCCTTTCAGGTCTGGCTTTCCCATATCTCATGCTGGCCAATGTCGCATTCCTTGTCTTCTGGCTTGTCACATGGAAGAAAGGCTCTCTGGTACCACTTGCAGCGATACTTGCAACAGCCATTCCTTTCTATCACTACTGCCCCGTTCATTTCCCCGACAAGAACATTGAAGGCGACCTTACGATAGCGAGTTACAACACGGAAGGCTTCGGACTCAACCAATGCAAAGACCGCAGCGAAACCAATCCGGTACTCCAGCACATATTGGGATTCAACGCCCAGATTGTCTGTCTGCAGGAGGCATCGTCCGATGTAATGAAATCCATCATGGAAGGCAGCAGTACGGACAAAGCCTTTCCTTACCGTTACTTTGACGCCACCAGCGGTCAGGGTTGTCTGTCGGTCTATCCCATTCTGGAACATGAGATTATCGATTTCGGGACAGCCAAAGGAAACAAATGCCTGTTCATGAAAATCCTGGCCGGACAGGACACCATAGCTGTCTTCAACTGCCATCTTCAGTCCAACGCTCTGGTACAGAAGGATTTTGACGACAATCGTCAGAATATGGGACTGGACCCGTCAATGCGCGTTATCAAGAAACTGCTTAAAGCGACATCCTTGCGCGCCTCACAGGCAGAACTTGTCTCTTCAAAAGCCAAAGAGTACAGGAAAGCTCTAGTAGTCGGAGATTTCAATGACAGTCCGCTTTCCTACACACACCACAAATTCGACCACTTCATGGATGACTGTTTTGCCCGCTCGGGCAACGGCCCCGGATTCACATACCACGGTCACAGTCTCCATTACAGGATTGACCATATATTCTGTTCCGATGCCTTCAGGCCCATACGGTGCTACGTTGACCGTAAATGCCAGTACAGTGACCACTACCCCATTATTGCCGATATCATATCTCACTTTTGAATACAGGTATTGCATGATGGATGAGGAGACTTTCAGCCCCTTGGACGTAACCTAAACCCGTAACTTCACCTTGATGGACTAAATTCCGGGTTGAAGAATTATTGCTGATTCCCAAATTGCATATCGCTGTTTATCAATTGGTTGCAAATACCATTGAAGAATTTTCCAACGTCAAGACATTTGGCTGGATAACAGCGTCTGACTAAATTTGCACATGTGAATAATTCGTGATTAGAAGTCGTGGATGTCAAAACATGAAACATTACAATCAAAAGTTTATGAAAAGGATCATTATCTCACTGCTGTTACCCCTCGCGTTTCTGACTGCAGCAGCTCAGGAGATTCCGGATTGGGAAAACCCGCAGATTTTCGGCATCAACAAACTGCCGTACCATGCCACCCTGGGCGATCCATCGTCCCAGCAGGACAATCCCGAAATAACATGGCTTGACGGCATATGGAAATTCCACTGGTCCAAAGACCCACAGTCAAGACCTGCCGACTTCTGGCAGGAAGGGTTCGATGTCAGCGGATGGGACGACATCCATGTCCCCGCCGACTGGCAGATGCAGGGTTCCGGCACTCCCATCTACTCCAACACAGCCTACCCGTTCCGTCGTGACCAACCGCGTGAGACGGCAGAACCTGACCGCAGCGGGACAGCATACGGGAACCGCAATCCTGTAGGCAGCTATGTAACGTTTTTTGATATTGAGAGTCCCAAAGACAGAAACTGGATACTTGAATTCGAGGGAGTGGAATCAGCCTTTTACGTATGGGTAAACGGACAGGAGGTCGGTTACAGC
>JAZUEH010000052.1:0-34681 GCA_045640065.1 Bacteroidaceae bacterium
TCACACCAATATTTGGAGAGACAGATAATTCTTCAACGCGATGAAGGTGGCCAGAAAAAAGGCCACCTTCATTCACATGAGTATCTGTTCTGAACTTATGTTACAATCAAGAAATACGGAAGCTTATTTGAAGCTGTCCCAACTCTTGATTGGAATATCGTCAACATCGACCGTGCAGAACGCGTTGATAAACGAGCTTGCCAGACGGGCATTTGTAATCAGAGGAACATTCAAGTCTATGGCGGCACGACGGATCTTGTATCCGTTGGTCAATTCGTGCTGGGTCAAATCCTTGGGAATGTTGACCACCATGTCAATCTTCTTATTATGGAGCATGTCCAGAGCCTGTGGCTGCTGTCCCTCCTCACTTGGCCAGTAAACGCGTGTATTGGCAATGCCGTTCTCCTCCAGATACTTGGCTGTACCACCGGTTGCATAGAGATTGTAGCCCTTCGAAACCAGCATTCTTGCAGCGTCCAGCATAGCAGCCTTCTGCTTTGCAGTACCGGTAGAGAGCAGAATGTTCTTCTGCGGAATTCTATGTCCTACAGACAACATGGACTCAAGGATTGCATAGCGCTGGTCATCACCCAAACAACCAACCTCGCCGGTCGATGCCATATCGACGCCCAGAACAGGGTCGGCCTTCTGCAGACGGTTGAATGAGAACTGCGATGCTTTGATTCCCACGTAGTCAATATCGAACAGGCTCTTTTCAGGAGCGCTGACAGGAATGCCCAGCATTATCTTAGTGGCAATCTCAATCAGATTGATCTTGAGGACCTTGCTCACGAACGGGAACGAACGGGATGCGCGCAGGTTGCACTCGATCACCTTGATATCGTTCTCACGGGCCAGATACTGTATGTTGAAAGGACCGCTTATGTGAAGTTCCTTAGCAATCTGACGGCTTATGCGCTTGATACGCTTGACCGTCTCGACATAAAGCTTCTGCGGCGGGAACTGGATTGTTGCATCACCTGAATGCACGCCGGCAAACTCAATATGTTCGCTGATAGCGTATGCTATGATCTCGCCGTCCTTTGCAACGGCATCCATCTCGACCTCCTTGGCGTTCTCGATGAAACGGCTCACGACCACCGGATGTTCCTTGGAGACATCGGCTGCAAGCTGCAGGAAACGTTCCAGTTCGTCCTGGTTGCTGCAGACATTCATGGCAGCACCTGAAAGCACGTATGACGGACGCACCAGTACCGGGAAGCCCACACGGTCAATGAACTTGCCAATCTCCTTCATCGATGTCAGTTCACTCCATTCGGGCTGATCGACTCCGATGCGGTCAAGCATGGCTGAGAACTTCTCACGATCCTCGGCATTATCAATATCCTTGGCGCTGGTACCCAAAATAGGAACGTTCTGTGCATCGAGTTTCATTGCCAGATTGTTAGGAATCTGTCCGCCGGTCGATACAATCACGCCGTAAGGATTCTCCAGATCGATCACATCCATGACACGCTCGAATGTCAGTTCGTCAAAGAACAGGCGGTCAGTGACATCGTAATCAGTACTTACGGTCTCCGGATTGCAGTTGATCATGATGTTGCGGTAGCCCTCACGACGGATCGTATTCAGTGCCTGAACACCGCACCAGTCGAATTCAACGGAAGAACCGATTCTGTATGCACCTGAACCTATTACGATAATCGACTTGTGATCATTATAGAATTCAATATCATGAGCACAACCGTTGTATGTCATGTACAGGTAATTGGCACGGGCCTGATATTCACCGCCCAGAGTATCAATCTGCTTCACGAACGGAACAATGCCAAGACTCTTGCGCAGGTTCCTCACGGCCAGAAGTCCTTCCTGTGAGCCCGACTTCTTTTCAAGACCGAGTGCGCGTGAAATCTGGAAGTCCGAGAAGCCCATCTTCTTGGCCTTGCGCAGAAGAGTCTCTGAAAGCTTCTCTATGCCCTTGACCTTATGCAGTTCCTCTGAAACCTTGTAGATTCCCATCAGACGGTTAAGGAACCACTTGTCAATCTTGGTCAGTTCCCAGACACGGTCAATGCTGTAACCCTCCTGGAATGCCTGGCTGATGGCGAACAGTCTCTTATCCGTAGGTTCCTTCAGGGCCTTGTCCAGATCGGCGAACTTCATGCTCTTGTTTTCAACGAAACCGTGCATGCCCTGACCTATCATGCGGATACCCTTCTGGATGACTTCCTCGAAGCTGCGGCCTATAGACATAACCTCACCCACCGACTTCATGCTCGAACCTATCTCACGATCAACGCCATGGAATTTGGAGAGGTCCCAACGCGGAATCTTGCAGACCACGTAATCGACTGACGGCTCAAAGAAGTCTGTAGTAGTCTTTGTTATGGAGTTCTTGAGCTCATAAAGATTGTAGCCCAGTCCCAGCTTGCATGCAACGAATGCCAGAGGATAGCCGGTAGCCTTCGATGCCAGGGCCGATGAACGGCTCAGACGTGCATTCACCTCAATGACACGGTACTCTTCAGACTGCGGGTCGAATGCAAACTGTATGTTGCACTCACCTACAATACCCACATGGCGGGCTATGCGTATGGTTATTTCCTCAAGTTTCTGCACCTCGTGCTGTGTCAGAGTCTGTGTAGGGGCGACCACAATGCTCTCGCCGGTATGTATGCCTAGCGGGTCAAAGTTCTCCATTGAACAGACAATGATTGAGTTGCCGCTCTTGTCGTTGACACATTCGAATTCAATCTCCTTCCAACCCTTGAGACTCTTCTCGACCAGGATCTGCGGTGAGAATGAGAATGACTTTTCAGCCAGACGGTTCAGTTCCTCCTCATTGTCGCAGAAGCCCGAACCCAGACCGCCAAGGGCATATGCCGAACGGATGATAACCGGATAGCCCAGTTCCAGAGCCGCGGCACGCGCGTCCTCCATGGTTTCAACGGCATGGCTCTTGATTGTCTGAACTCCGATCTCATCAAGACGCTGGATAAAGAGTTCACGGTCTTCAGTGTCCATAATGGCCTTGACCTGAGTACCCAGAACCTTGACCTTGTACTTATCCAGAACACCACTCTGATACAGTGCGACACCGCAGTTCAGCGCTGTCTGACCGCCAAATGCCAGCAGTATTGCATCGGGACGTTCCTTGGCAATCACCTTTTCAACGAAGAACGGAGTAACCGGATAGAAATATACCTTGTCTGCAACGCCTTCACTGGTCTGGACCGTTGCAATGTTAGGATTAATCAGAATGGTTTCAATATTCTCTTCCTTCAATGCCTTAAGTGCCTGCGATCCGGAGTAGTCGAATTCACCGGCCTCACCGATTTTGAGAGCACCTGAACCAAGCAGCAGAACTTTCTTATATTTTTTCAATGCCATAATTCCGCGTGTTAGAGTTTAGAAATGAAATCCGTGTAAATAAACTCAGTATCAGTGGGAATGCTGTCCGATTCCGAATGGAACATGACTCCGACCCACGGATGACGGGTATTGAAGATTCCCTCGACAGATCCGTCGTTCAGGTTCTTCAGATATACCTTCCACTGACCTACCACCGATTCCTCACGAATGGCGTAGTTGTGGTTCTGTGCAGTTATGAAGCAGCGGTCGGTACCCTCCAGTCTGACCGGCTGGTTGTGGGTATGATGACCGAACTTGAGCTTGTATGTGTCCATACCGCCGGCAAGACCCAGCAGCAGGCATCCCATACCGATGCCAAGGACGGGAACATCGGACTTTGACATGAACTTCTGCAGACGGGTCACGACCTCGCTGCAATAGCTCGGATTGCCGGGACCGTCAGAAATGACCAGTCCGTCAAACTTCATCTTAGAGTAGTCACAGTTCCAGGGAACGCGGATCACTTCAAGGTCTTCGTTGACAAGACAGCGTATCATGCCGGCCTTGACACCGCAATCCACCAGGACGATTCTCTTTCCGGCACCTTCATTGTAAGTGATGGGCTGCTTGCATGAAACCTCGGGAAGCATGTTGGTGTATGAAAATTCCTCGGGCTTCTTCTTACCGTCGAACATTATCCTGGCGGTCATGCTGCCATGCTCACGGATGTGCTTTGTGAGTTCGCGGGTGTCAATGCCGCTAATGCCTGCAACCTTCTCACGCTTCATCCACTCCTCGAGTGATTCCTTTGCATTCCAATGGCTGTAGAAATCGCTGTAGTCACTTACTATCAGGGCTCTGGCATGTGCCTCAAAACTTTCGGCATTGGTGGGAAGTCCCATCTCATCGGCCTCTATGGGCTGTATGCCGTAATTACCTATGACGGGATAGGTCATCACAAGCAGCTGTCCGCGCGAAGCGGGATCTGTGAGAATCTCAGGATAACCTGTCATGGCGGTATTGAACACGAGTTCTCCGCTTACAGGCTGCTGAAAACCGAATGATTCACCCTTGAAGCAGGTGCCATCGGCAAGAATCAATGATACGGTCATTATTTGTAGTATTTTTCGTAATAATCTATGAATGCCTTATTTACCAGTAGGGTACCGCCAGGAGTCGGGAAATCCCCGCTGAAATACCAGTCACCCGGAGTTTTGGGACATGCTGCGTGCAGACCGTCCAGAGTCTGATACACAATCTTGACCTCTGCCTTAACTGTAGGAGCTGTCAGCATTTCCTGAATCTTTGCGGAAATCTCTTCTTCAGTGAAAGGAGCGTAAATCTCCTTAACGCAATTAACGCGTTCATCAGCAGGCTTGGATAGTTGAGCCAGACACTTGCAATACACATCGGTCACCACATTCCACATTCCGCGTTCCTCAAGTAGAGCCAAAGCTGCCTTGAATGCTATGAAATGGTCCAACGAAGACATGTCTATTCCATAGTAGTCAGGATAGCGGACCTGAGGCGAAGAACTGACAATGACAATGCGTTTGGGATTCAGACGGTCCAGAATCTTGAGAATCTGTTCTCTTAGAGTGGTGCCACGTACAATACTGTCATCAATGACAACCAGATTGTCAACACCTGGTTCAATCACTCCATATGTAATGTCATATACATGAGCGGCCAGTGCATTACGGCTCTCGCCTGCAGTAATGAACGTCCTCAGCTTGATATCCTTCCAAGCTATCTTCTCATTACGCACACGGCGTGACAGAATCTTCTCCAGCTGTTCAGGTGCAGCATCCGGTCCAAGAGCCTTTATCTGTTCAAGTTTCTGTTTGTTCAGATAATTTTCAAAACCCTCTACAAGACCGTACGATGCCACTTCGGCTGTATTAGGAATAAATGAGAATACTGTATGGTCAATGTCTCCGTCAACCGCCTTGAGAACCGGCTCGACGAGTTCACTTCCCAAGTGTTTGCGTTCACGGTAAATATCAACATCGTTGCCGCGACTGAAATAGACGCGCTCAAACGAACATGACATATTGGCCTTCTTTTCAATTATCTGGACCAGATTCATCTGACCCTTCTTATTGATGACCAAAGCCTGACCTGGTTCCAACTCATGAACTTTGTCATCGGTCACATTAAGAGCGGTCTGAATGGCTGGACGTTCCGATGCTACAGTGATTATCTCGTCATCGGCATACCAGAAAGCGGTACGGATACCCCACGGATCACGGATTACAAACGATTCGCCGCTGCCGGTTATTCCGCCGACCACATATCCGCCGTCCCATATGGGGGCCGATGTACGCATCACGTTGGCAATATCCATATTGTCTTCAATGTACTGGGTTATTCCCAAGCCCTGAAGTCCCATATCTTCAGCCTGACGGAAAACGCGTTCCACCTCACGGTCAAGACGGTGTCCCATCTGCTCCAGCATGAAGTAAGTCGATGCGTTGTTTCTGGGGTGCTGTCCCTTTGACACTATCTCCTTGAAAACCTCATCATTGTTCGTAATGGTGAAATTGCCGCATATTGCCAAATTCTTGGCTCTCCAGTTGTTTCGGCGCAACAGAGGATGAACCTCACTGACACTCTTTGTTCCACCTGACGAATAACGCAGGTGTCCCAGATACAATTCACCAAGGAAAGGCATTGACTTTGAAAGAAAGTGGTCATCGGCCAGTTGTTCCTTCGTGCACTTGCCCAGTTCAGCTTGAACACGATCAAAGACTTCAGTGATAGCTCCTGAGCCAAGAGCACGGTCACGGAACATATAGTCTTCACCGGGATTGGCCTTCAGTTTGACACATGCTATTCCGGCGCCCTCCTGTCCACGGTTCTTCTGCTTCTCCATCATCAGATAGAGGCGTGACAGACCATACTGGAAATTGCTGTACTTACGACGGTAATATGACATGGGCTTGAGAAGCCTGACCATTACCATACCACACTCATGATTCAAAGGTTCCATCTATTTTGTGTTAAATACTATTCTAAAAAAGAAAAAGGGAGAATATGGCTTGCACACTCCCCCTTTTCATATTCTGCAAACTATTTTCTCTCTTTTCAATTTCATGCTGCAAATTTACATCTTTCCCAAAGAACCTTCACGCGCGCGAGGCATTTTTTTGGAAAAATGATATAAAAAAAAGTAACAACCGAATAGTTATGCAGTCTATACACACGGACAGACTATAGGATTGCAATATATGCCCAGAAATATGTCTCTGAGAACATCCATATCATCTATTCCGAATTCTGACAATCCATTGAGACGAGTTTTGAACGCATCGGCTTGAGCCGCTGAATACTCGGCAGTATATTCTGATGTTCCATATCTCATGTCGTATGCGATATATGCATTGGGGAACAGATGGTATCCGCTGCAGATACGCCTGTCAATGAGTTCCGCAACACATCGGTGGAACTTTACGTCCGGAACCTGACTGAATGTTTCAAGGTCACTTGCCGTAACTGGATCACATATTTGAAAATGCAGTCTGCCCTTGTCCTGAGTAATACCGGTCAGTATGCTATTCAGGTCTTCGCCCGGTTTCTTCATGTAATGTCCTACTTTGGCAGTCTCATACAGTTCACGCGCCTTCAACATATCACACGGTTCCCATTCGTACGATACAGACACCGGTACGATGTTCAACTCGGCAAGCCGACTGACCCTGTCGCCGCAGCCGCTCATTGAGAACATTTTGATTATGCCCTGAGCCGTTCGGTCAATACCGTCCTTGGTTCGGCCGTTACGCTGTGCAATCCAAACTGACTGTTTCCTTTCGGTCAGGACATACCGCATGTACTCAGACAGATGAATACTGCTGTTATACATCTCGCGGGGGCTGCCGGCACGCTCCACACGGAACATCTTGTTGCTCTTGCCTATATCAATGAGCAGCTGTCCCTGCATAAGATTGGAGCCGAAGGTAATTTCGCCCGAATCAAGCCCGTGACACTTATACAAAGACAGCATGAGCAGACATGAGTCCAGAACAATATCACGGTGGTTGCTCACGAACAGATAGTGTTTTGAGGTATCCAGTTTTTCAACACCATCAATAGTCAGCCCGTCAGTGGTACAGTCAATGACACGCTGGCTGGCAACTGACATGACGTGATACTGGAAATCATAAACGCTCTTGAACGAGCAGACAAGTTCACGCACTTCATCCACCGTCCGCTCTGGAAAGATGAAACTCGCCAGCATTGGGAAAGACCGATGCTCTGCTATGCGTTTCATAGCGGCCGGTATCTCGGCGTCACGGTAAGGACGTATGTCATCAAATATGGATTCGTCAGTCATCTGCGCTCATCTATAAATTTAACCGGTTTGCGACCTGTAGGCGGAAAATTCACCTTCCGTATAACATCAGCCGGACATATCTCAATTTCAGGAGCCACACGGATACGCGAACGGAAACTGTCCTTGAGTTCCTTAACCACATCAAATTCCTGTTCGGTCTTCAGTCCTACCTTTACTAGAACATCATCAGTTCCGGCGGCACTGTTACGGACAATCACAACATAATTCTCAATGTAGTCGGTATTGTCAAGCACATCGTTTATTGCAGGCGGATAAAGAGTCGTGCCCTTGAGCTTGATCATGTTGTTCTTGCGTCCAAGCAGCGGAGACAGGCGGTATGACCAGCGTCCGCATCGGCACTGTTCCACATGCTTGCAGGCAATGTCACCTGTACGGAACCGGAGCAGCGGCATACCCTCAACACCAAGTGTAGTCACGACCACCTCACCGGGCTGACCGTCAGCTACTGGCATTCCATCTTCCCCTATTATCTCGACAATAATCAGTTCCGCATGTACATGTCCACCCATGCCGTATTCGCATTCGCTGAACGTTGCCCCCATTTCGGTAGATGAATATGTTGCGAACAATTTCACCTCGGGCCATTTCTCATGAATCTGACGACCCAGCAGATTGTATTCGAAGTTCTGGTCGCGTAATCCTTCACCTATTCCTATTATGCGACAGATACTGCTGCCTCGATAATCAATTCCATGCGCCTCAGCATAGTCAATCAGTTTCAGAATGAACGAAGGAACGCACATTATGGCATCGGGCTGGAAACGGCGTATGGTATCCCACTGAAGTTCCGGTATTCCGTTACCAACGCGTATTACTCCGGCTCCCATTTCCCTGAGTCCAAGGAAATACGCCATGCCGGCCATGAAGCGTTTGTCAAGCGTAGTCATGAGTTGCAGAACGCTTTCCTCACTGAGTCCGGCACAGGTGAACGACTTCTTCTCATTGTAGGCCAGACGTTGCAGGTCCTTCTCGGTACAGCCGAAAAGAACCGGGTCCCCCATGGTCCCAGATGTGGTTATATAGTCTATTATCCTCTTCTTCGGTACACAGCAGAAATCGTCATTGTACAACTGCAGGTCCTTCTTTTCAGTGAATGGGATTCTGGTAAGGTCCTCAAGATGGAGGATCTTCTCAGTATTGATGCCGTAGCTCTCGAACATACGGCGATAGTAAGGCGATTTCTCCTTCAGGTATGCCAGATGGTCACGAAGCAGTCCCTCCTGAAATTCCTTGATCCGTTCAGGGCTCTCAAACTCAATATCCTTTTCCATCTCTGCAAAAATATGTCATTTTATTCCTATTTCGTCAAGCCAGTCAAGAAAAGCGTATTTCCATTTCCTTGACTCTTCAGAACCGTATCTCTCACTCACTCCGAACCCGTGCTTGCCTTCCTTATACTGAATATATTTGTGATCAATGCCACGTACTGTCAGAGCGCTGTCCAGCAATACAGAATTATGCCAGTCAACCACAGGATCATCCTTGCAGTTCACAATAAAAACCGGAGGACAGCCATCGGGAATATTATTCTCAAGAGACATCATACGACGCAGTTTCCGACTGCTTTTGCCCCACTCTCCCAACAATCCGCGACGCGAACGTCTGTGAACATATGGCGACCTCATGGTTACAACCGGATATATTGATGCAATGAAATCGGGACGTAGTGACACTGATGCATCGCCCTGCGGCAAACGGGTGAAATCCTGCATGTAATAGCATCCGGAACTCATCACCAGATGTCCGCCTGCAGAAAAGCCCATAACACCGAGCCGTTCCGGATCAATGCCATATTCATCGGCATTTTCCCTTAACAGTCTGATTGTTCTCTGCAAATCACAAAGCATGTCGGGATGCCGGTTACCACGTGCCACATAGCGGTAATGCGTGAAATATGCACCGAAACCGGCAGTTCTGTACTGGAGCAGGAATGCATTGATACCCTGTTCCTGCAGCCATTCCGCGACCTCAATACCCTCGCCCTTCACATCCAGCCAGCAATAGCTGCCGCCCGGACACACTATGACTGTAGGAGCATCGGAGCCTGCCTCGGTCATGTATGGTGTCAGCATGACTTCACTGGCACGGAAATCCACATCGGCCCATGGTGTCGTGGTCAGACGTGAAGGCGTAATGGTAAGAAAGGTGAAAAGCAGCAGTGATTCCAACATCAGTCTTCCAGCATTCCTTCAATTTCAGTTCTGTCCATCTGGCGGTAACGGTGCTGGATGTCGGCACAGAAATCCACCTGAAAATACTCCTCGTCGTAGAATGACAGTTTGGAGTTGGTGTCGGGATTGCATTCCACATACGTTATGGAAGCAATGTCCAGCCCCTTGGCCTGACATATCTGCTCTGCCAGCTTCTGTCCAGCGTATGTGACTGACGTTCCGGGATTGTCCTGATACAGTTCAGTCACTATCACGAATATCCTTCCAGCCTTGCGGCGTATCTTCAGTCCGCAGGTCGACGGCATGTCCCATTCGCCGTTGAAACTGAATATCTCATCATAATAATCGGGTGATACTTTCATTTCAGTTCTTCTTGATGTTTCTTACCACATCCTTGCCGAACGAGCGGTTGGCAAGACGACGGTCACGCGGGCGGTATGTGCCCTCCTCCATTTCACGCAGGGCCACGTTGCAGAACAGATGGAACATCTTCTGCTCCTGGCTTTCGTCGGCATAGAAGCTCTTCCATGCGTACTCGTAGACATCCTGAAGCTCATCAGGAGTCATCTTCTTGGGCTGGAACACAACCTGACCGGCATTGTAATGGTTCCAGTCAAAGTCGAATATGCGGCCCTGACGCAGCAGGTCGTCATAGACCTTGGTGTGCGGGAACGGGGTCAGCACAGTGAATTCAGCCAGATCAAGGTCAATCTCGCCAAGGAAGTCAATCAGACGCTTGCAGTCATCGACAGTCTGGTTGTCAAGTCCAAGCAGAATGGTACCCTCGACACCTATTCCATAGTCATGATAACGCTTGACACGCTCTCTGATATAGTCCGATGTGTCATACACGGCCTGATACACATACCATGCGCCGGCCTTGGCGGCAAGATCAAGCACCTCGGGGTCATCCTCAATGGTGTGGCTTATCCACTTCTTCTTAAGCGGTGCAATGGCACGGAACAGTTCCTTCTCCCATTCCTTGTTCTGGGCAAGTGAATTGTCCACAATGAACAGGCGGTTGTTCTCAATGCCTGCCATATCCTCGACCACCTTGTCGATGGGGCGCGGACGGAAGCATCGGCCTCCAAGATACGATACTGCACAGGGATAGCAGCTGAAACGGCAGCCACGGCTGGCATGGAACAGGTCCACCATCTGAACACCCTTGTGATTGTACAGCTCGCGCTTGTACAGGTCACGGCGGCAGGGACCTACCGACTCGATTGGAGGCAGATTGCCCATGAAGTTGTACAGTTTCTTGAGTTCGCCACGGCTCCAGTCTAGCATCACCTGCTCCATGCGTCCCTCGCTCTCGCCCAGGAACACACTGTCCACGTGGTTCACCATCTCCTCGGCATGAAGCATGGTGGATATGCCTCCGGCAAAGACCAGCTTTCCGCGTTTGTGATACTCGTCGGCAATTTCCCAACCGCGCTTGACCTGGGTCGAAAGCATCATGGACAGGGCCACGCCGTCACACTCCTCGTCAAAGTCGATGGTATCCACATTCTCGTCACAGAATGACACATCAACCCATTCAGGAAGGGTCGCAGCAAAGGCCACCGGTCCGTGAGGCGGCAGATTGAAGGTTGTCTGCCCTTTCAGCTTCTGCCACTTGGGATAAATCAGTTTAAGTTTGAAAGTGTTCATAACTTGCTTATTTTGTTTGTATTATATCATTCAGAATCACATCGTTGCCGACAATCGCCTGAGCCGTCTCGATTGCCGTCATCGGGACGCCTCCTATGCCGTGCATGTTCACGTTCTGGCCAGTTAGCAGCAGATTGCCCACCTTGGTACGTATGGGTACCTGCGACAGCGCCGGGCACTCCACATCCTTGGCGTATCCGAAAGCGCCCGCATGCGGGGCACCCAGCCAGTCACGGAACGTAAGCGGGCTGGCAGCGAAAATGTCATCGGCCTGTTCCCTGATATCCGGGAAGCGCTTCTCCACCAGATTCAGGACACGCTCAGTGCGTTCCTTCTTCCAGCATTCGTATCCGGCGCCCCGATGCCCTGTACGTGTATCGGCCCATTGCTCCGTCTCAGCGGAATCCATGAGCGAGAGAATGGTCATGTGCGTAGCCCAGCCGTCACCATCTCCGGCAAGGAAGCAGTTTGCCGTATGCGGCCATACGCCGTCACGCACCCACACATTACGGAAACTGTCATTCACGGAAACCGGACAGCCGGGATGTCTCAGGACACCAGGCTTGAGTTTCACGAAGACCTTGAAGGCCGATGCCGTATCGGGAATCTCCATGAGCCGTCTCGAATACCCGGCATTGAAGGCCTTTCCGTCAATCATGCCAAGCAGTGCCTGTGGGTGAACGTCCGATATGTAATTGTCTGCAACGAATTCACGTCCCTCACCGTCAGTCACCGAACAGACCTTCATGTCGCGCACTGTGACACGCTTCACTTCACGTCTGGTCAGCACCTGTCCCCCGCCCTGTTCGATGACACGTTGCAGGGCTTCGGCCAAACGTCCTGAACCGCCGCGGAACCAGCACGGACCTTCAATGAACATCTTGGATATCATGACATGCAGATAGGCCGGCGAATGCCCCGGCACGCCTGCATAAAGAGGATTCACGAACGCCAGCAGCGCTTCGAGTTCAGGATCAGACACATACTGAGCAATGAACCTGTCGGCCGCCATCATGAACTCGTCACTATGCGGCTGGAAAATGCCATCTGACGGTTCCAGATAGAACAGTTTCTCCTCATGCGAGAGACGGTCGACAGCATCCAGATAACGTGCCAGCCCATCCGACTGTTCCGGGAAGCATTGCGACAGATACTCCTGAAAGGCCTTGCGTCCCACCGGAAGGTCAAAAGTACGTCCGGTATCGGCGTATGTCACACTGGCCAGCCTGTCAGGGAACTCCAGTTCAAGACCGTCCATAATGCCAAGATACCGGCAGATACGGTTCATGTTCCCGCCGGGAGCAAAACCTGCCGCAATGTGCATTCCGGTCTCATACACTTCACCGCCGCGCACAAAGTTCTGCAGACCGCCTCCAATGACTGCGTTCTTTTCGAGTACAGTCACCCTTACGCCCTGCCTTGACAGCAGCGCCCCGGTAAAGAGACCGCCCATTCCTGCACCTATTATCAGCGTATCCGTCATTTCTCCAGTTCAAATTCAAGATTGTCAGGCTTGCCCGAAAGCGAACGCACCAGACAAAGAGTCTCTTCATCACGAACATATCCCGTAACCCTGGCATCGGGATGAAGCAGTGCCTCAAGCATGCTCCTCTCGCCCTGTCCAGGATCACTGACGGCAATATGTCCGTCAGCATCGGCACCACACATATCAGCATCGGTCAGAACGGCAAGCGTACGGCGACAGTTCCTGTAAATCTCAAGTCCCTTGTACATGTACTGGTGCCTTACAAACGGTTTCCAGTATTCCGCATCCTCACACTCGCGGCACATCTGCGCATACCAGTCAATGTAGAAACGGTGGAATGTCCTGGTGCGTTCGCGTGCATCGGTTCCCCAGTTCATGTCATCGGCAGCCACACGCTGTCCCACCCTGACCGTAATATGTCCGGGACGCAGCATCAGTTCAGGCTTCGGCAGGACATGACCCACGCCGTGAAGACATACCGGAACAATGTCCAGTCCTAGCTCATGTGCAATATGGAAAGCCCCCTTGTGGAAGCGCAGGATGCTGCAATCGGCCGAACGGGTACCCTCGGGGAATACCACGATCGAGTATCCGCGCTCCACCAGACTGCGCAGCTGCGGCATGTACCGTTCAACACCCTCGGCTGCCGGAATGAACTCGGCACGGCGTATCAGAGCGCCGTATATGGGATTTCTCCATACCCAGTCATTAGTTATAACGACCATCTTCGGATGGAGCATGAGCAGGCACATCAGATCCAGATGAGACTGATGGTTGCATATCACTACGGCCGGCTTTTCAAAGGTCTCGCCGACACTGTTTTCAAGCGTGAAGCCCACAGCCGGAATACGTCGTATCACCAGATTCGAGAAGCGGTACAGGACCCTGTGAATCCAGCGTTCCTTACGTTCATTCCTGGGACCGATGAAACGCAGCATAGCCACCGGAGTGACCACCAGCACGGCAAGAATCAGCACTGCAAAGGCAAGAACCGTACGTGCAAGACGCGCCAGTGTGACAGGCATGCTGCGCAGCTGTCCCTTCTTCATGGTAAGCCATTTGAATAGCCATTCAGGCAGGAAATGCGCCATGACCACCACGGCGAACATACCCAGTATCGTTATCTCGGCCAGCGAACGCATGGCCGGATGTCTGGCTATGACAAGTGTCCCGATACCGATGAACATCAGAATGGCCGACAGTATCACGCTTCTGCGGCGGTCATCGAGCGTACGCACTCCGTAGGCGTATTCGTGCATCAGGCCTTCAGTAATGAAGATGGTGTAGTCATCGCCCTGGCCGAAAATGAACGTTGCAAGGATTATGCTCACAATGTTGAACTGTATGCCAAGCAGGTTCATGAGACTGAGAATCCATATCCAGCCCACCGTCAGCGGCAGAAACGACAGAAGAGCCAGTTCCAGACGGCCGAACGATATCCACAGGAACACGAAAACAATGAATCCGCACATGAACAGCACCATATTGAAGTCATCGGACAGCGATTCCACAAGAGACGCCATAATCCGGCTCATGCTCTCAGGCTCCATGTCCTCTCTTGAAATGAGTTCGGGCTGTACTTTCACCGATTCCATGAAACTTTCAAAGGCCGATGCGGTGAATCCGTATTCTCTGCCCTTTACTGCCAGCTCCGCCACAATGTCAGTGTGAGCGTTCCAGAATTCCAGCCATCGGCCATCCATGGAGGCCTGAGCGGCAGAATCGGGCAGCAGTCCGGCCAGCACTGACAGACGGTCCATCGAAGCGGCATCCACGCCGTCCGACAGCAGCTCCAGATCGGCCTTCTGTGCCCTGGTCATGTAATTGATGTGATTCAGATTAGTGTCAAAGCCGGCCGTTCCACCCCAAATGATCATGACAGCGGTCACTACAATCACAGCCCTTGAAATCCAACGGCCAGTCACATTGGTCTTCATGGTGACCCTTTCGCTGCCGTATCCGGCTGACGGCGGACCTTGAGGACGCACCAGTACCGGAAGGAATACCAGAGTGAACAGGATAGTGCCCACCAGCATGAAGGACCCGAACAGAGCCAGGTCATGCATGGCCTGGGCCTTCAGGAAAATCAGACACAAAAAGGCACTGACCGTGGTAATGTTACCTACCAGCAGCGGAGTGACCATTTCCTTCAGTGTACGGCGGTTATCGCCGGTTTCAAGCAGAGAGTGCAGGAAATGAAGCGGGTAATTGGCCGCAATGCCCACAATAATCGAGCCAAGCCCAATTACGATAATTGAAATGCTGTCCTTGAACAGCCCTATGATTCCAAGCGAGAACACGGCTCCGAACAGAAGCGTGAACCCGATCCACAGCATGTACCCCACACGCCTGAAAGCGAACCTGAGCACCAGGAAAATGCCCGCTACTGCAAGCAGTACGGCCAAAATGCTGTCTGTCTTGATGCGTTTCGCGTTGGTCGCGGCAATGAGCGGTGCGCCCACTGCTGAAATGCTGATGTCCGTTCCGTCCGATGCAGCATCGGCCACCTTCCCGACCAGGTCCTGCAAATCGGCATTACGCTTCGACTCGCTCTGACCGAACGGGGAATTGAAGAACAGGAAGCCAATGGGCTCAGTGGCATGCAGTATATGTCCGTTCTCCATACGGTATCCGCCGCTTCCGCCTGCATCGGCCAGTTTCAGCAGAATTGGCGAGAACAGGTTCAGCGGATCATGCGGAATGGTGTTCTGCGTGAAGCTGCCGGTCATCATCTGCAGCGAACGGCGGTCGGCCTCAAGCTGGCTGTCCACATATCCCGGCTGTGCCAGCAGTGAATCCATACGTCTGTAATCGGCCTCTGTCAGGAAACTGGGAAAATGCTCCTGCACGAACCCGACAAGCTCCAGGGCCATGCTCTCATCGGCCACGGCGCTCATGTCTGGAACCATTTCAAGCGTATCGTATTCGAACCACAGTTCCTCAAAGCGGTCCATGGCTTCGATTATGGCGTCATCAGCACTGCCGCTACCCGAATACCGGAAAATGACAGCCACCTGATCCTGTTCCGAAAGAGTCTCCATGAACCCGGTCTGACTGCTGTCATGCGTGTCTATGGGCAGAAAACGGGCAATGTCTTCCTCGTAGCCCAGTCTCAGAATGGACACCGCACACAGCAGCATGAGTGCGGCAACCATTGCTGCAGCCAGACGCCTGCGCGTGCAGAGCCAGTCATATATTCCGAGAAAGAACTTCACCATGACCCTACCCTGCCATTTTCCGCCACAATGCCATAGGCAGGCCAATCACGACGGCCCCAAGGCAAAGCAGCGTATTGAGTACGCTTATTCTGAAAAAGTCCCTGAACGGACGGAAATGTGACACACGTTCACCCTCGGGAGCATACCACACACGCACGGGAACCCCGTTCATCCGCACCCCATGCCAGGCCGCGAACACCATCAGCTCCAGCTCGGCCTCGTATCTTGAAGTGAGCAGACCAAGTCCATAGAGCCTGTCCAGCGGATAGATGCGGAAACCTGACTGCGTGTCAGCCAGCCGCTGGCCTGTCTGCAGGCGGAACCAGAAATTCGAGAAACGGTTGGCAAAGGTATTCTGACGCGGCATATTCTCACTGGTCAGATTACGAACACCTATTATATAATCGCCTGGATTACGGTCCGATGCCTCCATCATCCCCGGAATGTCCTCGGGAAAATGCTGTCCGTCGGCATCGACCGTTACGGCATGGGTATATCCGGCTTCGCGGGCAGCCTTGAACCCGGTCTTCAGGGCACATCCCTTGCCGCGGTTATGTTCATGGCTCAGTACCCTGACATCCAGTCCTTTCAGTCCGACTGCCGTATCGTCAGTACTGCCGTCATCGACCACAAACACATTTGGACAGACCGCCAGAGCACGGCGCGCCACCTCGGCCACCGTACCGGCATTGTTGTATGTTGGAATTATGACGCAGTATCTGTTCATGTTCAAAACGGGTTCCTCTCCATTACCAGCGACATTTTCGCAAAAACGCGGCTGTCGTCCGCATCAGCTGTAATGACGGCCTGGACCGACACCTGCGAACCATCGTCGGCCATACGTGTGATACATACGGCAACACGCTCATTCTCAAGCGGAGACACAATGTTCAGAAACTTCACATTACGGATTGTCCTTGTGAACAGCGGGCAACCGAGAGACTGTGAGAGCAGTTCCTGTACCATCTGCACCAGACATACGCCAGGAGTTACCGGATGACCGGGAAAATGTGCCGCATAGATGTAATGCGCGGCGTTCAGTCTGACCACAAACCTGTTATCCTGAACTGACTCCGGAAAGAAGAAATCACCACTCAGCCGCATAGTCTCCGTTAAGCTGTACGTTACTTATCTCAATGACAATGCTTCCGCCGCCGGCTTCCATCATGTCTATCCTCTCAAGCAGGCCAGTAGATGAACTGAAACTCAGTGTGATCTGCTGGAACATCTTCTTCATGTCGCGTCGCACCGGAACCATGGAGGCAACCCAACGGCCATCGGCATCGGACATGCTCACCTTGAACATGCGGCTGTCCTTGAGACACTGGCCCGACATGCAGCCCATCATGACACCGGCAATGCCCTGGAACATACGGCTGCCTTCGCCACCGATCTCGCTGTGGCTGCTGTCTGAATCGACTGTCAGGGTCTCACCATCGGCCCTGAAACTGTATTCAAACGGTTCGGTATAGGCCCACTTGAGACGTGACGGGCTGAAATACAGCATATTGCCTTTTGAAATCTGATCACCCTCCATCAGCGGCACACGCTTGGTCTGGGTGAATTCGCACTTCATGGACTTCATGTCCCCGCAGGCACGGATAATGGCCTCGATGCGAGCATCGTCACCATCCTGCTGCCCCTGTACAGGAAGCGTTCCCGCAAGGCAGAGGAGAATAGCGGCAAGTATCGTAACGGTTTTCTTCATATTATCGGCTTATGAATGCTGCTCCAACAAGGATAAGCCCTATGCCTATCCAACGGCCCAGCGGTATCTGTTCGCCCAGGAACAGCATGGCTCCAAGCATGCCGAACACGAAGCTCAGACAGCTCAGGGGATATGCAATACTGAACGGGAAATTCTTGATTATGTACAGCCACAGCACCGTAGCACCTCCCATGGTCAGGCCGCAGCCCAGCCACCAGAAATTCTGTACTTCCTTTCCCAGAAAACGCCACAGGCCATCGTACGCGCTCATATTGTTCATGGCGAACTTGAGCATCAGCTGTCCGGCAGCAAGCAGCAGGCTCTGCAGAAGGGAAAAGGGTATTATCTTCCACATACGGCCTTGAGCATTACAAATGAATAATGACGTCCGCCCACCACGTTGACAAGCAGAATGCTGTTGCAGGGCACATCGCCCCTGCCGCCGTTCAGGACTGACGGAACATGTCCGGCCTTGAGACTGCATGCCGCAGCATAGAAGCCAATGGCCGATGACGAGAAGTTGACCCCGAACAGCGGCTTGTAGCTGCACTGAGGCACATCATCTCCAAGAAAATCATACAGAGCATCATTCAAGACATTGCCGCTGCGGCCGGTCATACAGACATCGGCCTTCAGCTGCGACAGGACCTGCGACAGCTCCTCACTTGTGGGACGGTTCAGGATTCTGACATCTTCGAGCGTGCACATGGACGGTTTCGTGCTGTCAGCCTCAAGCAGGACGGACACGGCCGCCTCGCTGCATGTTTCTCCCTGCATCACATGTCCTGCCTTGGTCATGAAACCTGAAAAGACGGGCGACATCTCGTCATGAGCACCCACTAGCGCGTTCCCGATCTTACCAAGACGGAACTGAAGCCAGGCATCGTACAGGGCACTGTCAAACGAAAGTCCCTTCTGCGAATACGTGGAGTTGTAGCCATGACTCTTCGTGTTTATTCCAATGAGCGACGACGCGGTATTGTGCGTTGACTGCATGAACTGCGTTGGCTTGAGCATCTGCTCCCCTTCACGCACCAGGGCATCCAGAAACAGTTCCGTGTTCTCAATGCTTCCGAATCCAGTCCCGGTGATAATGGCATCGGGATTACGTATTCCACCCTCTTCCAGAGCCGAAAGCGATGTTGCAAGAGCCCGTTTCAGAAGCTTGCCCAGACGGCGGGACTCGCCAGGTGTCACAAACTGGCGGTAATCCGGATCTATGGCACGTACAAACTGTTCCGATGGCACGACAGGACTGGTCATCCACTCCTCACAGAGCGGCTGCTGTATGGAAACCTGCTTGGCCGATATTATGTCAATTCTCTGATACATTGCTGATTACCAGTGATGAATCATTTCCTCCGAAACCGAACGAATTGCACAGGACATGTCTGAGCGGTCTGTCCGGTTCCAGTTTCATATTAGGTACAATCAGGCCCTCATCGGTATTCTCAAAGGCGTAGTTCACAGGAGTGAATCCGTTCTCGAGAGCCAGGATGCATATCACGGTTTCAATGGAGCCCGATGCGCTTGTGGTATGTCCGGTCAGCGATTTGGTCGATGACACCGGCGGCATGCTGTCCCCGAACACACGCCTCATGGCCTGGCTCTCGCTCAGATCATTGTTGGGCGTTCCCGTTCCATGGGCGTTGATGTAGTCAATGTCGGCAGGCTCGAGTCCGGCATCGGCAAGCGCCTTCATCATGGCCAGATATGCCCCCTCGCCGTCGGGCGACGAAGCCGTCTGGTGAAAGGCGTCACACGCATTCCCGTAACCCGACAGCTGTGCAATGGGCTTCACTCCTCGTCTGGAGGCCGATTCCCGTGATTCGAGCACCACATAAGCGGCTCCCTCGCCAAGATTCAATCCTGCCCTGTCGCGGTCAAACGGACGGCACTGCCCGTGGTCCAGGATCATAAGCGAATTGAAACCGTTCAGATGGAACTTGGTAATGCACTCACTTCCTCCGGCCACAACAATATCGGCCTCACCGATACGTATCATGTCGGCTGCCAGCTCGATGGCGTTGGCGGCCGATGAGCATGCCGTCGATATGGTCGTGATGAACTTGAAACGCCCGAAACGGTCAGCTATCATCTCCGAGCACGAACCGCAGTCATGCGTTCCGATATACTCGTTGCGGCTGTCATTCCCGATGAAATCCAGATAGTACCGCTCGCTTTTGTCCATGCCGCCCACCGTGGTTCCGTCCACGAAACCTGTCCGAGGCAGATCGGCAGCGGTAAGGCCCGCCTGGTCAAGCGCCTCACGCATGGCCATCATGCCCATCAGTGCGGTACGGGTGGTCGGAGTTCCCGGGGCTATGCCCATGGCCCTCTCCATTCCGGCATCGGACATCTTGACCTCGCCTACCGGAAATTCGGTATGGCCGGTCTTAAGGTAACGGAGCGGCCCCACACCCGTACGTGTGGCCAGCAGCGACTCCAGCACCTGTTTCCTGTCCTGACCTATGGCGCAGATTATGCCACAGCCCGTTATCAGCACTGAATCACGTCCGGCCATATCACTTGGTACGGTTCTTCTGAATGTAGTCGGCCATCACATTGACTGACTTGAATATCTCCTTTCCCTTGGCAGGATCCTGCAGCTTGATGCCGTAATTCTTCTCCATGAGAACAATCAGCTCCAGCGCATCGATGGAGTCAAGTCCCAGACCTTCACCGAACAGAGGGGCATCGTTGTCGATGTCATCGGGCTGCACGTCTTCAAGGTTGAGAACTTCAATAATTTCCTGCTTCAGTTTGAGAATCATTTCTTCCATAACGGTTCAAATATTTAAATTGTTCATTATTGTCCTTATCCTGTCTTCCAGTCCTTCCAGAGCACCCCTTTCCACAAGGGTGAAGAAAGTCTGGAAATCGTCATTCCTGCGGCTGTCCACCCATCCCGCCAGAACGCTGTCCGTCACATCATCGTCAAAAGCACATGCTATGTGGAAGGCCATCTGTGCGGCATCGGGCTTCTCAACGACATAGAACGATGTCTCGCCACGGAAATGTCCGCGGATGGCAATCTCGCCTGTGACAATATTTGGCAGAGTATATACGAACAGCGCCGGACTGGGATAATAGTTGTCCCTGTCGCTGATCGTCTCCTGATAGTTGGTATCGGCGCAGAGCGATGCCGTGGTTCCGAACAGCACGACAGCGCGATGTGCGGTGAACTCGTCCTGACCGCAACGTGTTTCGCCTGTCTCCTTGAACAGCAGTTCACTGGCCACGAAACCGGCCTTGCTCAAAGTGTCCATCTTGAAGAACTTGGGCCAGTCGCCTATATGGGCACGGTACAGTTCGGCCAGCATGGCATTGCCGGTCTGCTCATGTTCCAGACTGCGTCCGTTCACGACGGCACGACCGCTGTCAAGTATCACGTAACTGAATTCCTTTTCCATCACCATTGGCCGTTAAGTCTGTACAACAGGGCGGCATTGCATCCGCCGAATCCGGACAACAGCTTTATGAACTGCCTTCCGTCGGTCCTTCTCAGTTCGGAACTCACACTGACCGGGCACGATGTACCCTGACGTGCAAATCCACGGGTAGCCAGAACCGTATGGTCCTTCACCGCATACATGGAAAGGACGCTCTCCATTATGCCGGCGGCACCCATCGTATGTCCGTAATAGCCCTTCAGTCCCGTCACCGGCACATCGCTCAGCCCGGCACGTGAAAGCGCTATCGATTCCATCTCGTCATTATAGGCTGTCGCCGTGCCGTGCACATTCACGAAAGCCAGATCCTGAGGAGTGCAGAAGCGCAGCATCTCCTTCAGGGCAAGGTAGCTGCCCTCACCCGTACGCGACGGACCCGAAATATGGTTCGCGTCATTGCGTATTGCGCCTGCCACCAGCTGCCAGCAGCTATCGGGCACGCTGTCCGCAGCCTTGAGGACCACGGTAGCGGCACATTCGCCCAGACTCAGCCCACGCCGTTCACTGTCAAAAGGCCGGCAGAAGTCATCGCTTATGGCCTTGAATGACAGGAAGCCCGATATAATGAAAGGTGACTGTTCATCGGCCCCCACCACAACTGCGCAGTCGTAACGTCCGCTCCTGATGGCACGCATGGCCTCAATCTGCGCACACACGCCCGAAATGCAGGCGTTGCATACCACCAGCGGACTGTTGGGATTGCCGAAGTAGTCCGATACCTGACGCGCGGCCATGCCAAGCAGCACACGCTCGCGTGGAAAGCCCTGCGCTTCGTCAAGCAGACTCACGTTGCCCTTGGTGGTCGATACCACGAACAGCACCCGCGGACTGGAAGCGTCAATACCGGCGTTCTTCACTGCCTGCACAGAACTTGCCAGCAGCATCTTCTCAAAGAACGTATACCGGTCTGTGGGAATACCCAGACTGTGGCAGGTATCGTCCAGCACCCCGCGGTCCATGCGGGACAGAGTGAACGGAGTGCGTACATTGCCCATGCTCCCGTAGCGTGCCAGCCCGCTCTTTCCGGCCTTCACGCTTTCGTAGTTCGCTGTCGAATCTAGTCCGAGCGGCGAAACCACGTTGTCTGCCATGCACTGTATGAGACGTTCCATATCAGTTCTCCAATGCTATCTTCAAATCCGTTTCAGCAATCAGCTCGTCCCCCACATGTACCGTGGCATGGACAAGGGTTATCTGAAACACCTCCTCAATCACTTCAATCCTCGTTGTCAGCACTTCGCCAACAACAGGTGTGCGCAGAACATTGAAACCGTTCACCGCACCTATGAAACCCAGTTTCACCCTGCCATTCTCTGACAGGCTGATGTAACCCATCCTTGCAGCACAGGTCTGGGCGATGTTCTCGTTCAGTCCGGCCGTCGAGAAATGACCGTCATCGACAAATATGTTGTCGGGAGTCACCTCAAGAGTGCTCACGGTCACCACCGGGTCATAGTGGACCAGGCGGTCAATCATGACGAAAGGCCTGCGCTGCGGCAGCAGGTCAAGAACGTTGATGTCTTCAAGCCCAGAAGTCATAATAGTTGAACCACTGTGTGGGATACTGTTTCACAATCTCTTCAAGTTCAATGGCAAAGCTCTGCGCCATGGCTGCCATACGGGCTCTCAGCGGCAGGTCATCATGAGACTCTATGCTGCGCACGAACACCCTGTAGTTGCAGGCGTTCTCACGCATGGCGAACATTGCCAGCATAGGGACATCCTTCTGGACAGCCAGGGCGAACGGTCCCATGGGGAAACGCGCCTCGGCCCCCAGGAAACTGCATTTCAACGCCTTGGGCGAACCAAGCAGACGGTCACCGGTCATGCTCACTATCTCACCGCGGTCCAGAGCCGCATTCATGGCGAAGATGTGCGACATGCTGCCATCGACCTCTATCAGACCGATGTTATGGCTGGCAAGGATACGGCGGCGGAAATCCTTCATGACCTGGCTTTCGCCGGCAAACAGCAGTCCGTTGATGCGCTTGGCATGCGATGTCAGCCCGTAGCCCACCATCTCGAAACTGCCGGCGTGCGTACTCAGCTGCACGAATCCGCCCGGTGCCTGCATAAGTTCCAGAAATCGTCCGTTCCCTTCAACGGTATATGAGAAAGTCTTCCCCGCATAAGCCGCATACCGGTCTATGATGACTTGTCCGAAACGGAAATGGTTGGCATAGACCTTGCAGAACGATTTCACGGGACCGTAATGGAAACGTTCGCGGAAGAACCGGTAGATGGCAATATAGCCCTTATGGCTGAAAAGCATGTAGAAAGGCACTATGACTGCCATGAAGCAGTAAATGACCCTGCGGTCAACCACTTTCATGACTGCCACCAGAGAACGGATCATCCACGGAAGCCCGTCTGTCCGTCCCTTCCACTCACGTTTTTCGGCTTTTGCGTCCAAATTCTGAAACCGTTTGAAAATTACCGTTCCAAACCGTTATCCCAGTTTTGCCTGCAGATAGTCACAGAATGCGCTGAATGTCTTTATTCCGGACATCTCCTCGCTCTTGATCCTCACTCCGAAAGTCTGCTCGACTATCACCACGATATCGACAAAATCCAGACTGTCTATGCCCAGATCCTGCTTGAGCAGTGCTTCAGGTGCAATCTTCTCTTCATCAATCTCAAGGTCCTCAATCATGAAATTGCGGACTTTAGCTTCAATTTCGCTTCTTTCCATATTGTGATTCTATTCTTTAGTGCAAACCATAATGCTGTGACCGCCCTGACCCATGATGTCAAAGATCCTCTCCACCTTCATGCCGGCCTTGTTGACAAGACGCTCCATAGCCTCGGAATGGTACATCTTGCTGTTGCCGTTGGCTATGGCGGTGAAATACAGACTTGTCATTGTCAGACACAAAGTGGCGGCCTCATATCGCTGACGGTCCCAGAAAGTCTCCATAATGTACAGACGGGTACCCTTGTCCATGGCCTTTGCGGCACGTTCAAGTATGGACAGGATCTCGTCCTCACTGAAACAGTCCAGGAACTGGCTCATCCAGATGGCATCGAAATGGCGGTCCTGCGGGAACGCTGCCTCCCTGTCCAGCAGATTGATGCCGAAACCGTCAATGCGGTCAGCCCCCTTCTGTCCGGCTGTCTGCGCACGCATCATCTCCAGCTGCTGCGGCAGATCCATTATCGTGACTCTGACATCGTCGCTGTAGTCCACGCAACGCATTGCCCATCTGCCTGTATTGCCGCCCACATCGACCAGCGAACGTGTTTCGTGTTCGTCAAACACTATTCTGAGAGCCTCGTCGAACGAACTGTCAGAATAGAAATGGTCAAAGCCGAACCAACTCTTCTTCACCTGGTCGGGAAGCTGTGACAGGCCTTCATAAACGGTAGGCCAGCTGCCGAAATGCTCCAGACCAGCCGGACGTCCCTCCTTAAGGGACTCTTCCAGTTTGAACCAGCCCTCGTAATTGACGTCGTGGTTGAAGTCCATGTTGGCACGGGTGGCCTTGTCTGTGAGCAGGAACCATCCTGCCTTGGTCATGCTGAAACGGTCGTTTTCCGGATTCACGATGACCGTGCCTATGGAGAGCGATGCCTCCAGCAGCACCTTCACCGCGTATGCCGACAACCCCGTAGCCTGAGCCAGTTCCTGTTCGGTCATGCCCTGTCCGCTGTCACGCAGCAGGTCAAGGATTCCGAACTTGACCATCAGGCGAGATGCCTGGAAAATTACCGGTCCCCAGGCAATGAACTCGGCCAGACGCTGGGCCTCACCGGCCCTCATCGTATCTTTGGTATATGTTTTCTCTAATGCAGGTGAAAGGTTCATATCTTCTTTATTACAAGTGCGCTGTTGGTGCCACCGAAACCGAATGAATTGGACAGGACAGTCTTCAGTTCCGTCTGCACCGTTTCAGCGGCAATATTGAGTTTTGCAGAATATTCGTCTGGGTTCTCGAAGTTGATGTTGGGTGCCACAAAGCCGTTCTCCATCATCAGGGTGCAGTACACCAGTTCGCTGGCACCAGCCATCCAGCATTCGTGACCCGTCATTGACTTGGTCGAACTTATCAGGGCACGACGGCCTTCGAACAGGCGGGCAAGAGCGATGGCCTCATACATGTCACCCTGAGGGGTCGACGTGGCATGAGCGTTGATGTAATCCACGTCATCGGGCTCCACACCGGCAGCCTTCATGGCGCGTGCCATGGCCAGGTACGATGCATCGGAGTTGGGCTGCGAAATGCCGCCGCTTCCGTTTGACGAGAATCCGTAGCCGCAGACCTCGGCAATGATCCGGGCACCGCGCTTCACTGCATGGTCGTAGTCCTCGAGCACCAATGCGGCTGCGCCTCCGCTGGGCACCAGACCGTCACGGTCACGGTCAAACGGACGCGATGCCCTGGCAGGTTCGTCCATGCGCACCGAGAAGGCCGACAGAGCATCGAACGATGCCATTGAAAGATAGTTGGTCTCCTGGGCACCGCCGCACAGGACCATGTCCTGCAGACCCTGCTGAATCATCATGTATCCTATTCCAATGGCATGCGAACCGCTTGCGCAGGCTGCGCTCAAAGTGAAATTCACGCCACGCAGATGGAAGATGGTGCTCATGTTCATGTTCACGGTGGAGTTCATTGACTGGAAGATCAGTCCCGAGCCCACCATGGCCGAATCCTTGTACTGGCGCATGCGCTGATCGGTCTCAATTACCGGCTTGGCACTGGAATCGTTACCGAAAATCACGCCGACCTCATTCTGCAGCAGATAATCGTCATCCACACCGGCATTGCGGAACGCCTCGGCCGATGCCATGAAGGCGTATTCTGCCTCCTGCGACATGCCGGCACGCAGACGGCGGTCCAGCAGGCCCTTCAGCACCGGCTGCGGAACAATGCCCGTCAAAAGGGAACGGTACCCGTAATCCTTGCGCTCCGGGTCAATACCTATTCCGGAGCGGCCCTCAAAGAGTGACTGGCGCACATCGTCCAGATTCTGTCCCAGACAGCTCCAGATTCCCGTTCCTGTAATTACTACTCTTCCCATTTTACTACCATTCAATGCCCATACGGAGAGACAGGCAAGACAGATTGCGCTTGCCTTCTATAGAATACCCTCCGTTCCGGTCGTTGACATACTCATAAGTGTCAATCGGAGCGAAATACGAACCTGCCATGAGAATCGAGAAGGCAAAGTCATGGTCCGATGCGAATCTGAAACCTAATGCGGCATCAGCATAAGGCTTGGCCCCTTCATCGAAGAAAGAACCCATACGCATCTGAATGGTCGGAGAAATCTTCTTCCCGACAGGCCTGAAAATATATTTGGCCGATGCGAATATGGGAACATACGAGTCTTCAGGAGCGACAAGAACACCAAGTCCCAAACCGACATGCATATTCTCTGTATAGAAGAATCCGTGTGTTGTGCTCAGTGACATGCCAGTCTTGCCATCTTCCAGAAAATACACATTGGAATACTCCAGATGTCCCTGATATCCGCTCGGGACACGCACTCCGTCAACAGTACTGCGGTTACCTGAAGTAATTAACTGGGCCGAAACCATAGCCGGCACTGCCATCAGTGCGGCAAGAAACAACAATGCTTTCTTCATAATATTCTGTTTTCCTTTTGTTACGTATAAAGTCCTCCGTTGATTGAGATCACATTGCCTGTAATATACGAGGCATCCTCCTGAGCCAGGAACGCCACAGCGGCAGCTACCTCTTCAGGCCGTCCGAACCTGCCCACCGGAATCATCTTCTTGAGTTCATCCTCATTGAGTTCGCTGGTCATGTCAGTAGCAATGAAGCCCGGAGCTACGGCATTGACGGTAATCTTTCTCGGAGCTACCTCCTGGGCCAGAGCCTTGGTAGCCCCAATCAGAGCGGCCTTGGCAGCCGAATAGTTTGTCTGACCGGCCAGTCCCTTGAGTCCCGACAGTGACGCCACATTGATGATTCTGCCCCAGCGCTTGGTCATCATGCCCTTGAGCAGACGGCGGGTCACATAGAAGAAACTGTTCAGATTGGTATCAATGACACCGTTCCAGTCATCGTCAGGCATGAACACCATCAGATTGTCACGGCGTATTCCGGCATTGTTGACCAGAACTGCAATATAGTCATCAGGGTGATGTTGCATCCATCCGTCCAGAGCCTCCTCAACCTGCTGTTTGTCAGACACATCAAACGGAAGCAGTTCAGCCTGCCCCCCAGCCTCAATAATGAGCCGCTGCGTTTCGGCGGCAGCATCGGCATTCGACTTGAAGTTCATGATTACAGGATACCCCTGAGCAGCCAGTCTGATGCTGATGGCCCGTCCCAGTCCCCTTGATCCGCCAGTTACCAAAGCATATTTCATGTGCGTGCGCGTTTAAATAGGGCACAAAGGTACGAATAATGCCGACAGAAGCAAAACATCTGACCCAAAAACACTACACCATCATTCTATCCCTCTCAACCATGGCAAGCAGCTTCGTTTTGGCCCGGCGATGCATTCTGATACAGAACCAGATGAGCAGTACTGTAGTCAAGCCGTCCAGATAAGGGCTCAGGCTACCGGCCATGGCCAGCGAATCATAAATCCCGTGGGCAAGCACAGGAACCAGGATAATGCAGATTCCATTTGCGAACGAATGCTCCACAAAATGGAATTTCGAATAGTAATACCCCATGAGAACAGCAAAGGCATAATGTCCCGGGACAGCCAGCAACGCACGGCTCACAGCAGTCTGCAGCCAGAACTCCCCGGAGCTGAAAACGTAAGTAATATTCTCCAGAGCAGCAAATCCTAAGCCTATGCAGACAGCATATACGATTCCGTCAAAATGCTCATCAAAATACGGATTGTTGCGCAGGACAATCCAGAGGGCCAGCAGTTTGAAAGACTCCTCAGGAATGGCTGCCGTAAAGAACGCCCTGACAATATTGCCTGCAACAGAAACCGGTTCCTCGCCACCGAATAGAACACCATCCACCAGCTGTTCCACAATGGCAACCGGAAAGATTATGATCACGCCCCAAATAATGGCCTTCAACACCTTCGAAGTGGGTTCAGGCTTTGTATCCTTCCTGATAACATACAGAAGCAGCAACAGTGCCGGCAAGAGTGCCGATAGCAGAATCATCATCGTTCTTGAATCAATCGTAAAGTTTCTTTTCCAAAGATACGAACAGATTGCAAGAATACGATACATCTGCACAAAAAAGAAAAAGATTACCTTTGCTGAAACAAATGTCAGAATGGACAAAAGAAGAATCACAAGAATCCTGCTCTGGGCGCTGCCGGTCATAGCAGTCGCAATAATACGCCACAACACATCCCTGGCCGATTTCTATGCCGTTCACATATATCCGTCAGTGTCGGGTGTGCTGTCATTCCTGTCACAGGTAGTCCGCATCTCATTCACTGAAATCACAGTTCTGGCATTCATTCTGGTGTTTGTCACCATCATGATGAAAGCCCTGAAAAAAGGAGGCCGCATACGTGTCGGACTCATCTCCACACTCAAGCTGGCAGCCGTCATCTACACCTGGTTCTATCTGGGATGGGGCATCTGCTACTCGCGCAGCAGTCTGCCCGCCCGCGCCGGTGTCCAGGTCCCGGATTTCGACTCCGCCCGTTTCACCGCCTTCCTATATGAATACTCCACCACTCTGGACAGCCTGTACGCTCTGACGCAAACCCATCCCGACTCCATTCCGGATTCGACCCATGAAACGGAATCCGACACTTCACAATTGTCAGAAAAATTCAAACCACGCAGAACCAGATTCCGAATGACTGGCTACGGAGAATCGGACTCCGGAATCAAAGCAATCGAAGATGGCATGAAGCAGTTCTACGCCAACGTCCCGGCCAGATTCGGACTGGCCAAACCGCGCGAATGGCAACACGTCAAGCGTCCGCTTCTGAACCGCCTCTACTCCGGATGCGGGGTCACCGGCTTCATGGGTCCTTTCTGGGGCGAATCACAGGTCAACCTGGAAGTCTGGCCGGTCTCATACCCCTTCACGCTGATGCACGAATACTCCCATCTGCTGGGCACCGCAGTAGAGTCCGAAGCCAACTGGTGGGCATTCCAGGCCTGCAACGCCCAACCGGACCCCTCCATCCGATACAGTGCCTACTACTCCATCCTCCCCTACGTCTGGAGCAACGCCCGCACTCTGCTGGAGCCCGATGCCTTCACAGCCTGGGCAAAGACCGTCAACCCGGAAATCATCGAGCAGGACAGAAAAGAAAGCGAATTCTGGCAGCAAAGGCGATTCGCACCTCTGGACGAAGCCCAGTCATTCATCTACAACCTCTACCTGAAAGGCAACGGCATCCCGTCCGGCACCCGCAACTACAGCGAAGTGGTCGCCCTCCTCATGGCCATTCCATGCGTGAATTCCGCGGAATAGCTCACCGCGAGATTCCGCGAGGGAGCGTATTTTTTAGGTTTTTCCAAAAAAACAGGAGTTGATGATTGGGGCTTTCCCGAAAAGCACTACCTTTGCACCCCGAAAAGCCGAAATAGCTCAGTTGGTAGAGCAACGCATTCGTAATGCGTAGGTCGCGGGTTCGAGTCCCGCCTTCGGCTCAAACGAAAAACCGCTCTGAAGATACTCCAGAGCGGTTTTTCCGTTTGATTATATATCCTAGAATCAGTTGTTTGCAGCAGGAGCGCCACCGGGGAAGCCACCGCCAGGGAAGCCACCACCGAAGCCGCCGCCTGGGAAGCCGCCACCGAAGCCGCCGAAACCGCCTCCGTTGCTGCCGGAATTCAGGATTTCGTTCTTGAACCACTGCTTCAGTTCATCGCGCCATTGCTCTGCATAGCCGAAATTCATGCCGGCACCAAAACCGTGGCCACCCTTTGGATAGAGGTGCATGGCTGCAGGAACCCTGTTCTTTACCAGAGCCTGATAGTAACGGATACTGTTCTCGACCGGAACCAGGAAGTCATCCATGCAGGCAATGATGAATGCCTTAGGAGTATCCTTGGTCACCTGCTTCTCATTGCTGAACAGAAGCACATCCTCCTCGCTGGGATTCTGACCCAGAAGCAGCTCACGTGAGCTCTGGTGAGTAATCTCCATATCCATCGAGATGACGGGATAGAACAGAATCTGGAAATCTGGTTTGGTGGCATCATCAACATAATGGGTAGCCACTGTTGAAGCCAGATGTCCACCTGCACTGGCGCCCATGACGCCAAGTTTGGTAAATCCCCACTCATCGGCATGCTCGCGGATTACGCGCATGGCCTGCTGGGCATCGCTCAACGGAACATCCTTGTGTCCACCCGGCATACGGTAATCCAGGCATACGAATGTGATTCCCTGTTCGTTATAATAGGTGTTGAACTGCTTGCACTCATGGGTGTTGGACAACACCGAGTATCCGCCTCCGGGAAGACCAAGAACGGCCAGTCCATTGGGATTCTCGGCCGGCCACACTGTCAGAATGGGTTCGAAGTCCCATGCCTGATTGTTCGATGCCGGTTTCTCCTTAGTGGCACCGTTGCTGTTGGGTGCGCCATTCGGCCACAACTTGATCGTAATGGGTTCAACTGCCCATACGCTGACGGCTGACATCATCATGAAAGCAGCCAGAAAATGCTTCATCGTCTTCATTGAACAATATCTGATTATAGATTATTCATACCTTATCCATACATTCGCCATCAGGCTTTTCCAAGAAGCTTCTTTGCCACCAGAACCGCCTCGTTGGCATCGGCGGTATAGACATCGGCCTCCACCTGAGCGGCAAAATCGGCATTGACCGGAGCACCTCCCACCATGATCTTGACCTTGTCGCGCAGACCGGCAGCCTTCACGGCCTCAATCACATCCTTCATGTAGCTCATGGTGGTTGTCAGCAAGGCCGACAGTACCAGAATGTCAGCATCATTCTCCTTGATTGCCTGCACGAACTTGTCGGCCTCGACATTGATGCCAAGGTTGACTACCTCGAAGCCAGAGCCCTCGAACATCGATGCCACCAGGTTCTTGCCAATGTCGTGAAGGTCACCCTTGACGGTGCCGATCACCACTTTACCGTACATGATGCTGGTATCGCCCTTCATCATCGGCTTGAGCAGATCCAGACAGCCCTTCATGGCGCGGGCCGACATAAGCAGATTGGGCACGAAAGCCTTGCCTTCGCCGAAACGGGCTCCGATGATTTCCATTCCCTTGATCAGGTACTCACTTATTATAGCTTTAGGTTCGATGCCAGCCTCAACAGCCTGCTTTGACATTTCAACTGCAGCATTCATGTTTCCGGCCACAATGGCATCGGTAAGTTTCTCCAGTTCCATTTTATGTATTGTTATTTGTTTGACTGCACAAATATAAGCAGTTTTGGCGAATTCTGGCCAACACATGAACAAATAGGATTTCTTAACGGATATTATTGGCTGATAATGAATAAAATGGCGAAATTTGCAACACAACATAACAACTGAACAACCGAATATCAAACCAGCTAATGTCAAAACGTCTTCTTCTGACTGCACTGATTGCATCAGTGACGGTCTTCCCGATATACTCACAGAACAACAGCCGTAACAACAACAGCAATCACAACATCAACGGAACGGTCTATGATACCGATGCCCAGGAACCCATGCCCATAGCTGCAGTACAGCTTCTCTCGCTGCCTGACAGTTCCATGGTCAAGGGCGTGGCCACCGAAATCGACGGCACTTATTCCATACAGAACGTCAAGCCCGGCAAGTATGCCATCAAGGTCACTTATGTAGGCTACCACCCCGGTGTTCTTCCCATAGAAGTCACCTCACGGTCCGAAAGGAACATCCGTGCCGCACGCATCGACATGGTACCTGACCGCATCATGCTGGAAGCAGCTGAAATCGTAGCCGAGGTCCCCAAGGTCCAGGCCATCAAGGACACCATCATGTTCAACAGCGCCGCCTACCGCCTGAGCGAAGGAGCCAGCATACAGGAGCTCATCAAGAAGCTGCCAGGTGTGGAACTTGACAGTGACGGCAACATCACGGTCAACGGAAAAGCCGTATCGCAGATTCTCATCAACGGCAAGGAATACCTTGGCGAAGACATCACCACCCTGCTCGAGAACCTCCCGGCCGACATGATCGATCGCCTCAAGACCTACGAGAAGAAGAGCGACCTTGCCCGAATAACAGGCATCGATGACGGTGAGGAACAGGTGGTCTTCGACCTTCACACCAAGGATGAGATGAAGGGCGGACTCCTCAACACCTACGACCTTGCCTACGGTTCGGACTACGGCAAGCACAACCTCTACAACGGCCAGATCATGGTCAACCGTTTCACCGACCTCAACCAGTTCACGCTGTACGGCAACGCCAGCAACGTTGTCGATCAGGGCATAGGCAACGGCGGACGCCAGTGGGGCGGCAACCGCGGTCTGAACACCTTCCAGAACCTTTCGGCCAGCTATGCATACGAGAACGAGAAGTTCGAATTCAACGCCAACGCCAGCGTCAACCACAACGAGAACGAGTTCGGCCAGCGCAGCAATTCCGAGAACTTCTTCGGCAGCACCAGCTCATTCTCGAACAGCAACAACCAGAACAACAATTCGGGTGACGGTTTCCGCTCGAACCTCTATATCGAATGGAGGCCTGACACCATGACCAACATCATCATCCGCCCCAACTTCAACGTCTCGTCATCGGAGAACAATTCGGAAAGCGTTTCCGCAACATACAACGATGACCCGTACCGTTACATGACCGCCCCGCTCGATGACATGATCGACACCGGCCGCGAGGGCTATGCCACCTACCGTTCCATCTTCGTGAACCGCAACACAGGCCAGTCACACGGTGAATCCGGCAACCGCAACGCCGGCGGCTCCATCCAGGCCAACCGCCGCATCAACGACCGAGGCCGCAACCTGACACTGCGTCTGCAGGGCAACTGGAGCGAAAACACAAACGACAGCTGGTCATACAACACCACGACCTACTACCGCAATGACTCCATCGACTACCGCAACCGCTTCACCACAACCCCGGCAAACAACTACGGCTACAGTGCACAGGTCATCTGGTCCGAGCCCATCTTCACCGGCATGTTCCTGCAGTTCAGCTACCGCTACAACTACAGTCTGAACGAGAACGACCGCCAGACCTACTCGTTTGACAACATGGGTTATGACTTCATGCAGCGTCCCGATGACTGGCAGGAACGCCTTGACACCATGCTCAGCAAGTATTCAAAATACACGACATACCGTCACGACATCCAGGTGAGCTACCGCATAAACCGCGAGAAGCTGCGCATGAACACCGGCGTGCGTCTGCAGCCGTACGAAACCCGTCTGGAATACCGCACCCAGGGCGTTCTGCACACCCCTGTACAGCAGGAAATGAACATCAACCCCACCTTCGACCTGCGTTACATGTTCAGCGACAACACCGACATACGCTTCCGCGTGAACGGCAGCAGCAACCAGCCGTCAATGACGAATCTCCTTGACATTACGGACAACACCAACCCGCTGTACATAACCCAGGGCAACCCCAACCTTAAGCCGTCATTCACCACCAACGCCAACGTTGACTTCCACACCTACAATGCCGATACCCAGGGCAGCTTCATGTCAGGAGCCCGCTACCGCGTGACCCGGAACAACATAAGCAACCGTGTCGAGTACAATCCCGAAACCGGCGGCCAGACAACCCGCCCCGACAACATCAACGGCAACTGGAACGTGGGCGGCAACATAGGAGGCACCTACACCTTCAAGGACCAGCGCTTCACCATGAACACCTTCTCGTGGATCAACTATTCCGAGCAGGTAGCCTTCCTGTATGAGAACAAGGTCACCACCAAGATGACCACCAGGAACTTCACCCCATCGGAACACCTCTCGGCATCGTTCCGTGACGAAAAGATCGAGCTCACGCTTAACGGAGACGTCTCGCTTAACCATGCCCGCAATGACATGCGCAAGGCCAGCAACCTGGACACCTGGTCATTCAGCTACGGTGCCAGCGGCAACATAACCTTCCCATGGAACATACGTCTGGCATTCGACATCCTGAACAGCTGCCGCCGCGGTTATGAGGACGCAACCTTCAACACTGACGAACTCATCTTCAACGCCGAACTCCAGAAGGCCTTCCTCAAGAACAAGTCGGCCATCGTTTCAGCCCAGTTCTTCGACATCATGGGCCAGCGCAAGAACTACAACCGCACCATTACCGCAACAAGCCGCAGCAACAGCGAGTTCGATGTCATCAACCAGTACTTCATGCTTCACTTTGTCTACAAGCTCAACATTTTCAACGGCAAGCTTGTACAGGGTGAAGACGAACAGCCGGGCCAGAACGGGCGTGGAGGCCAGA
>JAZUEH010000053.1:0-1932 GCA_045640065.1 Bacteroidaceae bacterium
AGGCGGTGACGAGGACGGGGATGAAAAGAAGGAAGCCGAAAAGAAGCCGTTCAAGCTGGAATCTGACTGGTCTTACAGTACCCGTGTTATGGGGCAGACCATTTTGGGAAAGATCACCGCTTCAGCTGAAACAGCAAACACGGACGACACTCCCAATGACACAACTGAAACACCGAAACCTTCCGAGAAAGGGCTGACCGCACCGACAGTTTCCGTGCCGGATATGCCTGTGATCGGTTTGGACGGCAGAACGAAAGACGGTGCTATACCGTATGAAATTTTGAAACAGCAGCTTGCTTTCATGAGATAAGCAGGCTGTATTTTTTTGACCGCCGGAGATTTCCGGCAGAAATGGAGAAAACGATATGAGCAAAATTATGGAACTTCGCAGTAAGCGTAATACTCTGTGGGAACAGACAAAGGACTTCCTTGAAAAGCACCGCGGTGAGAACGGTCTGGTGGAGGCATCTGCCGTTGAGCAGTATAACAGGATGGCGGGAGAAGTGCAGGCACTCGGCACAGAGATCGAGCGTCTGGAACAGCAGGCTGCCCTCGATGCAGCACTTTCTGCACCGACCAGCAAGCCTGTCACCAATGCCCCCAATGCTCCGTCTGCCGCAAAGACTGCGCCGACAGCAACAGACGAATACAAGTCTGCATTCTGGGATATGATCCGCAACAAGGGCGATCAGCTTGCCGTCCGCAATGCACTCTCCGTTGGTGAGGATACCGAGGGCGGCTACACTGTGCCTGACGAATTCGAGCGCCGCCTGATTCAGGGACTTGAGGAGAACAACATCTTCCGTCAGATGGCGACTGTCATCAAGACCAACAGCGGTACCCGTAAGATTCCGATTGCCAACGATACGATGGAGGCACAGTGGATCGATGAGGGTGAGGAAATTCCGGAGACCGATACTCGTTTCGGTCAGACGACCCTCTCCGCATATAAACTCGGTACGATGATCAAGATCAGCAACGAACTTCTGCACGATTCCGCTTTTGACCTCGCATCGTATATTGCATCCCGATTCGGCGTTGCAATGGGCAATGCAGAGGAGCGTGCCTTCTTCACAGGCGATGGTGACAAGAAACCGCTCGGTATTCTCGATGAGACCGGCGGTGCTGAACTTGGTGTGACCTCTGCATCGCAGACAGCGATCACCTTTGATGAGATCTTCGACCTCTACTACAGTCTGAAATCTCCGTACCGCAGAAATGCACAGTTCGTCTGCAATGAAACCATCCTTCTCCAGCTCATGAAGCTGAAGGATAAGAACGACAACTATCTTTGGAAGCCGTCCCTCGATATCGCAAAACCCGATACACTGCTCGGCAGACCGATCCGCACAAGTTCCTTTATGCCGACCATTGCCAAGGGTGAGCGTGTTCTTCTGTTCGGTGACATGAAAAACTACTGGGTGGCAGACCGTCAGAACCGCACCTTCCGCCGTCTCAATGAGCTGTATGCACGCACCGATCAGGTTGGATTCCTTACCACTCAGCGTGTGGACGGCAGACTGATCCTTCCTGAATCTGTCAAGGTTCTCAAGATGGCAGGCACGAAATCGTCAACAGGCGGCGGAAGCACCGGCGGTACAACCACAGGCGGGTGATGAACGGAGGGCAGATAAATGACGTTGATCTCACTGCCTGAAACCAAAAACTATCTCCGTGTTGACCATTGTGAGGATGACAAGCTCATCCTCACTCTGATCGATACGGCCCAGCAGCTCGTGATGAATGTGGGCCGCATGGATGAGAAGAAACTTGTGGAAAATGAGGAAACCCCCCGGCAGGCTATGCTGTATACTGTATCTTACCTCTATGAAAACCGCAATACTGCTGATTATCATGCGCTGACACTGACATTGCGTGCGCTGCTGTTTGCACAGAGAGAGGGCGTGGTCTGATGGAAATCGGGAAACTGAA
>JAZUEH010000054.1:0-24870 GCA_045640065.1 Bacteroidaceae bacterium
ACTGCGGGAGCTCTGCATTGAAGCCCTCCAGATAGTCAATCATTCTTTTGTCTCTCCAGTCCTTCATTGTCCTGTTGCTTTAAGGTAATCTGTAATGGCTTTCCTCACGCTGGCGCGGGCTTTGGCAAGAATGGATGTTGAGCCGCCTTCCGTTATGTTCAATGCCCGTGCTATCTCCTTGTGGCTGAAACCGTCTATGTAGTACATATTGAACACCGCACGCCTTACGGGTGAAAGTGTGGCCATTATCTGTTTCAGCACGTCATCCGGTATCTCCCGCTCAGGTCCGGCATCGGAATCCGATGCATCAAGGATATCCTTATCACTTACCTGTTCAAGAGGAACCTCCATGAACCTGCTGTTCTGCCGGAAGCGGTCAAATACCACGTTGATGGTTATCCTACGGAGCCATAAATAGAGTGAACCATCGGCTTCATTGCGGAAAGACCTGATGCTGTCCATTGCCTTTATCATGGAGTCATGCATAAGGTCACGAGACTCATCGCTGTCACCAATGTATCTGAGGCAGAGCAAATAGAGCCGGGCTGCAAATCGGGCATATAACTCCTGCTGCGCATCCCTGTCCCTGCGGATGCACCCCTGCACAAGTTCTTTCTCAGAAAGAAAGGGTTTACTCATCACTCTATTCTGCCTTTCCTGTAATAGGACGGCAAATTACTCAAAATGCGTCTTTGAAACAATGAAAAAAAATAAATTTGATTTGAAGACCTTGCAAAGATTTGATGTTGCTTTTTCTTGGGTTTAGTTTTGTGGATGATGTTGACAGCCAACTGCCATATCAAAAAGCGGCCAACTGTCGCATCAAAAACCAGCCAACTGTCACGTCAAAAACCAGCCAACTGTCGCGTCAAAAACCAGCCAACTGTCGTGTCATATTTTTGTTGAAATAATTGATTTTCAGAGAGGAATGTATTATTTTTGTTGCAAATTTTACCTTTAAAAATATGTCAGAATATTTAAAACGTATTGCAGACCAGATGCTTACTGATAAGTTGGAGTCATCTGGAGCAGTTCTAATAGAAGGGCCAAAGTACTGCGGGAAGACTACATTGGCAAAACAGCAAGCCAAGAGTGTATTGTCTATGGCGGACCCGAATACTCTCAGCCAGAATCTTGCTATTGCCCGTACAAATATTTCCAGACTCCTGGCGGGCGAGACGCCCAGGCTTATAGACGAATGGCAAATTGCCCCACAGTTTTGGGATGCTGTAAGGAATGAAGTTGATAACCGTGAGGATGACGGGCAGTTTATGCTTACCGGCTCAGCAGTTCCTGGTAAAGCCCGTAAGGATGATAGCGGTAACAGTATTGGGGATGAGCAAATATTCCATACCGGCACAGGACGCATATCACGCCTTAAGCTACGCACAATGTCTTTGTGGGAGTCAGGGGATTCTACGGGCGATGTGAGTTTGGGGAATCTTTTTGTCAATGCAGATAAGATTGATGGAGTGAGTCATATAGATCTGGACAGGCTGGCATATCTTACCTGTCGCGGCGGATGGCCCAAGGCTGTGTTGAAAAAGACTGTGAAGGCAGCTCTTGCCCAGGCGTTTAACTACTTTGACTCTGTTGTAAGTAATGATATAAAGCGTGTTGATGATATTGACCGCGATGAAGAACTTGCAAAACGGATTATGCGTTCCTATGCCCGGAATCAAGGTAGTCAGGCGACAGCCGGAACCATACTGGCAGATATCCGGAATAATGGAGACGAGCAGATGTCAGACGGTACCGTTTACAGTTACATAAAGGCATTAAAGGAGATTTTTGTCATAGAGGACTCTGTGGCATGGAATCCTAACCTTAGGAGCAAGACTGCAATCCGCACATCGGATACACGTTATTTCATTGATCCGTCCATTGCTACTGCATCATTAGGTCTGGGCCCTAACGACCTGATTAATGACATGGAAACATTTGGGCTCATTTTTGAGGCCCTTGCTGTCCGTGACTTGCGTGTATATGCCGATGCGTTGGATGGTAAGGTTTATCATTACCGCGACAAGAATAATCTGGAGTGTGATGCCGTTGTTCATCTAAGAAACGGATCATACGGACTTGTTGAAATCAAGATTGGCGGTGCAGACCTTATCAATGCCGGTGCCAAGAGTTTAAAGGATCTGTCTGACAAGATTGACACTACCAGGATGAAGAAACCTTCTTTCCTGATGGTACTGACCGGAATAGGAGATTATGCATACAAACGCCCCGAAGACGGCGTGCTGGTTGTACCGGTAGGCTGTCTTAAAGATTAGAGTGTGAGCAGCGGATATTAGGTCAACTAATGAATATACATTGACCAAACAGGACGAACAGAACCTTAGCAATAAAGTAGAAGTTTTTGAGTATCAGACTGGAACTAAATGCTCCATACTCGTTACGATGGTTACCACCTTTGGTGTAAAACATAATATGTATTACGATTCCATTCAATCTGAAGTGACCATTGACCAACTCTTTATATAATTATCTTTAGCGGAATCTGTTGTTTTGAGCGAGATTCCGCTAAAAATAACCATAAAATCACCCAAAACCATTCAAAATAGAATGAAAAGGACATCACTAAAGATCGCAGTTTTTTGTGGCTTGTATTATTCAGTACCGATTCAGTACCGATGAAGAAAAAAAGGGAAAAACAGGACGGGTCAGGTACAAACGTATTGGGGCGAGCAAGACCCCGAGCGAGAGCGGCCGGAGGGCCGCCAAGCGACCGCAGGGAGCGCTTTTGCAAAGCAAAATAAAATAAGGTCGCACATGCTCCACATACAAAAAGAGGCCGCATTGCGACCTCTATTTGCATGTGGAGCATACGAGACTCGAACTCGTCACCTCTTGACTGCCAGTCAAACGCTCTAGCCAGATGAGCTAATGCCCCAAAAACCGCCCCGATGGGCTTAATTGTGCTGCAAAGGTAGCAAAAGGTTTGGATATTGCGTATATTCGCATCACGAAAAATCAAAATGGAGAAGAAAAATCTTGCGGAGAGAATAATTCTAGGCATCGACCCCGGAACGAATATAATGGGATATGGAGTCATCAAGGTTCTTGGGAACAAGGCCAGTCTCATTTCCATGGGGGTGATTGACCTGCATAAGGAGAAAGACATGTACCTGAAACTGGGACATATTTTCCAGCGCATAGGTGGCATCATCAACGAATATCTGCCGGACGAGATGGCCATTGAAGCCCCCTTCTTCGGGAAGAACGTGCAGTCCATGCTCAAGTTGGGACGCGCTCAGGGAGTTGCCATTGCCGCAGCCATAAACCACAGCATTCCCATCCACGAATACGCTCCTCTGAAAATCAAGATGGCCATAACGGGAAACGGCAGCGCCAGCAAGGAACAGGTGGCTGCCATGCTCCAGCGTATGCTGAACATCAGCGAGACCGACATGCCCAAATACCTGGATGCCACCGATGCGCTCGGTGCCGCCTACTGTCATTTCCTTCAGATGGGACGTCCCGAGTCCAATGTCAAAGGACCCAGAAACTGGAAAGAGTTCATTGCGGGAAACGCAGACCGCGTATCAAAAAGTCACCGGCCATCAGATTTGACAGCCGGTGACCCACCAAAATAAACTTCCCAAAACTACTTGTTTAACAAAAACTCTATCCCTACATAATCATCATCTTCTATCATAAATACGTCTCAGATCATCCAGCAGATTGCGACGGTTGCTTGCAAATGTCATCGTATCGGTCAGACCGGCAATTTGCTTCATGGTGAGCTGTCCGCTTGCGGCAATGAACCTTATCATCAGTTCACGGTCTGAATCGAAATCAAGAGCATCAAGTGTACGCAGCATAGCCTTGTATTCGCCCTTGGCAACGGCATATCTTGGAATCCAGTCCTGCGTCCGGTATGCACGTTCTGTCAGAACCTCCATAAGCCTTTCACGGTCTGTACGGAATGTGAGTGTCTCAACGGCCCTGTAGAAATTGCAACGGTCAACGGTGATGTCATACGCCATTTCAAGGAACTCGATACGGTCCTGATTGAATCTGAACGTGCGTGCTATGTCATATACCTGATCGGCATAGAACATGCCACCTTCACGGATAATATCCCTTGTACGTGCCAGACGGTCTGCATCGAATGCCGCACGGACAATGACAGTCACTACAGCTTCAGTAACCGGGCGCAGATCCCTGTGACCTCTGTCGTCAAAATGCATACGTTCCGGTTCCCTTCTCTCAGGACCACGTCTTTCAGGTACTCTCATCTCCGGCTCACGGCTTACACCACCGGGAATGTTACGGGTTCCAACTACTTCTCTTTCCGGACGGTCAACCCTTACAACACGCTCCTGTGCATTTGCCGTCCCAACGGCCAGCAGCAGCCCTGCCACTGCAAAACCAACAATCATTACACGTGTTTTCATAATCATCATCTTTTAAGCGTTTTCATAATCATGACGTATGGAAATTCCCATTGTTACACCATGTATTCCATAAAAGAAGTTAAATACTGAACAGGGGACAGGTTCCGTTCAAGCCTGAACGGAACCTCTCCCCTGTTCGCGCTGGCCATGGAGCGGCTGTCAGCCACCCCACCATCCATCACTTGAACAGCATCTGTGCCATCATGTAAAGGCTACGGCGCCAGGTCAGGAACTCATGGGCTGTACCTTCCGATACGTAGCTCATTGCGTTGTAACCGGCTGCTGCAAGATCCTCGCCTGACTTTCTAACGCCATCGGGACGTTCCTTGCTGCCACAGCTTACGAAGATACCCTTGACGTACTTCGGACCGATCTGCTTGTCGGCAGTCTTGGCATTGCCGAACTTGGCCTGGATAGCCTTTTCAACCTCTTCGGGTGAATACTGGCCACCGCTCAGCAGACCGAAATATGCGAATGCCTCGGGACGTGCCAGAGTGATCGAGTGGGTCTCCCCGCCGCCCATTGACAGTCCGGCCATTGCGCGGGACTCCCTCTTGGCTATTGTACGGAAATGCGAGTCAACGTAAGGAACAAGCTCATCGACCAGAACGGTCTCGAAATCCTTGCTGCTGAAGCCGCTCAGGCTGCCGTACTTGACGCTGTTGGTCAGACCGTAGGTACATACTACTATGAACGGTTCGATTGCACCGTCGGCAATCAGGTTGTCCATGATAAGGTTTGCATGGCCCTGTGTCATCCATGCGGTCTCATCCTCACCCCAGCCGTGCTGCAGGTAAAGGACGGGATATTTCTTCTTGCCCTTCTCATAACCGGCAGGAGTATAGACAAAAGCCCTGAGGTTCTGGTTGGTGCTCTCGGACCAGAAAAGGACCTGCTGCACGTTGCCGTGGGCAATATGTCTGTCAGCATAGAAATCAGCGTCATGCGCAGGAATCTCAATACCGCTCTCCCAACGGGTCGAACCGTAGTAGTTGTTGGTACCCGGATCATTGACAGTCGCACCGTCAACGGTCAGATGATAGTAGTGGAAGCCCTCGTCCATCGGACCGGCAGTAGTACCCTGCCAGTAACCGTCAGATGTCTGGTTCAGCTTTGTGCCGCCCTGGCCGCCAAGTCCCAGGCTTACAACGACTGACTTCGCGTTGTCGAAGCCCTTGATGCGGAAGCGTGCATAGTTCTCAGAGTTTACCATAGGATATTCCTGACCGGGCTGGTTCATCGATGACGGAACGAAATCCTCTTTCGGCCACTTGGTCACGCGGTCGTATGCAGGCTGCTTTCTCTCGTAGTTCGTGTCGAACAGCAGAGGATAGTTGTCCGATCCGAGCCAGCTGTCACGGTCGCCAAGATTCCAGAATGTCACAACATCGATCTTGTCCTTATGCCGGCGCAGGATCTCGAAAAGCATCGCATACTGGTCAGCAAGCATGTTCTTCACCCTGTTATCGATGGCATCGCCCTCACGGCTGAACTCAAGCTGGCCGCCCTGCTGTCTGTTTGCGCGGATGTCAAGCTCGGTGAACTGGATGTGGTCAACCACTGACTCATATTTGATGATGGCATCCTCAATGTCCTTTGCACTGGGGCCATAGATATTGTAGTGGCCCTGCATGCCGATACCGTCAATGGGAATACCGGCATCCTTCATCTTCTTGACCTTATTATATATACGGTCACGCTTTGCCGGAACGGCAGCATTGTAGTCATTGATGAAAAGCTGTGCGGTAGGCAGTGCCTGATGTGCCCAAACGAATGCCGAGTCAATGAAATCCTCACCGCAAAGCTGATAGGCCCTTGACTGGCGGAACGGGTTGACACGTGTGTTGCCATCGTCTGAGAACACCTCATTTACAACGTCAATGCAGTAGATGACATCCTTGTAACGGTCAAGGACGGTGAAGATATGATCCTTCAGTCTGGCATAGAACACTTCCTTGGATGCAGGAACTGTCTTGCCCTTTCTTGTCAACGTCATCGAACATCCAGTTGGCGAACTGTGAGTGCCATACCAGTGTGTGGTAGCGCATCTTGATTCCGTTCTTGCGGCAGAAATCGGCCACCTGGTCAGCCTGAGACCAATTCCAACGGTCAGCGGCCGGATGGATTTCACCAGGTTTCATGCAGTTTTCGGCAGTAATGCTGTTGAACTCTTTCTTGATAAGGTCAATCTGTTTCTGGTCAGTAACGTTTCTACGGTTCACTGCCACACCAATCTTGAAATAATCCTTGTAGGCATCCTTCAACGTAGTCTCCTGCGCTGATGCCATGTTTGTACCAAGGGCCAGGGCCAGGGCACAAGCCGACAACTTGAGAATACTTTTCATTATTACTACAGACTAATTGTTGATTAAGCTTACTGTTCGATAATCACGCCACCGTTAGGTGCGATTTCAATCTGGTAGCCCTTCTTTCCCTTGTACTTGACACTGCTGAGGGTCGGGTTCTCGAACGATGCATCGTCAGAATAGACCTGGACTGTACCATCCTCAAAGAACGGCAGTTCAATCTTTTCCTTAATGGGCTCCTTTGTAGCGTTCAGACCGGCCACATGCCACTTGCCAGTAACGTCCTTGCGTGCCAGGATGACATACTTGCCGGGATAGCCGTCAATGAATCTGGTCTCCTCCCACTGTGTAGGTGAGGTCTTGAGCCAGTCCATGCAGATTTCCGGAGCGTCCTCAAGGTTGTTCGGACAGATGGCAATGTTCTGGATCGGGTTCTGGAACACCACTTCGGTAGCAATCTGGAAGATAGGACCGGTCATGAGCTTTGAGCCGCGGCCGCTGTTCTGCTTGTTCAGGATGCGGTTCATGAAGCAGCCGCCGAACTCCATGCAGCCCATGGTGTTGCGGATGAACGGATGCAGGGTTGCCTTGAAGGCCTCCTCGTTGCAGGCGCCCTGGCCGAAGTACATGTTCTCACTGGCAAGGACTGCCTCTGAACCCACATAGTTGGGATACATGCGTTCCCAGCCGCGGGGCATGGTGCAACCGTGGAAGATGCACATCAGGCCGTGGTCATCGGCATCGGAAAGGACCTCTTCATAAAGCTGCATGGTCTCCTGCTTGTCACCGCCCCAGAAGTCAACCTTGATACCCTTGCAGTTGACCTTCTCAAGCCAAGCCATCTCCTTCTTGCGGACTACCGAGTTGTCCATTCTGTTGATCGGGCTCTGGGTTATGTCGTTCCAGTTTCCGCTTGATGAGTACCAGAGGAACACATCGACATTCTTCGAGTTCGCATACTTGATGAGCTGCTCCATACGGTCATAGCCTATGTTCTGGTCCCAGCCTGCATCAATCAGGATATATTCGAAATTCATGGCGCTTGCAAGGTCGATGAACTTGATCTGGTCATCCCAGTTGCACGATGCATCCTGCCATACGATCCAGCTCCAGGTACCGCGTCCGTACTTGTACTTGTGTGTGGTCTCATAAACCGGCTCCACGTAATCCCACATGACTGTAGTCTCTACGATTGGTGCAAGTGTCGAGCCCACGGTAATGGTACGCCATGGGGTTGAACCCGGAAGACGGACGGCCGGACATACGGTACCGTTTCCGTTGTTCTCATCGGGCATTGGGAATTCTATCTTATAGGTGTTGTTCACGCAGTCACCAAGGCGGCTTCCGCAGTAGCGGCTGCTGACTCCGGTTTCGCAGAGAAGGACCCAGCCGTTTTCACCGACATGGAACAGGCCCGGGAATGTGTATCCGTGGCCGTAACCTGACTTCTTCGACATTGGGCCGTCATTGGTGTAACCCTCTTCATAACTGGGTTTTGAACGCTGCCAGCCTATCATGGCATCGCTCTGGTCTGTCAGGAATGTCGTGGTCCCATCAGGGAAAGTGAAACCTGAGTTCTCAAACAGCACGCGTGTGCTCTTGCGCTGCTGGCCTACCGGAATGTTATAACGGAAGGCTATGTCGTTGTCGCTTACGCGGAATTCGAACTCGATGTTCTGTCTTGAAGCGTTCTGCAGGGTGATTACACGCTGGACATACTTGTGGTTCACATGTGCGACCTTGATGCGGTCAAGTGAATAGTCGGCAACAGCCTCGTTATCCTTCACGCTTACCAGGGTAAGATTCTTTGTGAAGTCACCGTTTCCGGCCTCACGTCCCTGGGGAAGTCCCTGAAGGGTAGGTTTCGAGCCCATGTCCAGCATGATGCCTATAGGAGAATCCATGAGCATGTCCTTGCCGTCATACTTGACTGAATAGGTTGGAGTCTCGGTGTCAGTCAGTTTGAAAGACACCACCAGTTTGCCGTCGGGGCTGGCCAGATCCTGAATCTGGGCCGATGCAAACGAACACACGGCCAGAAGTGCCGCAGTCAGTGAAAGAATTTTCTTCATATAATCGATTAATTGTTAGTAATATCGTCAGGAGTCACAAAGATAGCCAAATTTACTCTTTATTGGCTTCTCCCGGTGTAGGATTGTCCGATGCACGGAAATCCACACAGAGATTGTCGCTGTCAGTTCCATCAGGAATACGGACCAGACTGCGTCCCGCCACATTTCCAGCGGCTGGAGTAGCAGATAACCGTTGTCTTCCGCCGAACCCTCCGAATCCGCCGAATCCCTGGTTCTGCGGACGAGGTACCACAGCAATGCATCCGCCACCATCCTGATCGCCCTCAAGAACTGCAATCTGCGGCTGAGCAATGGTGCCGTTGGCACTTGAACTGCTCTGTTGCGAACCATAGACTATGGCATCGGCCAAGACCCCGGTCGGGGTATAGAGAGCCACCATTCCAGCCTGGGCGGATAGAGCGTAACCAATCCAGGCATCGGCCTCCCGGGAGAATCCCTGACTGCCGTCACATACGGCATCGAGCATTTCCACGGCCTTTTCAAGCGGACGGTCAAGTTCATAAGGCAGGCCCAAGGACTGAACGGCATCACCGCTTTCATGAGCATGCTGAAGTGCTGGAGTGAAGCTGATTCCCGTTCCGGGGCATGACACGTCAACACCTGACATCTGAGCCTGTGCCAATGGCTTTTCAAGTTCAACCATACCGGTCTCACGCGGCTGGGCACCTGGTGCGCGACGTCCCTGAGGGGCCGATGCCACTCTCTCTATGCTCTTCACGACTGCCAGTTCCTTACGCTGGCCGGTACCTATTGTAATCTCGTCGCCCGGCTGGAGACGGTCATTGGATTCAAGCTCTATACGAGTGTCACCGACAGCAACCGCTGCAGCAAGGACCGTCTGGGTTGCAGCCGTACCGACTTCAGTTACCGTTACAGATTCGAAGCGGTCTCCAAGACCTATTCCCATAAGCTGACCGGCCTTGAAACCGGAATTTGAAGTGACCGGAACATTTGTACTTCCGGCCGGAATCTCAAGCCATGGTCCTGTCGATACCGGAATGAACACGGTAGTAAGCTGTCCGGCTGGCGTTCCGACCTTGGACACAGTGTAGTCTGAACCTCCTATTCTGAGGACCTGGCCCGAGGCTGCATCCTGTCCAAGATATATGGCAGTCGAACCGGCACCGGCCCCAAGAGCAGCATAATTGCCGGCTGTTCCCACAAGCAGGAATCCGTTTGCGGCAATCTCCGTTCCGGCAGGCAGTGTCAGGACATCGACAGGAGCCCATCCGCTGCGCTGCACGCGCAGTTTCCAGCCGGACAGATCTATGGCTGTTTCTGTGGGGTTATACAATTCAATGAACTGGTCATTCTGTCTCTGTGGCGCACCTGCCAGTCTGAGCTCATTGATCTTGACGGGGCTTGCCGAACGCAGCTTTGCCGTTACCTCATAGCTCCCGTTTGAGGTCTTTGCCAGGACCTGCAGGTTATCGGCATTCGAGAAGGTGCCGCCACTGTTGTCAGGCGAAATCAGAGTGACACGCCAGGTCATGCTCTCACCGGGTTCAAGACGACTTCCGCTTGTTGCATCAGGATATTCCACAAGCCAGTCCGATGGAATCATGGCCGTGAATCCGACGCTGTCCATGGGGCTGTCCGTCACGTTGGTGAAAGTGGCCGTTACAGTCTGTCCGCTCCCCGGGGCAAATGAGCGTACACGCGACAGAGTGAGCGGATAGGCCCTGTACTTCTGTGCAGCTATATTCTTCTGCACCAGTGCAATGGCATTGTCAGTTGGATAGCCCTGTGTCATTACGCCTTCATAGAAAGTGCCGGCGCTGCCGTTGCCGTTGTCACCGCCGTTGCCAAGCAGAATGGCTCCCTTACGGTGCATCGGGTAATAGTTGTCATTTCCTTCAACATGGGGACGTTCGCCACTGTAGAACGTGGTCAGGGAATCGGTTGTGGCATCGCCTCCACGCAGATCCCAGCGGTTGCCGCCGCCTCCGTTCACGAACACGCTCACGAAACGCCAGTCCGTAATGGAAGGGACATCATTTTTCTTTGCGCTGAAGCCTGAGAAGAGTCCGGCTTCCATATCGGCCATGATCCATGGTCCTTCGCCGTTGCCGCTGCCCCAGGCCGTTGCCGTTCCGTAATATGTGGTCTCCATGGTTCCACGGCCGACAGCCTTGCCGTTGGTCGATGAATTGCCGTAGTCAAAACAGCATCCGCTGTCAAAATGTGTGCCGTCAATCACATAGTAGATGCCCTCAGGCTCATCATCGATGGCAAGATACGAGGCGTTGTTGTTGCGGTATCCCATGCCCGGCATGATGTACAGACCGTAGGCTTCGTGGCCGTTCACAAGAACCGGAGCCATGTCGGCAATGGCCATTGTGTTGAATTCGCCCTTGGCCGGTCCCTTGAAAGTACCGGGTGCAGCCTGCTTAAGGTCATTCCCGTGACCGGACTGGTCATATATGACCGTCATGAAGCATGTGGTGCCGGAACAGAAGCTCCTCTGCTGATTCACATCGGCATAACCGTCAGAGGTCTGGGTTATATCAAGTTTCTCTCCGTCAGACTCTCTCTGAATCTGATACAGCGGGCCGTCATATCTGGAATACAGACGGCGTGTAGTACTGTGTGCGGCAACGCATGGCGTTCCCTCACGGTCATAGATATCACACGGTCCCTGTTTCCTTCCTCCCTGACAACAGACAGACAGGATGGTAGGCAGAACCAGCACTGCAGCCGTAGCGGCAATCATCAGTTTATTCTTCATCATTACGGTTGATTAGTTTCTCCAACAGTTCATAGACGGTCTCCGGCGTATCGGCATCAGGAACCAGCCATTTCTGGCCATAGACAAATCGCGGTATCCCGCCGCTCCTGCCGTTCGTGGTACGTCCGAAGAGTTCAAACACTTTGGTCAGATAATCCATGGTCCACATATTGCTGTAAGCCGATTCGAACGCGTCTTTATCGGCAACAATCTGCTGAGCCATGATTACAGCATCGGACTCCGTTCTGGGATACCAGCCGTCAGGACCTTCCTGAAACAGCCACCCGTCATATTCCGGGAAGCGGTCAGGTGCGGCCTGCCAGACGGCAAGTGCCAGACGGGTCAGGGTACATGAGCCCTCGAAGGGATCCGGCCCCTGCGGTATGTAGTAGTTGCATGCATTGCTCAAGGGAGTCGGCAGAAGCAGGAACGCCACCCTACCCTGGAACATATCGACAAGCTGAGGCAGCATGGCATGCAGACTCCGGCAATGGGAACACCGGTAGTCAAACATAAGCTCCACCTGAGCGGGAGCATCCTTTGGACCGACTGTCGGAACCTGGTCCGCTGAAAACAGAGGCAGAGGTTCCTGTGCGGCCCCTTCAGCATATGCAGCATCGGGCAGAGTGTCATACTGTACGGCCGCTGTCAGTGCCGCGAGTCCTATTCCTGCAGCCAGCCACTGCCAGCGGCGGTCTGTACACGAGCAGATTATCAGAACCGATATGACTGTTCCCAATGCATGGGCAGCCATGCAGTACTTGCAGAAGGTATGAAGCACAAAGGCCTGGATTGCTGTGAACCAAAGCGCCATGCCTATTATTGCACCGCCAAGCACGAGCATCATGCGACTGGCGGTACGGGCATCGGACTTGAATGAGAACAGGCATAGCAGCAGTGCAAGATAGGCACCCACGGCCAACGCACTGACCGGCACAAGTCCGGCTATGTAAGCCCATCGGCCTGACATGACGCTGTCACAGCCGCTGCCGGTTCCACAGCCCGGCATGGACATGCCTGACAGGGCATGCACCATCATCCAGACACAGAGTGCCAGTGCCGCCAGGACCAGCGGCACCAGCAATCGCTTAATACCTGTTCGGAGCACCTGGAGTCGGAATGCTATAGGCTACAGGTTCACCTGCAGCATGATCATTCAAAAGAGGAGCGCCCAAAGTGATACCCGATCCGGCAAGTTCATCGCCTGCCGAATACGAATTGGCCAACGGCTGTGCCAGCGTAATTTCATCGCTTGGCTGAGGTCCCTGCTGTTGTCCGCGACCGCCAAAGCCGCCGAAACCGAATCCGCGCCTCTGAACGACCTTGACTTCAGCGACTGTGACTTTCTCCTTGCCTGCTGCCGATTCCAGTTCCAGTATCTGGCCTGCGTTGAACCCTTGGGCCGATGCCACCTTGATAACGTTCTCACCGGCCTGAACGGCTTCAGAAAGACGTGTATATCCCGGTGTACCAACTACTGCCACCTTAACCTGTTCCTTATTTGCACCGCTGCCAATCCAGATGGTCTGACCTGACCTGAAGAAATCAGTACCGGTCACCTTGAAGTTGACGCTGCCCTTTGCTGCGGCACCGGCTATTGTCGATGATGTCTGGACATGGAAATCAGCACGGTTATCATCGGAATCGGCACCATCAGGATAACGGCCGGAGCTTACCCACGGCTGTGAGGCCGACTGCTGGGGCTGTGCACCGAAACCGCCACGACCGCCACGACCAGCCTGAGGAACAGCGGCATGGTTGCCTGAAGCATTGGCTCCTGCATCGCCGTGATATCCTTCAGAAAGCCACGGATCAATGACTCCACCCCAGTTGAGGGCATCGGCTATCAGGCCCTTGTCTGTACGGAGTGTCATATTGCCCGATGCGGTCAGAGCCGGGCCGCCGAACAGGAGATCGGCAGCGGTTTCACCTTGATAACCGACATTCGTAACGCCGGCATCGACTACAGCCTCGTTGATAGGATGGCTCTTGGCAAGCGGTCTGTCAAGTTCAATTCCATATGCAAGCGGCAGAACGGGTTCGTTACTGCTGTGGTCAAACTTTGTTGCAGGTTCAAATGTGATGCCTGTACCCCAGACGCTGTAAGGCATATTGCTGGAATGGGCGAACTTGAGCGGTTCTTCCAGATCGATTCCAGTTCCGGGATTCTCATCGGGACGCAGCGGACCGTTAAAGGTATTGCGCTGTGACTGGGTTCCCACATTCTTTACGGTAACCCATTCAATTCCATGGCCTTCACTGTCAATGTCAAGGCGGATACGGTCACCTACACTGATGTTCTGTGTAGATGACATCTTGATGTTGGTATCTCCAGGTTTGGCATCCATTGCCAGATATGCCTGGGTTCCGGGTTTGCCAACTTCAGTAACGGTAACGATCTCATATTTCTCAAGTGAGTTGGATACTGCAGGATAGGTAGCACCATAACCGATGGCGATCTTCTGTCCCACCTTGAATCCGTTGACTGATGTGACAGGGATATTATTGGAACCTGCCGGAACTGTGATGACAGGTCCTTCGGGCAGCGGCTGCCAGATAGTGGTCGATGCCACCTGTGCGCCAAAGCCGCCGCGTCCGTTCTGAGCTGCAGCTTCAGGTCTGATTATTGACTTGATACGCACTTTCTCTGATCCGACAGTTATCTCATCGCCCTCATTCAATCCTTCAACCGAGCGAAGCCAGATTGTGCTTTCACCCTTTTCGGCCTGTACTGCCAGACCGGATGTTGCAAGACCCAAAAGATAGTATGACTTTGGAGCCAGCTTTGTACCTGAAGGAATCTCGACAGATGAGAAATAGGGCATATTTATTGCATGATGTGTGAGTGTCCAGCCCGAAATGTCGGCCGTCCTGTCACCGGCGTTGTAGAGTTCGATGAACTGGTTGGTCTGATTGCCCTGACCATCGGCCAGACTGAATTCGTTGATTGAAACCGGCTTCACGTTGCGGACCTTCTGGACTGCGAACTGCTCCTGCTGTCCGTCTGCACCGGTCCACACTGCCTTTCCACGCATATCGCCATTGAATTCCTTCTTTGACGACCTGACACTGAACTGGGCCACCACACTCTGTCCGGGAGCCACGGCATAGTTGACTTTCCTGACCTTGTCCTTTGAGCCGAGGACTGACACCTTCCAACCGCGTGGAGCTTCCACTGCAATGGTCAGGTCTCTGATTTCGCTGTCAGTGATATTGGTGAACTTGACAGCTACAGTCTGAGTGGACTTTGGTGCAAAGGTCTGCAGCAGATTGGGCTTGTCAATCTTATCCGGACTTGAGATGGACAGATAATGGATGTCATAACCGGCAGCAACGATATTGGCCTGAAGTGCCTGATTGGTTTCCACTGTCGGGAATGTACCGGCGGCCGTCATGGCTGCTTCGTAGAATGTACCCGATGAGCCGTTGGAGTTGTCACCGCCGTTACCCAGCAGGATGGCTCCCTGCTTGCGCATGGGATCGTAGCTGCTGCGCGGATTCTGGATACGCTGGCCGTCATACATTATCTGCAGAGCACCTCTCTGGGCGTCACCGCCCATGGAACGCCAGTGGTGAGGTTCTCCGTCGGCAGTTGCAGTGACAAAGCGGTAATTCACGCTTGGTATGTCAGCACAGTACTTGTCATTGGGATCGGGATTGACACAACCCACAAGGTTGTTCTCCTGATCAGTCATGATCCACGGACCAGGAGCCTGTCCACGATACCATGAAGGCTGATTGCCGAAATATGTGGTTTCCATCGTACCGTCACCGTCATCACGGCTGTCGGTTTCGGCATTGCCATAGTCAAAGCAGCATCCGGTATTGTAGTGATGGCCGCTGATTACCCAGTACTGGCCTTCGGCCTGATCGTCAACGGCAGTACCGTGGGCATCATTCCAGCGCAAGCCCATACCGGGAGCGATGAACAGTCCATAGACCTTATGGCCATTCAAGGTTACCGGGGCCCAATCAGCCAGAGGCACGTTGTTGAAACCGCCCATTGCCGGACCGCCGAATCCTCCACGTGGAGCCTGCACGAGATGGTTGCCCTTACCGGACTGGTCATACAGAACGGTGATCCAGCAGTATGTATTCTTGCAGAATTCGTCCTGAGCTGCCGCATCGGCATATCCGCCACCGTCATTGGCGTTGGCAGGAACCACACCTATATCAAGTGTCTTGCCATCGGACTGGCGCATCACCTGATACAAAGGTCCATCATAGTCCCTCAAGAGGGCTCTGGTAGTAGAATGTGCGGCCACGCATGGCGTTCCGCCTTCGGCATAGACATCACACGGACCCAAAGGTCTCATGTTCGGTTCTGAATCGGCTCCGGCAACGACTGCCGTTGCTACAGCAGCAGGAAGAAGCAGCACTGCGGCAACTCCCCACATCAGATTTTTCTTTGTTCTGGCCATATGTGAATAGTTGTTTTGACGATTCGCAATGTTACAACATTTTAACGACAAAAGCGCTGAAAATCAGAGAATTTTCAGCGCTTTCACAATTGTAATACAATTTATGCCATTACTCGGGAATGCGGTCAAGAATGGCAATCAGGTGATCAAGCACCATTGGAACGGTTGACAGTTCAAGACGCTCCGACGGAGAATGGACACCGCGCAGTGTAGGACCCACTGATATCATGTCCAGATCAGGGTACGAGTTCAGGAACAGTCCGCACTCCAGACCTGCATGAATTGCCTTGACCTTCGGCTCCTTGGAGAAAAGTTCGCGGTAAGTGGCTACTGATATCTCCAACAGTCGGGAATTCGGATTGGGTGTCCAGCCTGGATAGCCCTCATTGCTTACCACCTTTGCGCCTGCCATCTCAAAGCACGATGCAACCGCCTGGCGCACAGCCAGCTTGGCGCTTTCCACCGAACTGCGCTGACTGGTCACTATGCTGACCTGCGAGTTTTCTGTACGTACCCTGGCAAGATTGGACGATGTCTCAACCAGTCCCTTGACATCCATGCTCATGGCAAAGACGCCATTATGGACGGCAGTCAGAGCCAGTATGATATTCTTGGCAACAGTCTGATCCATACACTCTTCCACAGCACCGGCCGATTCCATTCTGAACACCATTTCCTTTTCAGTGACATGGAATTCGTTCTCAATCTGGCTGGCAAACACATTGAAGTCCACACGGATGCTTTCCTTGCAGGCCGATGGAACCGCGATAAGTGCCTGGGCATCACGTGGTATGGCATTGGAGAGGTTTCCGCCCGATATGCTGCAGAGACGCATGTCATATCTGCTCATGGACTGGCACAGGAAACGGGCAAGTATTTTGTTGGCATTGGCAAAACCCTTGTCAATATCATCACCCGAATGACCGCCGTGCAGCTTGTCCACGCAGACATTCAGGAAGAAATATCCTGCCGGGACGGCCTGCGGCCTGTAGTCGAACGTGATACGGGTGTTCATTCCACCGGCACAACCTATGAATATCTCGCCCTCATCCTCGGAATCCAGGTTGATGAGCATCTTGCCGTTCATCATTCCCGGTTCAAGATTCTCGGCTCCGGTCAGTCCTGTCTCTTCCGATACCGTGAAAAGACATTCAATAGGACCGTGGGCTATGTCATCGGCCTCGAGTATGGCAAGTGCCATGGCAATGCCCATGCCGTCATCGGCTCCCAATGTGGTGCCACGTGCCTTGAGCCAACCGTCCTCGACATAGGTTTCAATTGGCTGTGTCATGAAATCATGTTCCAGGGTGGCATCCTTTTCACATACCATATCCTGATGTGCCTGCAGTATGACCGTCTGACATTTTTCCTTGCCTGGAGTTGCCGGTTTTCTGATTATCACATTCCCGGTCTTGTCCATAACGCATTCCAGTCCATGACTGCCGGCAAAATCCATTAGAAATTTTCCAATCTGTTCCTCATGTCCCGAAGGACGCGGAATCTCACAGATAGCGGCAAATATATCCATCACCCTATCAGCATGCTTCTTCATTTTGTCCATGATAATTCAATTTGTTTTCCAAATATACAGCATTCAGCATAAAAATCACTATATTCGCACGCTTATGTTGAAAACGCTGTTACTGGCTATCGTTTTTCTTCTTGCAGGTGTAGCTCTGCTGTCAGTAGGCATCTGGATAAGAAAGGGCGGAAAATTTCCGAATATCCACGTAGGAAAGAATCCTGCCATGAGGAAACGGGGCATAGGATGCGTTGAGACACAGGACGCACAGGCCAGAAAGGACAACCCTATGGCAGTGCGCGAACACAGGAACCAGACAAAACCAACAATTAACTGTAAATAATGAAAACCAAAACTCTTATTGCAGCTCTGGCAGTTTTCATGTTCTGCCAGTGTGCACAGCCGGTTGACAATTCAAACAGCAGCAACAAGGAAGCTGCTCCTACGACAGGTCTTAAAATTGCCTATGTCAACGTGGATTCACTTCTAAGCAACTACAATTTCTATCTTGACCTTGCAGAAGAACTCATGCGCAAGCAGGAGAACTACAGTCTGGTTCTTGCTGAAGACACAAAGAAATTTGAAGCTGAATACGAAGACTTCAACAAGAAGGTTCAGAATAACGTTTTCTCAAGCAGAGAACGCGCGCAGTCAGAACAGAACCGTCTGCAGAAGAAGGCACAGGCCATCGACGAGAAGACAGCCCAATACAGCAGGGAACTTGACCTTGAGAACGCTGCCAATTCACAGAAGGTAAGCGAAGCCATTGACTCATTCCTCAAGGAGTACAATAAGGAGCACGGCTACAACATGATAATCACCAAAAGCGCCCTGCTCTATTCTGACGAAGCGCTTGATATCACAGCTGATGTGATTGAAGGTCTGAACGCCGCATACGAAAAGGCCGAATAATAAATTCAGACATGCATGAAAACAGTTGAGGCTGCCCAAACGGACAGCCTCAATTATTTTCATGTCTTTCAATAATCAATAGAACCACTTGACGTAACAGAAGTCCTGACGGTGAGGCAGGTTCGGATTCTTTGGATACATGCGGTAACAGATCTTGAACGAGCCTGAGAAATCGTTCTTTGTCTGAGCACGGAATGTATAAAGATTGCCTTCACGATTTACCAGTTCAAGTGGAACGACACGGTCCAGAACGTCATGACCGTCAGCTTCAGTATGCATTATCACCATCTCGACTCCAACAGCATCGTCCAAACCCTTTTCGTCAATCACATATTCCATTGAATACGGCTTACCGCTCTCGAAAAGGTTCTGAATGACAGAGTCACTCTTGCTTGAGCTTACCACCTGAATGGAATCCCAGCGTTCAGCAACGATTTCCTTCCATGCAGCCAGTTGACGGGCCTTTTCGAAATTGTTTTCGCAGAGTGTGTGTGAACGTTCGGCAAGACGGCAGTAGAATTTGCTGTAGTAATCATCAAGCTGACGTTTCATTGTATAATGAGGTGCAATCTGAGCGATTGAGTTCTTCATTGTCTTTACCCAACCTTCGCTCATGCCATGTGCATCCTGGTCATAGTACAGAGGCAATATCTCATTTTCAAGAAGACTGTAGATGGTAGCAGCATCAAGCTGGTCCTGATAAGCCTGGTTCTGATAGGTCCGTTTATCTGTCAGAGCCCAGCCGGCACCCTTGCGATAGCCCTCATACCACCATCCGTCAAGTACTGACAGATTGACCACACCATTCATCAGAGCCTTTTCACCACTGGTGCCTGATGCCTCAAGCGGACGTGTAGGAGTATTGAGCCAGATATCCACGCCAGACACAAGACGACGTGCCACATGCATGTCATAGTTTTCAAGGAATATGATTTTTCCAAGGAATTCAGGACGACGGCTTATGTCAATGATCTGCTTGATGAGTCCCTGACCGGCACCATCATGAGGATGAGCCTTACCTGTGAACAGGAACTGAACAGGATACTTGGGATTGTTCACGATCTTGGCAAGACGGTCCAGGTCCGTAAACAGCAGGTGAGCACGCTTGTATGTTGCAAAACGACGGCCGAAACCTATTGTCAGAGCATTCGGATTGATTTTCTCCATGAGAGAGACGATACGTGAAGGATCGCCCTGGTTCTTGAGCCATGTCTCGCGGAAGGATTTTCTGATGAACTCAATGAGCTGACGCTTCAAATCAAGATGCTGATCCCAGACGACCTTGTCAGGCACCTTGTAGATGGCGTCCCATATTTTCTCGTTCGACTGGTCTTTAAGAAAGGCCCCATCAAAGTACTTGACATAGAGAGCCATCCATTCCTTCGATGCCCATGACGGCATATGAACGCCGTTGGTCACATAACCCACATGGCTTTCTTCCGGGAAATAACCTTTCCAGATACCGCTGAACATCTTCTTCGAAACCTCTCCGTGGAGCCAGCTTACACCGTTGACTTCCTGACAGGTGTTACATGCGAATGTTGACATGCAGAACCGTTCGTTATGATCTCCCGGATTTGTACGGCCCATATCCATAAGTTCATCCCATGAAATGCCAAGCTGCTGTGCATATCCGCCCATGTACTTGCCGAACAGACCTTCGTCAAAGTAGTCATGACCGGCAGGAACCGGTGTATGGACAGTATAAAGAGCCGATGCCCGTACAACCTCCATGGCCTGGTTGAAGCTGAGTCCCTGCTTCACATACTGCGTAAGACGGTACAGGTTGCAGAGTGCAGCATGTCCTTCATTGCAGTGATAGATATCCTTCTTTATTCCAAGTGCCTCAAGAGTCAGCATGCCGCCAATACCCAGCAGGATCTCCTGCTTGAGACGGTTTTCCCAGTCACCTCCATAAAGCTGTGAAGTGATTGGACGGTCAAACTCACTGTTCAGTTCGTTATCGGTATCCAGAAGATACAGGGATACACGACCTACATTCACTTTCCAGATTGAAGCATATACGGTATAGTTGATATAGGGAACGGCTACTGTAAGCGGCTGTCCATCGGCCTTGAAGACACGCTCGATGGGAAGTGACGAGAAGTCCTGCGGCTCATAGTTTGCAATCTGCTGGCCGTCCATTGAAAGGGTCTGGGTGAAATAGCCGTGACGGTAAAGGAAACCGACGCCGACCATATCGACATTACTGTCACTGGCCTCTTTCAGATAGTCACCTGCAAGTACTCCAAGACCACCTGAATATATCTTGAGGACATGGGTCAGACCATATTCCATGCAGAAATATGCGACCGATGGACGTGTGCGGTCAGGTTCGCAGTCAACATACGCGCGGAACTTGTCATAGACAGCATTCATCTTCTCAATGAACTGCTTGTCTTTTGCCAGTTCTTCCAATCTGTCATACCCAAGAGCTGAAAGCATACGTACCGGATTGTGATGGATTCTGGTCCAGAGTGCAGGGTCAATGTTGCTGAACAGATCCTTTCCCTCCTGATTCCATACCCACCATATGTTATGGGCAATCTCATCAAGTTTCTGCAATGATTCGGGAACACTTGACTTCACGTTGATTTCACGCCACGTGGGCTGATTCGAGTTACTTGCTTTAATTTTCATCTTGTATCTAGAAATGTTCTTGTTTTCAATTATTCACTGAAACCGCTTGTAATGACCGTCTCAGAGCAATGTCATAAGCATCAATATAATAATGTATGAAATGTTTCCACAACGCTTTTGATGCAAGTGCCGATGCCGCCTTACGAACCTTGGCAATGTCCTTGGAATCCATATTCAGCAGCTGTCTCATCATATCCCTGATGGAGTCCGATGCATCATTCCAGTTGGAATCGGTACGGTGCACTACGGCAACACCGTCTGCCAACACGCATTCACGTCCGTTCACGCCGTTTGCCCACAGTCCGAATCCGGACAGGTCAGTGGTGACAGTAGGGACATGGAAAGCGGCACTCTCCAGAGGTGTATAGCCCCAAGGTTCATAATACGACGGGTATATTGCCAGGTCCTGTCCTATGAGCAGGTCATAATAATTCATGTTGAAAATGCCGTCATTGCCGTCAAGATAGCAAGGCACCATCATGACCTTCACACTGTCATGGGCTTCATTACGGAATCCATTACGGATGACGGCATTCAGAATACGGTCTTCGGCCATATTATGAAGCCAATGGGTAAGGTATGGGGCTGGCATTGGAGTTCCGGTACCATGCTTTGCGGCCAGTGCATCCTTGAGATCTGTTCTGGGTTCTCTTACCCACCCCGGCACATTGACCACAGCCAAAACATGGTGATTTCCAGCCATTCCGCTATCGCGGAGATTGCGCAACGAATCAAGAAAAAGATCGATACCTTTATTACGGAATTCCGCACGGCCACCTATTCCTATAATACATGTCTCATCGCCCCAGTCAGTACCGAACAGGGTGTTGGCCACCTTCAGTATGGATTTGCGGGCCTTGGAACGTTTGGCTGCAAAAAGTTTCGAATCCGGCACGAAGTCGTTCTCAAAACCATTTGGGGTGACAACATGAGGAGTTATGTCAAGCAGTTGGGTACACTCCCTTGCCGTGATATCACTTACAGTCGTAAAACAGTCAACGTTCCAGGCGGTCTGCTTTTCAATGGAATGCTTGGATTCCATATTCAGTTCACGGGCCATCTGGTCACCGTGATATCCGGAGAAATACTCGTACAGCTGTTTTCCGTTGCCACAGATGGAACGTCCTATCGATGTTGCATGAGTTGTGAATACCGTTGCAATTTCAGGAACGAAATGCTTGATCATAAGAGCTCCAAGTCCTGTCATCCATTCATGAGCATGATAGACAACCTTGTACTTGGGTCCTATGGCATAGCCGTAGAAGCTACGGACTGTCAATGCGGCTGCGAAGGAGAACATGGAGGCCTCGTCGTAATCGCCGTAAGCATGGAGCGAATCCACCTGGAACAGATCCCAGGCACGCGAATATATCCAGTTCTTCTTGTCAAAACAGGAACTGGAATCAATCAGCATGGCCATAGGGTTGCCGGGAATGTTCCATCGACCCATACGCACGGCAATGCCATCGGATTCCATGAAACGCGCTATCCATTCGGGATAAAGCGACTTATCTTCAGTAAAAAGCGGATTGTCCTTACCCTTCCGGAAATCAGGGCCTATATAGATGAGGGTCGCGCCGCTAGCTTCCATTAATGTCTTGGCCTGGGTAGAAAGCACGGTATATATTCCTCCGACCTTGTTGCATACTTCCCAACTGACAGAAAAAATATAATCGGGCTTCATCTTTGCGTCCTTCATATCAGTCATAATGTGTTTCAGTCCGCAAAGTTACGCATAATATGGGCGCGCCGGAACATTATTTAACAGAGTTTATAAAAAAGAGTCCGAAGGCCCGCTCCAGCAAGCCCTCGGACAATACAACAGGGACCGTCACCACTTAAGGGAAGCAGCCCTAAGTAAATTCATCAGATTGTCGTGCCAATCAGAATGAGGAACAGCAGTGAAAGGATGGCGTAGAACTCCGGGAAAGCAGCCATGACCATGGTACCGGCAGTCACATTATGACCGCTGGCTGTAGCGCTGATACCGTTTGCGCAGACCTGGCCCTGACGGATACCTGACAGAAGGCAGACAACGCCTACAGCCAGAGAAGCGCCGAAAATGGCAGCTGACTGCATTGCAGTGATTGCAGCAGACACCTTACCGATGATAAGGAAATAGCCCACGAAACCGTAAATACCCTGAGTTGATGGAAGTGCTGACAGGAGCACGAATGTACCCAGAGCTTCAGGACGTTTCTTTAGACCACCGATAGCGGTATTTCCGCAGATGGTCAGACCAAACACACTACCTGTGCCCGAAAGGGCAATCATCAGGCCTATTCCAAGATAGGCAAGCAGAAGACATGAATTCATTTTGTTTATTATTTGATTGTTATTACTTATTTCTTTGAAAACGGACGATAGGCCTTGCCGCCTCCGTCAAAACCTGCGTTCTTGAAGAACTCGACATAGGTAAGCCTGAGCGGATGCACCACTGAACTGATTACGCAAAGGAACAGATTCAGTCCGTGACCGAACACCAGGATGAATGCCGTAGGCAGCCAGCCTATCCAGGCCGGAAGGCCTCCGCCTGCCTGGAATGCAAGACTGTTGAACACGCCGCCCAGTATACCGCCTGCAAGTCCCAAAGCAAACAGACGGATGTACGAAAGGACATCGCCAAGCAGTCCGCTGACCATGTTGTACGTTCCCCAAAGGCCTGAACCGAGATTGGCAAACGGATTCTTTCCGGGAGAATTGAAGAACAGTATAAGAACCGCACATATGCCTGCAATTCCAAGAATCACATACATGGCAGTCTGAGCAATGTCGGTTCCCGACAACTTGAGGCAGAGCAGTACAATCATGTCGACGAGCAGCACCAGCCATCCTATGTCACTCAGAGCGAACTTCACTCCGTACTGAATTGATGTACGGACAATCTTGAAGCCCATGGCAAACAGGATCTGGAGCACGCCCACACAAATGGCGAACACCATCATGGGGCTGTAGCCCATGACACTGTAATTGTTGTCCGTTATGAACTTGTCCTTGACTCCGGCAAGCCACGGCCATGGAACACTGTCCAGCGAAATGCCGAAGACCATTCCGGTAAGAAGACCCACAAGTATGGTTGACGCACCAAGCCACTGGCCCAGCGTCATGTAATCCTTGAGTGCAGGAAATTTCTTCTTTGCGAAAGTGCAGGCAAGAAGCACAAGCAGACCGTATCCGCCGTCACCCAGACAGAGTCCGAAGAACAATGTGAAGAACGGAGCAAAAGCCGCAGTCGGATCCAGTTCACCGTAACTCGGCAGAGAATACATGCCGGTAAGCGGCTCAAACAGCCTGGCAAAACGACCATTGCGGAGTTTGATAGGAACATCGTCTTCAGGTGTCGGCATATCGACCTGATAGATACATGAAACAGTATCCAGATATTCCTGCAGTGCCAGAACGGTAGAGGCAGGAGCCCAGCCTTCCAACTGACAGACCTTTCCGTCAGCAACACCTTCCGTATTCAGTTCCACCTGTGAGAACTCGACGTTCTGCTGCAGTTCCCTGCACGCGTCCTTCATTATTGAGGCCGATGAGACGGCAAGCCCCATAGTCTCGGTCTTTACCCTTTCAGCTTCCGATTCCAGTTCGGCAATGCGCTGACGCATGGCGCTCAGTGACATCGTCGGCATGGGGACAACATCGGCATCGGGAGCAGCCTCCTGACCTTTATGCATCAGCGTCACGAACAGACGGCGTCCACCTTCAGTGTTAACGACCATAGCATTGTACTGCGATGTCCATTCCTCATTCCATGAACGTTCCGGACATGAGAAGAACTGCATCACATAACCTGCATCTTCAAGACGTTTCACCGATTCGGGATTGAAATCGCCCCAAGG
>JAZUEH010000055.1:0-42349 GCA_045640065.1 Bacteroidaceae bacterium
CCCGCATATATGGTATGGTTCTCTGTGTAACTGTCAACTGTAAGAACTGTAAGATTCCGGTGAATCAGTGCTTGGAAAGGGCCAATTATGCTGTCCAAATATGCCGGCGTTTCCTTTTATATTAAGAAAACTATTTACATAATGAGTCGTGTTGCGGGTCTCTTGGCATACCGTTTCAGGCCCTGTTTCGGCCCTTTTTTGGCCCTACTTATGACCCGTTTTGGTCTTAACTTATGACCGACCTTGGTCTTAAGTTAAGACCGACCTCGGTCATAAGTTAAGACCGGAAAGGGTCTTAAGTTAAGGCAAAAACGGGGTTTCAGGGGTGTTTTGACGGCTTTTCAGCAATCCGGTGTGAATGCCGAAAATATTTTACAAGGCATATATTCCTCTGGACTGTCTTTCACGAATTTTGGGAAATAAGATATGCAATCAGGGAAAATACTGCACGGAATCTGGGACAACTATTGACTTTAGCTGAAATGTTGCTGTATCTTTGTAGCGTGATTCGGATGATATCAATGTTATGTTTTACAAGAATAATCCATTTTCGATTGTCAGAAATGAAAAAGACCGTATTCCTGTTTGTCTGTGCAGTTTCCATTTGCTTATTTGCGGGTTCATGTGATAAAGAGGACACTGACTCCGTGAAAGACGTCAATCCGACATTTGCAAATGCTCGGATTGCAGAATATCTTTATGCCATTGAATACGATGACTACGACCTGGAGGCAAACATCAGCTACACTAACGGAAAGTATATGCCTTCCTATCCTGCATGTTCCGAGGTCCGTAAAGGATACTTCGTAGGGCGCAACCTTGACTGGTATATCAACAACGATGCGGCGGCCATAATCAGGATGAATCATACCGACAGCCACTATGCATCAATAGGAATGGTAGGGTGCTGTCCGGAATTCAGCAACGATCTGGCAAAGTCCAGAGAGTACGATGACGTTTACAGGTTCCTGCCTTTCAAGACGGTTGACGGGGTCAACGAGAAAGGACTGTACATCGGAGTAAACGTAATGCCCACTGGCGAGACTTCGTTCGATCAGTCAACCTGGGAGCCTTATGCATATGGTCACGGGGCTGCACACACCAACCCATCGTCCGACATGCACTACTGCGTAAATTACCTTGTGCGCATTGTCCTTGACCGCGCCGGCAGTGTTGAAGAGGCAAAACAGGTGATTGCCGGCATTGACTGGAGCGAGCCTGCCGACTTTCCGGCAGAAGGCTATACGCAGGCTTTCCATTGGCTCATTTGCGATGCAGACCAGAGTGTGGTTCTTGAGTTCATGGATAACAAGGCCGTTTACACAGCTGCACCGGACATCAACAAACCATCACTTGGTAACATCATGACCAACTTCACAAACTGTCTGATGGAGAGAGGGATGATTCAGAAATGCGCATGCGGTCTGGAGCGCTGGGACATTCTCAACGAAAACTACGCTTCAACTCCTGAGACTTTTGAAGGGATGCAGGAACTCATGAAGAAAGTATGGTATTCACAAACATACACCATCGACCCGTCATCACGCGACTTTTGGTTTACTGAATGGTACGATGCCGGCTATTCTTCGGCTTATATGTACAGGAATTATGCACTCTGCGAAAACACAGAGTTCTGCAACATGGTGAGAAAGTACCTTTCAGTTTTCAATGACCCGAAATACTGGCATGTGGACGACAGCCCCCTCTGGTATACCACCCACACCAGCGTTTATGACCTGGAAACCAGGACGCTTCGCGTGCTGGTCCATGAAGGAAGGGACGGTCAGACGCAGTTCTACCAGGCTTCCCTTGACGGCATTGGATTCCCCAAGCCGTTGGATGCTTCCAACTGATAATCCGAACAGGGGCCGAACAGGGGCAGAACAAGGGAGAGGTTCCGTTCCCAAGTTTGCGGATCGAACCTGTCCCCTGTTCGGAGAGAGCCGCCTGTCCTTATTGCAAAGGCAGGGGCGTGCAGTATTTCCGGGTACTCAGTGCGGCATCCAGGCTGGTCAGTATGCCGAAATCGTCGCCTGCTTTGGAGAAGTCAGCCACCTGTTTGCGTGCATTCTTCTCCTCCTCGACCTGTTCATCCACAAACCATTTGAGACGGCTTAGGGTGGCGTAGTCCTTCTCTTTGATTGCAAGTCTGACCAGTTCGATTATCATTGAGGTGACTTTCTGCTCATGCTTGAGTGAGTCCTGGAACATTTCAAGCGGACTGTCCCATTCGTTCGTCACCTTTTCAATGGGGGTCAGAATGACGCGGGCCCCGCAATCGTTCATGAAGTTCTGGAAGATACGGGCATGGTCCTGTTCCTCCAGACATTGGATGAAGAACCAGTTGGCAACTCCCCTGTACATTTTGGATTCGGCATCCATTGCCATTGACAGGTAAAGATAGGCCGACCACAGTTCGGCATTTATCTGTTTGTTTATGGCTTCCTGTATATCTTTTGTAATCATAGCTTTAGAATCTAATGTGTTGGTAAATGTGTCATGGTTTGACAGATAATCAGTGTTCAATCCAGATGAGGTTGCCTACATCGTAACCCCGGGCGCTGGCTTCCATAAGAAGTTTGTCTATCTGTTTTTCATCGGGCTTGACCAGACGGGACAGTATCCACAGGTGCTTACCGGTTTTTCCGCCTATAAGAGCATACTGGTAATCAGGTGTAATGTCAAGAACCCTGTAGTCCGAATAGAACGGACCGAAGAACGATACCCTGAGCAGTCCCGGAGTGTCTGTGAATTTGGCTTTTCCTGTCGAAGTCTTGAACTTGTTATTCAGTACTCCGCTGTTGATGATTTTGAGGTTTCCGTCCTCGTCAAGGAAGTAACGGGCTGTCGTGAGTTCCATGCCCCGCTCGAACGTATGGTCGAAGCGGGCAATCTCGTACCAGGTGCCAAGGAAACGGTTCAATGAGAATGACTCGACGGGTGTGTTGTCGATTTTCTGTGCAAGGCATGCGCTAGGAATGAGTGCGACCCCTAACATTGATAAAAGTGTTTTGATCATAGTTGTAATTGTTTTGATGGTTTATGATTTGTCGTCATGTCTCCATAAGTCCGGATCCTTGACTCTTGAAGGCTTGTCTGACGATGCAAATGTAAGTGCCGTCAAAACCGGTGATATCAGATTTCCTTATTGTTTTTCTATTGTTGTTATTGATTCTGTCAATAGATATGCCCAGCTGTCCGGTTGCGGGCCTTATACCACCTCTTTAAGTATTCTGATGAATTCGGTGGCCGACTTTTTGAGGTAATGGTCTTTCAGCGTATGTACGCATCCTATCATCTTGCGGCGCAGTTCGGCTACAGGTACGGCTTTAAGAGAGGGATCAATGTAAGTGGCAAGTGATGACATGATTGCAATGAGTCTGGTGCTGTGTACCAGTCTGATAATGGCATTCGGATTGTTCATTTCAACGCATACGTTCAGACTGCTGGTGTCGACATCGACAAAGCGGTCAAAGGCTTTTCTGGCCTGCATGCCTGAGCCGGGAAGCGCGATTCTGTGCAACTTGAGATCTTTCAGCGTAAGCATTTCCCTGCTGGCAAGAGGGTGTTCGGCGTTCATTATTGCACTCAGTTCGGTTTCAATGATGGGGTCTGAATCAATTTCCTCATAAAGAACAGCTGGTTTGAAGGCAATGAACATGTCAATTTCGTGTTCCTGAAGCATTCGCAGCAGTTCACTGGCCGTGGTGTAGGTTATGTTCAGTTTCACGGCAGGAAATGCCTTCTGATACAGTTTCATTGCGTTGTTCATGATGCCCATGAACGAAGTCGTCAGGCCTATGTTGAGTGTGCCTGTCACACCTTTGCGCAGGTCCGATATGCGTTGGAAGCATTCGGCCGATGTTTCCAGCGTGTGTCTTGCCAACGGAAGCATTTCCTGCCCTGCCTCGGTAAGTGTGACACTGTGTGACGTGCGGTCGAAAAGCGGGCTCCCTATCTCGTCCTCGAGCTGCTTTATCTGCTGGGAGAGTGTTCCCTGGGTAATGAACAGTTCCTTAGCCGCCTCTGAAAAGTTCAGCGTCTTTGCGACCGCCACGAAATACTTTATCTGCCTGAGTTCCATATCGCGAATATAGTATGTTTCATTAAAGTTCCCTTATGTAGCACCGGCGTCTCATGAACAGTCTCTTTTCATAGCTGTTCCATAGGTTGATGGCGCTGTTTGTCTCAATCTGCGGATTGGTAATGACAGTAGTGTTCCCTATTTCAGCCGCTTTGCGTGCTATGTCGCGGTAATATATGGCCGATACTCCCCTGCCCTGCCATTCCGGAGCGGCTCCGTTGAGCATCAGGTCCATGGTGGAGCAGTCTTTCAGAGCATTAAGAAGGTGAATCCATCCGAATGGGAACATGTGTCCGCGGGCCTTCTGCAGTGCTTTGGATATGCTTGGGAATGCTATGCCGAATCCGGCTATGCCGCCATTCCTGTCCAGAACGACCGAGCTTGTCCTGTCTGACAGGAACGGCATTGTCGAGGCAGCCTCTTCGTCCATTTCCTGAGGGGTGAAGGGTATGAAATTGTGGACCTTTTCCGAAAAGCTGCGGTTGTACAGGTCAAAGAAATGTCTGACCAGTTCCGGGTCTTTCTTGAGTTTGTCAATACTTCCCAACTTGAGTCCATATCGGGCGGCTACAAGGTCTGCCAGCCGTTCGGTCTTTTCGGGCAGGACTCTTGGGGTGTCCAGTTCATACTGGATCCAGTCACATTCCTTGCGGTATCCGTGCGCTTCGACAAGGTCCTGATAATAGGGGTAATTGTACAGACAGTTGAACGGGGGGATGTTCTGGAAACCATCGACCAGCATGCCCTGTTTGCCAAGGGTATTGTAGAAAAGCGGTCCGTGGATGTCAGTCATGCCGTGTTCTCCGGCCCATGATTCGGCGGTATCCAGGAGCATGTCGGCAGCCTGCCGGTCATTGATGACATCGAACCATCCGAATCTGGCCCTGTGGGTTCCGTACCTTTCGTTGTACCGTGGATTGATGATTCCGCAAATGCGGCCCACTGTATTGCCGTCCTGTTCCAGCAGCCACATCTTCCTTTCGCAGTAGTTCAGGGTGGACAGCCGCGTAAGGTTTTTCCTTTCAACGGAATGGAGGGCAGGAACGTATTGCGGGCAGTTCCTGTACAGCCGGTCAGGGAAACTGATGAATTCCTTCAGGTCACGTCTGGAGCTGACTTCTTTTACTTTGTACATGTCTTCAAGTTCATGAATGTACAAAAATAGTATTTTTGCGCTTATGATTGTAAATGTGTTTACTGTTCTGCTTTTTCTGTTCCTTCCAGCCGTTGTGATATGGTTGTGCGGGAAAGTCAAGGTGCTGGGCAAGATAGGCCCCGTACTTGTTCTCTATATTCTGGGTATTGTAATAGGTAATACTCTGCGTCCTGAAGCCATGCCTGAGATTCAGGACCTGCTGAGCAGTGCCATGGTTCCCATTGCCATTCCTCTTATGCTGTTCGGATGCAGGTTCAGCCGCACCGGAAACCGTTCATCGGTCCTTGCGCTTGTTACCGGACTGGCGGCTGTCATTCTGGCTGTGGTGGGTGGCTATCTTCTGTTCGGGCACAACATACCTGACGGTTACAAGGTGGGAGCAATGCTGTCCGGTGTCTATACCGGTGGAACGGTGAATCTGGCGGCTCTGCAGGCCATGCTTGATGTACCCGAGGAAACATTCATCCTGGTCAATTCATGTGACATGCTGGTGTCGTTCCTGTATCTCACTTTCCTGATGGCGGTGGGGATCAGGCTTTTCCGCCGCATACTGCCTAACGAATCATCGGCCCAGTCCGATTTTACCGGTGAAAAGGAGGAAAAAGCACCCATGCGCATAAAGGACATGCTGGTACTTCTGGGAATAGATGTACTGATAATAGGTGTATCTGCGGGTCTGGGTATGCTGGCAGGTGATGGCTGGTTCATGACAGTCCTGATACTCATGTTGACTACTCTGGGCATTGCCGCATCCTTCCTTCCGGCAGTGAGAAAGCGCCCGCAGGCTTACGACATGGGATACTACTGCATCTGCATCTTTTCAGTTGTAGTGGCTTCTATGGCCGATTTCTCCAAGCTGGATTTCTCCGGAAGCATGAATACCCTGCTGTATCTCACATTCGTGATTTTCGTGTCACTGTTCATCCAGCTTCTTTTCTCAAGGCTTTTCCGGATCGATGCTGACACAACGGTGATAAGTTCGGTGACTTACATCTGTTCCCCACCATTCGTTCCCATGATGGCCATGACCATGAAGAACCGCAATGTGATTGCTCCTGGACTGGCGATAGGTGTGGTGGGCTATGCGGCCGGCAACTACATAGGTTTCATGATCGCGCATCTGCTCAGACTGCTCTGAGCGCTCTGCGATCAGGTCGGGCGGTTATTTTTCGAAGAGACGCAGAAGCTTCATTTTCAGATTTCCGGCTTTTCCACCATACGGATGTTCGCGCAACGGCAGGTTCATGCGGTTGTGGCCCAGAAGCACGGTCTGCGGGTGAGTGAACTCGCGGAAGCCCCATTCTCCGTGGTAGGCTCCCATTCCGGAATGGCCTGTACCTCCAAACGGAACGCCTTTGACCATGAGATGTACGCAGACCTCGTTGATGCAGCCGCCTCCGTACTGCTGTGTGCCCATTACCCGTTTGGCCCAGCGGATGTCCTTGGTGAACAGATACATGGCCAGCGGATGTTCGCGTCTCGCTATGGTATCCAGAACGCAGTTGATGTCGCTGTCACTGAACGGCACGATGGGAAGAAGCGGACAGAACAGTTCATGCTGCACTATGTCCTCGTCAATTCCCACAGGGTAGATTATTGTAGGTGAATATCGGCGTGTTCCGGGGTCACCGCTGCCACCCAGAATGATGCGGTCCCTGTAGGCATCGGCCTGAGTGGCGCATCTCTCAAAGGCAGCATCGGATATCAGCCACGGGTACTCAGGATTGTTCAGCGGGTCGGTTCCGATCTGTTTCTCAAATGCGGCCTTGAGTTCTGCAATGAAAGCATCGGCAACTTCACTTGCAACGGCAATCTGGTTTATGTTGATGCATATCTGTCCGGCATTGCACAGCTTGAAGAATGCAATTTTCCGGGCAGCGTCCTTCAGGTCGGCATCCTTCCTTACAATGCACCAGTTTCCGGTTTCACCGCCCAGTTCCAATGCTACCGGAGTCAGATTCCTTGCTGCTTCGGCCATGACATGTCTTGCTACTGCCGGCGAACCGGTGTAGAATATCTTGTCAAAGCGTGTGGCAAGGCACATGTCGGCCACATCGTGCCCTCCGTCAATTACGGTCAGGTATTCGGGAGCGAATGTCCTGGCAATGAGTTTCTTCATTGCAGCCGTACATGCCGGTGATTTGGAACTGGCCTTGATGACTGCCGTGTTTCCTCCCGCAATGCTGGCGGCAAGAACGCCCATGGTGAGCATTATAGGGAAATTGAACGGGCTGATGATAAGCGTTACACCATACGGCATCTTGTAGACCTTGGTCAGTATGCTTGGAAAATTCATGAGACCGCTGAAATGCGTTTCCGTTCGGGCCCATCGACGCAGTCCGCGAATGGTTTCGTTTATTTCAACTATGACCGGGCCTATATCACAGAGATACCCTTCCACCCTGCTGCGTCCCAGATCGGCTGAAAGGGCATCTTCAAGCTCGGCTTCCATTCCAATGATGGCGTGCTTGAGTTTCCTGAGCTGCTGAATGCGCCATCTGACAGGTAATGTGGCCCCTGTGAGGAAGAATTCACGTTGTGAGTTCACTGTGTTCTGAATATCGGTCTGTGTCATGTCAGTATATGTTTTTTACACATTACAGGCGAATATACTTACTTTTTGGATGATAATCCGATTTTTGTTACAACCTTTGTGTCAGACAAACCCCTCAATGATGTTGAATCCGATGAAGACAAACAGTTGCGGGCTATATGCTGCTTTAATAAGGGTATTCGGATTTGCCCTGCCGGTTTGCCTGGCGGTGGCATGCCGGCCGTCTGTCCCAGAACTGACAGACGCTGATGTCCGGAAGCTCATAAGCTGTATTCCCGACCATGGTATGGGTCCCCGCCATGCCTTTACAGAGCAGTATTACTCTCTTCTGGAAGAATCCTGGGCCGTACCATCGGACTGTCCCTGGGGCATTGGCAGTGAAGAATGGCTGTTGTATTTCATTTCGGGTAACGGTGATCTGTATGACAGTGTCAATGTGCGTTCCATCAGCCAGAGTGCCGATGTGGCGACAGTACGGTTTGACTGCATCTGGAACTGTTGCGGGACCGAGAGCCATACGCTGAACCTGTGCTATTCGGACAGTTGCTGGGTGATTGAGAACTATGACGGCACACTTGAGGATATGTATGACTACATCAGTTCCCGCCGTGCCTATTTCCGTTCGCAGGAATGGGACTATTATCTTGAAAATGACGAATACATTGATGCTGGAATGAGAGCCAAGGCCAAGCGGGATGTCAAGGACTATTTCAGCCGTTATCCCGATGACCGCCCAGCCCGCTGACCGTCATTGCATCAGTCAAACAGAACCCCGTCCCCGTCGCTGTCAAGCGTGTGGGCCAGTTTCTCGATGTTGAGGCTGCGGGCCGATGCATCGACAATCTCCTTGTAGATTCCGCCCTGACGATAGACATCATCAGGATTGCCTGACTGCTCGACACGACCGTCCTTGAGAGCGTAGATTATGTCGCTGTCAATGATCTGCGAAATGCTGTGCGATATGATGATGACGGTGCGGTCCTTCTTGATTGCATCAATGCTGGCCTTGATCTGCTCGGTTGCCACGGCATCAAGACTTGCGGTGGGTTCGTCCAGGAAGATGATTGGCGGGTTCTTGAGGAACATGCGGGCAATGGCCACACGCTGCTGCTGACCGCCTGACAGCTGCTGTGCCTTTGACTGGAACTGCTGCGGAAGCTGCATTACCTGATCGTAGAGGAAGGCCTTGCGGGCTGCATCGGCCACTTCTTCGAATGTGGCATCGGGCTTGCCGTAGCGTATGTTCTCCTCAATGGTGCCGTCAAAGATGTGGTTCTTCTGGAGCACCAGTCCTATGTTGTCACGCAAGAACTTTGTATCGTATTCCTTAATGTCAACACCGTCAAGGGTTATGCTGCCGCAGTCGGGTTCATAGAACTTGTCGAGCAGGTTGATGATGGTGCTCTTGCCTGCGCCCGACAGACCCACGAATGCCGTTATCCTGCCGCTTTCAATGTCCATGTTGATGTTGTGCAGGGCCTTGGTTCCGTTGGGATAGGTGAAATCCACATCCCTGACCTCGAACTTGCCGTATACCTTTTCAGGGATGTAGTTACCTGAAGGCTCGGTTTCGGTTTCGGAATTGACAATGTCGAAGAATCCCTCAGCATAAATCATGGCATCATTCATGTCATCGAAGATGCGCTGCAGTTGGGTGATGGGGGCGGTTACGTTGCCGAACAGCATGACGTGGTACATGATCTTACCTATTGACATGCCCGGGTATTCAATGAGTACCAGATATGCTGTCAGGATGATTATGAGCACTGTTCCGGTCTGGCGTACAAAGCTTTTCAGTCCGTCATAGTAGAAGCTGGTGCGGCGCACGTTCATCTGGTTCTCGCTGTATTCGGTCTGCATCTGCCACTGCTTGTCGCTTTCAATCTTCTGACGGTTGAAGGACTTGATAACGTTCATGGATTCTATTATGTTCATGATGCCGTGGCTCTTGGCTTCGCGCGTGTCACGCATGTTACGGCGCCAACCCTTGAGCTTTCTGGCCTGACGATAGGTTATCCAGAAATAGATGGGTACTATGAACAGGGCGGTCAGGCCCACATAGACGTTTGCCGCAAACATGAGAATCAGGGCCAGAACGGCACTGGTGAACAGGGGCAGCAAGTCGATGAAGAAGTTCTGCACCGTGCGCGAAAGACTGCTCACGCCCTGGTCGATTCGTGTGGTCAGCTTGCCGGTGTCATTGTCCTGGGCTGAGAAGAATGACATGCGGAAAGTCAGAATCTTGTCAATGATGCTCTGTGACAGGTCCTTGGACACGAATATGCGCATGCGTTCGCCGTAGTAGTTCTGGGCGAATGTGATGAGTGCCGAAAGTATTTCCTTTCCCAGCAGTACTATACTTATTATGGTAAGTATTCTGGCAGCCTCGCTCCATGCGAATGATTCCTTGATGACAAGCGCGTTTACGGCATCGACCGTGCGGTCAAGTACCACAGCGTTGACCTGAGCCATGAATGACCCTATCAGGGTAAGTATCAGTGTGGCCAGTACCAGCCACTTGTAAGGTTTCACGTAAGGGGTGATGTCATGAATCAGCTTGAAGAGATTCATTCCCTGCTGTTTCCTGTTGCTCATATTACTTGAGGTTTTGTTTTCAAACATGCAAAACTACACATAATTATTTCATAATTGGAAGCGTATCGCTATTTTTGGCAGACTGGAATATTGGAAGATTACACATGGAGTCTATATTGGACACTTTCATGAAAAGGTCGATTGTTTTTCCTCTAATCTACTTCATCAGTCAAGTATTATGCTATGGACAGAGTGATAATTCACAGATGTTGATAGCCGTGTGCGACATTGAAGATGCAAAGTTGCTGGAAAACAGTATTATCGAGCAGAGGATGGTAAATGATATTGAGTATCTGTCTGCAACTTATGATGTTTTTCTGCTGAAGTGCAAAGTACGTCAAGTGCTGTCAGGTGAATATCATGCAGACACCATCTCCATGGTGGCATACCGAAAACCGTATCGTGACAGAAAACTTCTTGTCGAGTCACAGTATAGCCATGCTTTGCTTTTGATGAAGTCATCAGCTCAAGGAAATATTTTGCTTGGCGAAGGCTACAATTCTGAAGTCTTTGAAACCACTGACAGACGATGGTTTGCAGCCTCCAAAGAAGCAAAGAAGTTACCTTACGTTCTATTACCCCGTGACAGCATACATTCTGTCAAGTTAATGGATGGTCAAAACACGCCATTTGATGGAGTTGATGCTTCTTTGATGGCTGACGCATGGATGAAATTCTTTCTCCACCGTCCAAACAACTGTAATATGCGGGATTCTGCATTCTATGCTGGAATCTGCTATGAACCGGTAGATATGGGGCTGTCTGTCAATTGGGCGTCATGTAATGTGGGTGCGTCCTGTCCTGAAGAGCCTGGAGGATATTTTGCATGGGGCGAGATTTCAGAGAAAGAATATTATTCTGAGGATAACTACAAATGGTATGAACGCGGCACTGTTGACAATAAAGCTGTTCTTGATTTTGAGGATGATGCAGCAGCGGTCCTCTCCAACGGGGAATGGCGTATGCCTACTGCCAGCGAGTGCAACGAGTTGCGAAGGAACTGCACAATTGAGTTTATCGAACAGAACGGTACGTTTGGGTATCGTCTCACCAGCAAGCTTAATGGGAACAGCATCTTCCTGCCATCTTCCGGTTGGTGCGATGATGACGGTTCAGTATATGATGATTGTGTCAGAATCTGGACTTCATCAATGGGAGATGGCGCTCCACTAACTGAGTCATATTGTTTTGAGATAGTATTACGTGGAAGAGAACCGCAGAATCCTTATCCGATGGTTAATGGCGATAAACGATACAGAGGTTATCCTATCCGTCCAGTTTGCAGCATTCGGAACATCTCAGGCATCGGACAATAGTGTCAGCGTCTGACAAGGATAGCCAGCAAGGCGCTGAGGCCCAGTGCCATAGGGTAGTACAGGTTTGGAATGATGTCAATTGCTCCGACTCCGCTCAGTGACGATGCCATGAGCAGCTGGGCTCCATAGGGAATCAGTCCCTGAACCATGCATGAGAAAGTATCAAGTATGCTGGCTGTACGGCGCGGGCTCAGATTGAACCGTTCGGATATGTTCCTTGCAAGTTCTCCTGTCGTGATGATGGCTATGGTGTTGTTGGCTGTACACAGGTTGGCCAGACTGACTGTGGCTGCGATTGAAAGTTCGGCTCCTCTTTTCCCTTTCATTTTGCCGGACAGGCTGCTCATGATGAAATCAAGTGCTCCGGCTTCACGCATGAGTGCCAGCATGCCTCCGGCAAGAAGGGTCACTATTATCAGTTCTGACATGCCGGCTATTCCGCTTCCGACAGCGCTCAGAAAACCTCCCCAGCCGAAACCACCGCATGAAATGCCTATCACTGCATTGGCAAAAAGGCCGATGGAAAGGACAATAATCACGTTACATCCCAGCAGGGCAAGCACAATTACTGCCAGATAGGGTATGAGTCTTATCCAACTTACCGGACCGGTCTGGAAATCTGTTCCGGCACCGGTCCCCTTGAGCAGGTAAATGCCTATGACGACAATGAAGGCCGGCAGTACAATTCCGAGATTCGACTTGAACTTGTCACGCATGCGGCAACCCAAGGCCTGTGTGGCTGCAATCGTAGTGTCCGAAATGAATGAAAGATTGTCTCCGAAGAATGCGCCGCCTACAACTACTGCCGCCATCACTGCGGTGTCCAGTCCAGTCTGCCGGGCAATGCCTGCTGCAATTGGCATCAGGGCCACAATGGTGCCTACGCTTGTGCCTATTGAAAACGATACGATATTGGCTGCCAGGAACAGACCTGCAAAGGCAAAGCGGCTTGGGATAACGCCAAGAGTGGCGTTGACTGCAGCGTCAATCGCCCCCATCTCCTTGGCGGTCGATGCAAAAGCTCCTGCAAGTACGAAAATCCATATCATCAGGAGTACGTTCCTGTCTCCTGCCCCTCGCGAAAACACTTCAATCCTATGCTGCAGCGTTCCCCTGGAAATGATCATCGCGTAAGCCGATGCAAGGACAAACGCAGCGCTCACGGGTACGGCGTAAAAGTCGTGCAGGGCAATGGAGCTGATAAGGTAAATACCCAGAAACACCACCATGGGACTGAGTGCCAGCAGTCCGTTCTTTTTTGAATCGGCATTCATACTGAATGCAAAAGTAGTGATTATTTTGTTGTTCCGCATTTTTCGGTATCTTTACCGAATCTTTTTAGAGGGACTGTTGAGAAGAACGTATAACATATTGTTACTGGCGCTTGCCTTTTGTCTGTCAGTCACTTCTTCCTTTGCCCATGTCATTGGGGAGGATGAGGCCAGACTGATTGCTGCCGGTTTTTTCAACAAAGGTTCCAATCAGGGGGGATATGCGGTCCAGAGTCGTGACGAAGGAATGGAACTGGAACTGACCGGTGAACCCGATGGGAAAATTTACGTCTTCAACAGGGAAGGCGGTCACGGATGGGTGATAGTGTCAGGGGAAAGCCAGGGACCCGAGATACTGGCATACTCTTACCATGGATCGTTCAATCCTGATCCGCGTCTGGCATCATCGGTCTTTCTGGAATCATACCGTTCTGCTATAGACGGCATACGTAATGGCAAATTTCCGGCATCACCTGATACTAAAGCCTGGAATGGCGGTTCAAAGTGTCTGGAAACGGCTCATTTTTCTCAGAACGGCAACAGTTTCAACTCTTCTTTTGCACCGAAAGCATTCGGTCGTTCCTGTCAGTCGGGATGTACCGCTACAGCCATGGCAATAATAATGAAATACCATGAATGGCCTGAGAGCAATACCGGCAGTTTCAGCTATACGACCAAAACCAGAAAACTGTATCTGGAATATGATTTTGCCTCAAATCCGTTCCGATGGAAGGAAATGGAGAATACACCTACGTCCAGATCAACCGATGCCGTTTCAAATCTGCTCAAGGCGTGCGGGGTATCAATAGCCATGGATTATGATGTTGATGCCAGCTCCGCTTATCTGACGACAGTTCAGTATGCATTGCGCCATTATTTCCATTATGACAATGCCATGTACCTGTATCGTGAACTGTATGACACTGAGGACTGGAATGCGATTCTTTGTGCTGAGATTGACGCGGATAGGCCTGTCGCAGTATCCGGCAACGGCAAGAGGGGATGGCATACGTTTGTGTTGGACGGATATGACTCAAACGGTATGTTTCACTATAATTTGGGTTGGGGAGGAGATAATGACGGATTCTATTCCGATGGACAGATTTCATCTGACCGTTATTCTGTTGAAACAGCTCTGATAGGAATAAGGCCTGGCAGCATGGAAGTTGAAGATTTTGCCTCTCCATTGTTATATAATGATATCCGCACCAATGTGGACGGCAATCTTGCACCCGGGTATGTGTTTGACATTGAGGCGGTTAACCTGACCAATATGTCAAACACTGAGTTTGCCGGACTGGTGCGGGCCGATGTGTTCTCATCGGATTTCAAATACCGCTTCACGGTCCATCCCGGTTTTTCGCAAAGCGGATATCCTTGTCCGCCAGGATCATATTGGGGCTCATATCCTCTTGATTTCTGTCAGTTGGGACTGGCTGACAGGATACAGCCGTCGGACTTCATAGCGATAAGTTCTTCAACCGATGGAGGAAAGACATGGCAGCCTGTATTCAGCAGTTCTTCACATTTCCATGCCATTCCTGTAACGGGATACGATGATATTTGCATGCTTTATTCTCAGCTGGCTTTTCAGGATAATGATGAGGGTATAGTGGTGAGTGGAAAGATTGGATACAGTCCCTTTTATACAAGCACTTCCGGCATTTACAATTTTTCACCGACAACTACTTTCAAGGGAAGCGTGAACCTGGTGGTCTGTGATACGCTGGACTGGTCAGTTGTGGATAAACTTTCATCGAATAACGTCAATTCCTTAATATATCTGAATGGCATATACGGTCAGTTTGGAAGAGTATCCATTGCAAGGGACATTGTATTGAAACCTTCTTATGCTCTGGCGGTTTTCTCGAAACTCAACGGGATGTCTGATTACGCATTGGTGGGTTCCCGCTCCCGAAAGCCAATATACATAAGACTTGCGGATTTCATTGATATACCTGATGCGGTTGATGCCGCATCGGCTGAATTCATTTCCGGGTTGGCACGTATCTTCTCCATCGATGGCAGGTTTGTAAGCGAATTTGAAGTGAAGGAGCAAAATGTTGTGCCAGAGAGTGCGCTTTTGAGTCTGAAGCCTGGTATATGGCTTGTCAAATTCCCCAATGGTGAAGCTCATCTGATTTCAATTGAATAAATCATCTGAATATGACGATAGACGATTGTAGAATAATTGACCTTCCCCGGATAATAGATGAACGGGGAAATCTGTCGTTCGCACAGAATGGAGACCAGATTCCATTCGATATCAAACGTGTGTATTGGCTATATGATGTTCCGGGCGGTGAGAGCCGGGGTTCACATGCACACCGTACTTTAGAGCAGGTCATTATCGCTGCAGGCGGTTCGTTTTCAGTAACTCTCGATGACGGCCGACAGCGCAAGACCTTTTTCCTGAACCGCCCATATCAGGGACTTTATGTGAGTTCCGGCATATGGAGGGACATTTTCGATTTTTCTTCCGGTTCGGTCTGTATGGTACTTGCTTCGGATAAATATGTTGAAGACGACTACATACGTGAATATCCCGAGTTTCTTGAATACAAGGGTGTGGAATAGAATTCAGAGGCAATGAACGGAATGATGGGTGCCGATGACCGCTGGTTCGTCCTTTTGGGCGAAAATCCCCTGCTCTGGGGACAGGTGTGTCATTTGCGCGAGTTGGGATATAAGGTTGCCGTAGTGGCATGGAATGACTGCCCTCGCATTGAAGGAGACAGGTATTTCCAGATTGACATCAAGGACGGTGCCGCAATAATTGCCGCATTGAAGCAGGCAGGTTTGGAAGGACGTGTCCATGGAGCCCTTTCCAGTATAGACCTGGCTGCTCCGTCGGTGAATGCAATAAATGCGTGGTGCGGATGCTGCACCATGCCCGAACGTTTCAATCGTGTCCTTTCCAAGCGTGACATGTGTGACTTGTGGACCAAGGCCGGTCTGTTCGGGCGTTTCTCTGATACTGATGACAGTTTTACTCCGGAAAGCATTCATGAGATGAACCGTGAGCGTAAGCTGATATGCAAACCTGATGTGGCCGCCAGCTCTCGTGGAATAACAATACTGGAACCTGGCAGGTCTCTGGAGATAATCCGCGAAGCCATTGGAAAGGCCAGGTCAGAATCATTCAATGACCATTGTCTTATAGAGGAGTTTGTTGAAGGTCAGGAGTTTACTGTAGATCTGCTTGGAGACAGCTATGGAAATGTGAACTGCTATGGCAGTTCCATCCAATATCATTCCAAGTATGCCCTGAACAATCACGTTACGGTTATCCATCATTGGAATTCCACATTATATGACGCTTCCACATGGGACAGAATCGCTAAGTTCGGCATTGAATGTTACAAGGCTCTGGGACTTGACAGCATGTTCGGTCATCTGGAAGTGATAATGAAAGCTGATGGAACCCTTATTCCTGTTGAAATGGGTGCCCGCAGTAGCGGCTTCATCTGCAGTCATACTGTGTGGGAAGCATCGGGTCACGATTATCTGGCCGATTATATAAACGTACTGCATGGCGGTCGGGTTGAGCCGGGCAACTATCTGAACGGACCGACCTCAAGCATGTGGTTCGGTTACGATATTCCTTCCGGTACCCGTTCAAAAAATGTAATTCCCGGTAATGGGCTGGAAAATGGTGATATCAGTATAGTCCGTTATCTTGACTCCCGTATCAAGGTGCTTTTCGAACGTCATGACGGCCTTAAGCCGGGTATGGATTTCGGTAAGTATATCAATGACGGCGACCGTGACAAATTCGGATACGCCATTCTCAGCGGTGACAGAACTGTGTTGACATATGAAAGCATTCAGTCGGCAAACGAACGCTTTCTGAACGATTTTCTGATGGATTGATATGAAAAAGGTATTTGTAAGCGGTTGTTATGACCTGCTGCACAGCGGGCATGTGGAGTTCTTCCGTCAGGCATCACAGTATGGTGAGCTTTATGTCGGAATAGGGTCCGATGCCACCATCCTGGAACTTAAGCATCACCATACGGTATATAGTGAGCAGGAACGTCTGTTTATGGTAAAAAGCATCAGGTACGTAAAACAGGCTTTCATAAATAGGGGAAGCGGAATCCTTGATTTCATTCCGACTCTGGATATAGTGCAGCCGGACATACTTCTGGTAAATTCCGATGGTTCATCACCGCTCAAGGAACAGTTGTGCCGCGAACGCGGGATGGAGTACGTCGTTCTGGACCGTGTGCCGCAGACAGGGCTTGAGGCCCGTTCTTCAACCAGTCTTAAACAGACACCGTGCCAGCTGCCGACCCGTCTTGACCTGGCGGGGACATGGATAGACCAGCCGTATGTGAGCCAGTATGCTCCCGGCTGGGCCATTACCATAAGCCTTGAACCGACTTTTGAGATCCGTGAGCGTTGTGGGCTTTCAACTTCTACACGTAATATCATCAAGCGTATCTGGCCGTATCAGCTTCCGAATATGGACCCTGAAACTCTTGCCCGCCTGGTGTTCTGTTTTGAGAATCATCCCGAACGTGAGGACGGCATTGTGAGTGGAGCTCAGGATGCCATAGGAATCTGCGTCCCCGGGTTGTGCCGTCACTGGTATGATAACCATTTCTGGCCGTCAAAGATTGAGACTTGTCAGGATCCGGCCATTCTGGATTGGTTGGAACAGCATCTTGTAATGATTCCCATGGATCCACGTCCTGCGGGTTGCAGTGTCGTTACGGGCAAGGATATCACCCCGATCAAGGTCCGTGCTCTTGCCGATGCTGCCGAACGTTGCTGGAATGCTATCATGGAACGTGACCTGACTGCTTTTGCCAGTTCATACCTTGATTCGTTTCATGCACAGACTGCCATGTTTCCTGCAATGATACAGGGAAGTGTGCAGTCATATATTGACAGGTACAGTGTTATGGATCAGGTGCTGGCTTGGAAGATGCCGGGAGCTGGAGCCGGCGGGTATCTGGCACTTGTGGTTCCTGATGCTGCTGTCTTTTCGGAGGTCAATACCCAGGCAATCCGGCTGACAATCCGGCGTGGCGGGTTATGATGTTCAGTCAGTTGTCACGCTGACGGTCCGTACCGTCCTAAGATGGTAGTTTGCGGTTTTTGCACCTGCATTTGTGACATTGAGAGAAGTGCTTTTGAAACAGAATGTGCGTGTGGCCCTTTCGCACAGATATCGCACGTTTTCGTTTCCGGAAACGGTTTCAATTCCAACTCCTCCGGCTTTTACAATAGCTTCGTTCAGAATGGACAGAGATGTGTTGCCAGTTCCGTTGCTGTCATCATTGTATGTCGCCTTGAGTTGTCTTGCCTGGGCTTCTGTTGGAATGTCCCATCCGTCCATTCCGTATTCGATATAGCCATGTGCCGCTTCTGCGGCCATATCTGGTGTTGACTCATTGCCTGCCGATGTCATCTTGTTCCAGTCATCGAGGCTTATCAACAGCAGAGTGGCCTGTTTCATTCTGGCAATCTCCGATTCATCAGATACAGGACTGCCATCTGTATCATAGACTAAAGCGACTATATGACCATTCCATTCACTTGTCGGAGTCGGTATCTTACTGACAGAAACAGGACTGTCATCTACGGTATCGGACTTCCCGCCTTCATTTGTTGTGCCAATTCCACTCTCTGAAATTTTCGGACCGAATTGGAATGTCATTTTTTCGGGACTGTTCCATGATGCCTGTCCAATATGGCCTTCAATCAGGAAATCACCATCGGCATAAGTGCCGGTTATGTAGTACGGTGTGCCTGCTTTGAATACCTGGTCAGTGCTGACCGAAGTGATGCATTCAGTGTCTCCCTTTATCAGACGTACATTGAATTCCTGCTTGTCTCCAGTACCGGGAAATACATGAAACGGGTCGCAAGTCCAGACTCCTCTCCTGTTTTCAAGACCAATGGAGACTGTACCGCAGGTTTCAATGTTGCCTGACATTGAAAGTCCTGTTCCCATGTTGGGAAAAGACAGCAGGACAGTATCATATTCTTCCGGGATGCCTGACAGTTCGACGGTGAGACATGCGACTGCGAATTCCATCTGTAGAGACAGGGTCGAAGTGGATTTTGAAGTGGTAACATCAGCTTGGGCTATTTCCAGAGGTGAGATTGCCCAACCTTCGCTTTCTGTCATTCTGATAACGGATTCACGTGAAATCTCCTTTGGAATGGAATAGCAGGTTTCACTGGCAGCAATGGCTGTAATATGATACTGTTTCCCCAGTTCAAGATTGAAGCGGTAATTGCTGTCTGCATCGGTGCCGGCTACACATGTGCCGTCCATATCAAAAGCGAATACCTTTGCCTGAACGTCTTTACTGCCAGTGGCGCTTCTGGTAATGACATTCAGGCACGATGTCTCAGATTCCGTTTCCGTAATGTCATATGTGCTGTTGTCGCACGAACTCATAAATACTGATAATAAGGCTGCGGTCGGAAGGAGTGTCTTCACGGTTCGAGATGTTTTCATAGGCTTGTGTTCTGATATGGAATTGATAAATGTGTTTTCGGGCGCTAAGCTACCGTTTTACAGGATTAGCCATTATATGTAAACCGCAATTTTTCAGGTTCAGATAGCGGTTTGCCATTTATTTGACCTACTTTTACAACCAATCATGAAACAAGTGCCTTTTTTAAGTCTTAAGGATGTGACGGCTCTGCATGAAGCCGACATCAACGCTGCTGTCACTCGTGTCACCAACAGCGGATGGTATCTGCGCGGTGTTGAGAACGAACGTTTTGAAAGCGATTTCTCCTCGTATGTGGGAACCGCTTTTACTGTCGGGTGCGCAAACGGTCTTGATGCTCTGACTCTGATTTTCCGTGCATACATTGAAATGGGGCTGATGAAACGGGGTGACGAAGTCATCGTACCGGCCAACACTTTCATTGCTACGGTTCTTGCCATTACTGAAAACGGTCTTGTGCCTGTTCTTGTCGAACCGAAGGCCGATACGCTTGAAATTGACAAAGACAGAATAGAAGAGGCAATTACCGGACGTACCGTGGCAATTGCAATTGTCCATCTTTATGGAAGGAACGCATATACTTCAAAAATAGGAGAAATCTGCAGCAGGTACAATCTGAAGCTTGTTGAAGACTGTGCCCAGAGCCATGGCTGCAGGGCGGTATATACTGACAGTTCGGGCAATATTGTAGAAAAGGTAACGGGCTCCATAGGTCATGCTGCTGCACACAGTTTCTATCCTGGAAAGAATCTTGGGGCATTAGGTGATGGCGGTGCAGTAACCACTGATGATCCTGAACTGGCTTCGGTTATCCGTTCTCTCGCCAATTACGGGAGCAGCCGGAAATATGTGTTTGATTTCTGTGGACGCAACTCCCGTCTTGATGAAATCCAGGCAGCAGTGCTTGACGCCAAATTGAAGTATCTTGATAAGGATAACGCACATCGTCAGACAATAGCAGGCTATTACTATGATAATTTGTCTGAAGGTACGATAAGACTTCCTTTACGGATGCCGGATGGATCAAATGTGTATCATCTGTTTCCTGTTCTTGTCGGTGATGGCAGGCGTGACGAGTTGGCCGGTTATCTTAAGCGTAACGGAGTGGAAACTCTGGTGCATTATCCAATCCCACCTCATCTTCAGGATTGCTATAGAGGCAAGGGCGTATTGAAAGTGCCATATCCTGACGGGCTTCCTATAACCGAATCAATTGCCTTGGAAGAACTCAGTCTGCCGATAGGGCCTGCCATAACCCTTGATGATGCGGAATATGTAGTTGGACTGATACGCTCATTCGTATAATTGTCAAGTTCTTGTCATGTTTCCAAAATATTGAGGGAATATATTGCCAAGCTTGACAAGATTACCGAACTTTGCAATATTGTTTCTAAGGTATGAAAGATTCTGCAATTATCGAAAATCTCAGGCAGATAATGTCACAGAGGGGAATTACCCAGCGTGACTTGGCAAAAATGCTTGACAAGGATGAGACGGCTGTCAGCCGTTGGTTTAATGGTAAAGTAGGCATAAGTGATGCGAGCCTGACTAAAATTGAGTCTGTACTTGCTGTCAAACTTGACAAAAAGAGTGCTTCGTCTAAAACTAAAGTGGCTCTGATATCGGGCATCACAGGTCAGGATGGAAGCTTCCTTGCCGAGTTCCTGCTTGAGAAAGGATATGAGGTACATGGCATAATGCGCCGTAGCTCAAGTTTCAATACCGGTCGCATAGAACATCTGTATCTTGATGAGTGGGTTCGTGACATGAAACGCAAGCGTACCATCAATCTTCATTACGGTGATATGACAGATTCTTCGAGCCTGGTCAGAATTATCCAGATGGTCAAACCTGACGAAATATACAATCTGGCAGCGCAGAGTCATGTCAAGGTGTCTTTTGACTGTCCTGAATACACAGCCGAAGCTGATGCGATTGGCACGCTTCGACTTTTGGAAGCCGTTCGTATTCTTGGAATGGAGAAGAAGACAAGAATCTATCAGGCATCTACCTCTGAACTGTTCGGCAAGGTGCAGGAGGTTCCGCAGAGGGAAACCACCCCGTTCTACCCACGCAGTCCGTATGGAGTTGCAAAGCAGTATGCCTTCTGGATATGTAAGAATTACCGTGAGGCATACGGTATGTATGCAGTGAATGGAATACTTTTCAATCATGAAAGTGAACGCCGTGGAGAGACATTCGTTACCCGAAAGATTACAATAGCAGCCTCACGCATTGCACAGGGGCTGCAGGACAAGCTTTATTTGGGTAATCTCAACGCACTTCGAGACTGGGGATACGCAAAGGATTACGTAGAGTGCATGTGGCTGATAATGCAGCAGGACAAGCCCGATGATTTTGTGATAGCAACCGGTGAATACCATACTGTCCGTGAATTTGCAGGACTGGCATTTGCTGAGATCGGAATCAGGATAGGATGGGAAGGCCAGGGAGTAGACGAGAAGGGCGTATGTGTCGGCATTGATGCCGATGCCGCCCGAAAGGCTGGTGTTCTCAACGCGAAATCTCTTATCGGAAAGACACTGGTGGAAGTTGATTCAAAATATTTCCGTCCATCGGAAGTCGAACAGCTTCTCGGCGATCCTACAAAGGCACGTACCGTTCTTGGCTGGAATCCGCACAAGACTTCATTCAAAGAACTGGTTGGAATAATGATGCGTCATGACATGAGATTCGTGCGCAAGCTCAAGGTGAAATCCGATATTGACAGTCTGGAATAATGGAGAAGACATCGAAGATTTTTGTTGCGGGACACCGTGGAATGGTTGGCAGTGCCATAGTACGTGAACTTCAGCGACAGGGATATGATAATATTGTAACCCGTACACATAAGGAACTTGACCTGACTTGTCAGGCTGCTGTCAATGATTTTTTTGCAGCAGAAAAGCCTGAATATGTTTTCATGCCGGCCGGCAAGGTGGGTGGAATAGTGGCGAACCGTAATGACAAGGCCGGCTTTCTTTATGAGAATGAAATGATGGCGCTCAATACCATTCATGCCGCATGGGTGAACGGTGTAAAAAAGTTCGAGTATCTTGGGTCTTCATGCATCTATCCGCGTATGGCTGAACAGCCCATGACCGAGGACTGCCTTCTGACCAGTGCGCTTGAGGAAACGAATGAAGGTTACGCTCTTGCCAAGATAAGCGGTCTCAAGTATTGTGAATATCTGAACCGCCAGTATGGTGTTCCCTACATTTCGCTCATGCCGACTAACCTGTATGGTCCGAATGACAATTACCATCCGGAGCACAGTCATGTACTTCCTGCACTGATACGCCGCTTCCATGAGGCCAAGGAAGCAGGTCTTGAGTCAGTTACCTGTTGGGGTGACGGTTCTCCTCTGCGTGAATTCCTGTATGTTGACGATCTGGCCAATCTGTGCGTATTCCTTATGAACTGTTATGATGGTGCCGAAACGGTGAATGCGGGTACCGGTAAAGAACTGACCATTAAGGCTCTGACCGAGATGGTGGCCCGTGTCATAGGCTTTGAAGGCCGGATAGAGTGGGATACCACACGTCCTAACGGCACTCCGCGCAAGCTGCTTGATGTAAGTAAGGCGACAAAGCTCGGCTGGACTTACAGGACTGAACTGGAAGACGGTATCCGTCTTGCCTACAGGGATTTTCTGGAGAATCCCATTCGGGCTGAAAGATAATCGGGATAGTGATTCGTCGAACCTATTTCACTGAATGTCGCCCTGGGTGTTTAGGATGGTTCTGATAAATCCAACACTCCGGTACACAAATTGAGAACACCTTTCCGATGTGTAATGAAAATCACGGTCTGACCGTGTTCATGAGCCCTTTCGGAAAGGTTTTTCAGCAACTGTTCCTCTGTTTCCATGTCGAGGGCCGATGTGACTTCGTCCAGAAGCATGATTTTCCGTTCCCTGAGCAGGGAACGTGCTATGGCAATGCGCTGAGCCTGGCCTTCGCTAAGTCCTGCACCATCCTCACCGCAGATGGTATCCAGCCCTTCTTCCCTTTCCAAAATAAAGTCCGCGCAGGCAGTATGCAGGGCTGCTTTCATCTGTTCCTCGCTGGCGTTCATGTTGCCCAGCATAAGGTTGTACCGGACAGTACCGCTGAGCAGCGTATTTCCCTGAGGGACATATTCTATGTTACAGCGCGTTTCCGGGCCAGCCTGAACTTCCCTACCATCGGCTTCGTAAAAGACAATCTTTCCGCCGTCGGGATGCAGCAGTGCCATGATGAGCCTGGTCATGGTAGTCTTGCCGGCCCCGGTTTCTCCGAGGACGGCAGTGAGTGAACCCGGCTTGAAATCAACATTCAGATCATCAAGAACAGGGGAATCGCCTTGGGCATATCTGAAAGTGACGTTGTCGAATCTGACACCCACGGGAACGGAGTCTGAACCCAGCATGATGGAATGTTCATCGGATTCAAGCGGCACCTGTTCCAGTTCGCGGATCCGGTCGGTGGATACAAGTGCACTGATAATCACAGGCAGAAGGTTGGCAATGGAGCGGAAAGGACCCTGTATCTGTCCTACCAGCTGTACGAAAGCCATCATGGTTCCGTATGTGATGGCATGTGCATTGAGACTGTACACGCCCCATACGAAAGTCACCAGATAACCCAATGCGAAACCAATTCCGGCGATGAGTGAACTTACGCTTGAGAATCTGGTTCTGCGACGTACCTTTTCAACCTGGATGTCCTGTGTGCTGGACAGATTGTCTACTATGAAATCAGTCTGTTCAAGAGATTTGATGAGCATGCGGTTCTGAATATTCTCCTGCATGATCATCTGTATGCGGCTCTCCGCATCGCGTATGTCACGCGACAGGGACATCATACGACGGGCATAGAATCGGCTGAGAAGTAGGAAAACCGGTGCTATGAACACCATAATCAGTGCCAGACGGGGCTGGAGTGTGTAAAGATATATGAATGCTCCGACAAGACGGAACAGAACGCATAACAGCTGGGGAAGTGTGTCTGTTATTACGGTCGTAATCTGATTGGCATCCTGGATAAGGCGGTTCATGGTATCGCCTGAATGAAGGCCATCACGGCCGGTCCAGGCACTTTTCATAATGCGGGTGAACGTTTTGAGAGTCATGAGGTTCTGGCTTTTGGCTCCAAGAAGCGACCTGACCCAGTTGCGTGCGTATCCCAGCAGGGAGCCGCCGAAGATTGATGCCACCAGAAATGCCACAGCTTTTGACAGGGCCATATCCCTGACACCGGTGGCAACATCGACGCACAGTTTGGTTGACCAGATGAAACAGAAGTCAAGAAGTACCTGAACCAATCCCATGAGGGTGTTCAGAACCGCCTTGGTCCGAATGCCTTCAGATGACTTCCATAGCCATTTCAGTCTTGGTATGAGCTTGTTCCGTTCAATCTTCATGCTGTGACTCCAATTGTTTATATATTGCTGATTCTCAATACGGTTCCTGACCGGTTTACCGGATATCTGTATAATGGCCTGGAATCGCTGTCAGTGGGGAAACCGCTATTGTTGAGATCCCAGTTGTTCCCGCATTTCGGGCAAGTTGCCATTCCGTTTATTCCGGCTTTGAGACGTATGTCCGATTTCTCGCACTGTGGACAAGCCATATCGTAAGCCCATACTTCCTGATTGTCATTGTTGAAGCAGGGCGTTCCCAACAGCAGTCCTCCCAGCCCCAGACTATATGCTGAACCTTGTGCGTAACTGAGTTCAAAGACAGTCTCGTGTCCGTCTGGATCTGATACACTCAGTTTCTCAAAAGTTCTGGAAACAGAAAGAAAACGTCCTGGAGTACCCAACTGGTTATATGGTGCAATCTGGCAGTCGCATGAGAACAGTACGGGATATTTTTTTGAAAAGACGCTGTATGATCTGGCTTCACATCCTTGGAACATTACCATTGGCAGCATAACGGCCATTATTGTGAGCAGCATTGCTGACAATGTGTATCCTGTTCCGAAATAAGGCCTTTTCATCGGTTCTTTCCAGTTTATCCGGCATTCCCGGTAAGTTCGGAAACAGCCTTGTCTATGTCTGCGAACGGGAATGCGCCGACAAGCTCCTCCATACGTGCCGATATACGGTCATTGCATAAGTTGCCGATACTTCCCTCGTGCGTGTGGTTTATGTCATGACATGCCTTGAATGTGCCGTTTTCAATATCCGAAGCGACTGTCCGGTAAGCTTCACGGAAGGGCATTCCCTGAAGGGCCAGGCGGTTGACTTCCTCTACGCTGAAAATGGCATCATATTTGGGATCATCGAGAATGTCGGTGCGTACCTTGATATGGTCCATCATGTATGCTGTCATGGTGATGATCTGTTCCAGCTGTTCGAACGCCGGCAGGAATACCTCCTTGACAAGCTGCATGTCGCGGAAATATCCGCTTGGCAGGTTGTTTGTCATAAGTATGATGTCCTGAGGAAGTGCCTGCAGACGGTTGCAGCGGGCGCGTGTCAGTTCAAACACATCGGGATTCTTCTTGTGAGGCATGATGCTGGAGCCGGTGGTACAGTCGTCAGGCAGTTTGATGAATGCGAAGTTCTGACTGTTGAACATGCATGCGTCGAATGCCAGACGGCTTATTGTACCTGCTACGCTTGCAAGAGCAAATGCTACGGTACGTTCCAGCTTCCCTCTGGTCATCTGTGCGTAGACCACGTTGTAATCCATTGATTCAAAGCCCAGGAGATCTGTAGTCATCTGCCTGTTCAGCGGAAACGATGACCCGTATCCGGCTGCACTTCCAAGAGGATTGCGGTTGGCCTGGTCAAAGGCGGCGCGCAGCACGAGCATGTCATCGGTGAGCGATTCGGCGTATGCTCCGAACCACAGACCGAATGATGACGGCATGGCTATCTGGAGATGAGTGTATCCGGGCATCAGAACATCCTTATAAGAGTCGCTTTGTCGGATCAGTATGTCAAACAGCCCCTTGACCTGCTCAACGGTATGGCGCAGACGGTCGCGCGTGAAAAGTTTCAGATCCACCAGGACCTGGTCATTACGGGAGCGTCCGCTGTGGATTTTCTTTCCCATATCACCGAATTGCCGGGTTAGCATGAGTTCGATTTGGGAATGCACATCCTCCACACCGTCTTCTATGACAAATTCTCCTGATTTGACTACATCCAGCAATTCTCTGAGTCCGGAAGTGAGCGTCTTCAATTCATCGGGTTCCAGAAGTCCGATGGATTCGAGCATTCTGATATGAGCCATGGATCCCTGGATGTCATATTCGGCCAGCATAAGGTCCATTTCGCGGTCACGGCCTACGGTGTAGTCCTGGATGAGCGAGTTCACGGGTTTCCCCTTATCCCAGATAGGTTTCATTCGTTGTAAGGAATATTTGATAATAAATCGGCAATTTTCCCAATTGCCTGAGTCAGCGGTTTCTCTACCATTTTTGCCATGAACATGTTCAGATCAGCATCCACGGTTATCTTGAACTTGCAGCTTTCTGCTGTAGTGGGCAGAATCTGAATCCACATGGTCATCCTGATGGGCGACTGCAGGGTTTCGAACTTGATGCACTTGAACGGTTCGCGTGAAACGATACCCAGTGCAAGACGTCCAAGCGGTGAGACCTCACAACTGACCTGGTCCTTTGTGGCCTGAAGATCCTTGATGCTGATCTTTTCAGATTCACTTTGCGGAATGGCTCCGGCCAATGACTGCAGGTTGCTCAGATCAGACAGTCTGTTATAGACATTTTCCTGTGGCCAGGCCACGAATTTAATCTGACTTTCGTATCTCTTCATATCACTTTCCCCATTCTGAAGGATTCTTTCTCCATTCTTCCAGGGTCTGGAGACTTTCGTTCCCTATATATCCGCTTTCGATTGCTGCCTGAAGCATGGCAGGATAGTCCGTGAGAGTGACCAGTTTGACTCCGGCCTCTTCAAATGCCTTTTCGGCCTGTGGGAATCCGTATGTGAACGATGCTACCATACCCATGACCTTACAGCCGGCATCGCGGAGTGCCTGAACGGCTTTGAGACTGCTTCCTCCTGTTGAAATCAGGTCTTCGATGACAAGTACTGTACTTCCAGGTTCAAGCTGGCCTTCAATGAGGTTGGCCATTCCGTGGTCTTTGGGAGCGGAACGTACATATACGAATGGTTTTCCAAGACGGTCGGCAACAAGTGCTCCCTGAGCGATGGCACCGGTAGCAACTCCGGCAATAACCTGACAATCAGGGAACTGGGTTGTTGCAATGTGGCAGAGAGAGTCACGTACCAGATTTCTGACTTCGGGATAGGAAAGGGCTTTACGATTATCGCAGTAGAAAGGTGAAAGCCATCCCGATGCCCATGTGAACGGTTGTGAAGGACGCACCTTCACGGCTTCGATTCTGAGAAGTTCCTTTGCTACCTGCTGGCTGATGTTGTCCATAATATTTGCAGTTTTTTTGAATAACCGCTGCGAAGTTAAGAAGAAGTAAGGAAATAATGGGTCTTAGGCACGTTTCTTTAATATAAAACAACACCTTTATATGTCGCGCGAGTGAAATATATTGACTAATTTTGCGCGGTACACAATTATATAGAATGAGAAAACTGCTTTTTCCACTGCTGACACTGTTTTCAGGCGTTTTGTGCGTGTCATGTTTCAGCACTGCCAAAGAGGAAACATATCCACAGGCTGCAATCACTTCATTCACCCTGGGCTATTTCAATGTAAGTACTCCCGATGTCAATTATCACGGGAACGATACCACGGTTATGGTGCGTGAGGGCGGAGTCATGTATCCAATGACGATTGACCAGACAAACAACATGATATATAACAGGGATTCTCTGGCATATGGTTCCCAGCTCAAAGGAGTTACATGCACGGTAGGATCAACGGGAGCGGTTGCGTACAGATATCTTGATGAACCTGAACAGTTCTTTGCATACGAACCGAAGGATTCTATTGATTTCACCCGTCCTCTGTCGTTTGTAGTTGTTTCCACTGACGGATCATACTCCCGGACATATGGTTTCAAATTGAATGTAAGACAGGCTTTCCCCGATTCTGTCATCTGGAAGAACTGCCAGGTTCCTGAACTTGAGAATCCGGTCATGGCTGTCCGCTCTGACTCGGCTTATATCATCGGAATGAAGTCCGATGCCATATACATGAGTTCATGTGATATCAGGAAAGGTGAGTTTTCAAGTCCCGGACTGGTGTCAGGCATGGGAGGTATTCCCAATGCCATGATGGTCGCCTTCGGGAAACTGTTCGTCCAGTCCGATGGAAGTCTTTATGAATCGGCAGACGGCTTGAACTGGTCAGAGGCGTGCGGTGGAATAGCTGTCCTGTTCGCATCGGAACAGAAGCAGTACAATCCTGAACTTGAGGTATGGGCAGTGGGAACAGACGGAATGCTGATGAGCAGTGTTGACATGCATGAGTGGACTGCACGGCAGACACTGCAGGACAATTTCCCTGCCATGGGAGGTACCGTGGTGAGCAGCGCTCTCAAGACCAATCCTTCAATAACACGTTATGTCCTTGCCGGCCGTTCGGCCTGTGATACTCCGTCAGTCGAGCTGTGGACAAGACTTTCAACCGAGAACGGTTGGACGTCGGTCGTTCCCTCCTCGGTCTGCGACCAGGTACTTCCCGCTTGGGAGAAGTCATTCATGTTCTCATATGACGGCAGTCTGTTTGCCATTGGCGATGGTCTGGAATGCATGTATCAGTCTATGGATAACGGTATAACATGGTATGCCTGTAACAGATATGCTGACGAGTGGTCGACATTCAACCGATTCATGCAGCTGCCTGCATCGCTTTCCGGTTACCGGGGCAGTTTCACCGCTGCAACTGACAGCTATGGAGGAATATGGATCGTGGATTCCAAGGGCCATGCCTACCGTGGTGCCATAAGGCGTATTGACAGTCTTGACTCTGAAAACTGATATTAACTGACCGATGTCTTCATCTGGAATTGGAAAACTGGCTGTCCTGACCATCCTGGCGGTTATGGTCAGCGGACTCAGGGCGCAGGACGATGCCACCTGGCTTATGGAAGTGGGTCTTGGCGGTGGCGGCAGTTTCTATATGGGCGATGCCAACCAGAGTCTGTACAGGAACACCAACGGAGCGGCATCGGTCATTGCCAGATACAACTTCAATCCCAGATTTTCGGTTAAGGGTACATTGGGGGCTGCCGGTATTTCAGGTTCTCCAAGCGGCTCCTTTGGCGAACTGCCTCAACAGGACATTCCTGATTTCAGCCGTACCGTCTATGGTTTTTCCCTACAGGCCGAATGGGGCTTTCTGGGATATATGGCCAATGAATGGGCAGGCGGCTCACGACTGGCACCATACGGTCTGGCCGGATTGGGGCTGGATTTCATCCCGGCACCGGCAACAAGTGATTTTGCATTAAGCATTCCGTTGGGGCTGGGATTGCGCTACAAGCTGTCGGACCGTTCCAATATCGGCTTTGAATGGAGCATGCATTTCACTGGGTCTGACAGGCTTGATGTAGGCGGTTCCAGTCATGGAAACGGGTTGGAGAATCCGCTTCTGATAAACGGAAAGGGCATGAAGAACAAGGACAGTTATTGCCTTACCATGCTCTATCTTACTTTTGATGTGTTCAGAAAACCATGTCATTGCAATGATGAATAATATGGAAAACAAAACATACAGAGAACAGCTTGATCTGAACCGCATACCGCAGCATGTGGCAATCATCATGGATGGAAACGGCCGTTGGGCTCAACAACGGGGTCTTGACCGTACAAAAGGTCACATTGAAGGTGTGGAGGTAGTTCGCAGGTCACTTGATACGGTTGTCAGTCTTGGAATAAAATACCTGACGCTCTATACATTCTCCACTGAAAACTGGAATCGTCCGGAGTATGAGGTCAGCGCTCTGATGGATCTTCTGCTGAACCATATTGAGGAGGAGATGTTCTTTGAGAATCACGTACGTCTGAAAGTGATCGGAGACATGGAACGTCTTCCCAAGGATGTGCAGGCACGACTTAACCAGTGCATTGATGATACAAAGGACTTTGACCGTTGTACTCTGGTGCTTGCCCTGAGCTATTCTTCGCGCTGGGAAATAACCGATGCGGTGAAAAAAATCGCCAGCAGGGTTGAAAACGGAGAACTGAAAGCATCGGACATCAATGAGAATCTGCTTTCCGAGACCCTTTCAACTTCATTCATGCCTGATCCGGATCTGCTGGTCCGCACAGGAGGAGAACTGCGTCTGAGCAATTATCTGCTTTGGCAGTCGGCTTATACTGAACTGTATTTTACAGATACATACTGGCCTGATTTTGATGAAGAGGAACTTTGCAAGGCTCTGCTGTCATATCAGCGCAGACAACGCCGTTTCGGCCTTACCGGTGCCCAGGTCGAAAAGACTGATGGAACCACACAAAAATGATGATGATGAAGAAAAGACTTATACTCACTGTTATCCTGCCGTTGCTTGCTCTCATGCCGGTTGTGGCACAGACAGAGACTGATCAGACTCAGGATAATCCGGTCATTCTGTATTCCGGTACTCCCAAAAGATATGAGATAGCCCAGATTGATGTGAGCGGGATAGAGGAGAACAACCACAAGACTCTTCTGCGGCTTTCCGGTCTGAGTGTGGGACAGAGGGTTACTGTGCCTGGACCGGATATCACAGGAGCCATGAAGAAGCTCTGGCAGACCGGACTGTTCGGCAATGTCGGGATCAGCGCGACAAAGATTGTCGGTGACAGGATATGGTTGGAACTGGCCGTGGAGCAGAATCCCAAGGTCAAGGAACTGGTGTTTCATGGAGCCAAGAAAGGGCAGATATCGGAATTGGAAGAGAAGGTCGGCCTGTTCCCCGGAAGTCAGATTACCCAGAACGCGCTTGACAGGACTGAAAAACTGGTCCGCAACTATTTTGATGAAAAAGGTTTCAAGAATGCCGAAATCCGAGTGCAGCAGCGGGCTGCCGATGAGGACGGACTGGCATACGTTGACGTTTATGTCGATGCCAAGGACAAGGTCAAGGTGAATGCCATACATCTTGAAGGCAACAGCGCACTTTCTGACAAGGAGATACGCAAGATCATGAAGAAGACCAACGAGAAGGGCTATCTTCCTGATTTCTTCCACAGCAAGAAGTTCATCAACGATGAGTATCTGGCCGATCTGGACCGCATCTACGAGCGCTATGGTGAAAAGGGTTACCGTGATGCGTATATTGTCAGCGACAGTATCTCGCAGAATCCTGCAGATGGCACGGTCGATGTCTGGCTCAAGTTCGATGAAGGCAATCCGTATTACATCCGCAGTGTGGAATGGGTGGGCAACTCTGTCTTCGACAGTGATGAGCTCAATGCGTTTCTCACTCTGAAACCGGGTGACGTCTATAATCAGAAGAAGATGAAGGAACGTACCAAGGAAGATGAGGATGCCATAGGAAAGATGTACTACAACAAGGGATATGTCGGATTCCAGATCAATCCGGTGGAATCGAACATTGACGGTGATTCCATTGACCTTGAGATACGTATTGCCGAAGGTCCCCAGGCTTCAATCAACCGTGTTACAATTACCGGAAATGACCGTCTGTATGAGAACGTGATACGTCGGGAGCTTTATACCCGTCCGGGAGATATCTTCTCATACGATGCCATAGAGCGCACATACCGTACTTTGGGACAGATGGGACACTTTGACCCGCAGTCGATTAATCCCAACATCATTCCGGATCAGGTGAACGGGACTGTCGACATTGACTGGCAGCTTGAGAGCAAGCCGAATGACCAGATTGAACTTTCAGCCGGTTGGGGACAGACAGGTGTCATTGGACGTCTGTCACTCAAGTTCACGAATTTCTCCATGTATAATCTGTTCCATAAGAGTGACAACTACCGCATGTTCATTCCTCAGGGCGATGGCCAGACTTTTTCCATCAGTGGTCAGACCAACGGAAAGTTCTATCATTCGTACAGCATTTCGTTCCTTGAGCCGTGGCTGGGAGGAAAGAGACCCAATTCTCTTTCAATGGGTGCATTCTATTCCAAGCAAAGTGACATAAGCAGCAACTACTACAATTCCGCCTATTACCAGAACATGTACAACTACATGTACGGTTACGGCAGCTACAACTACGGCGGTTACGGCAGTTACTACAACAACTATGAGTCATACTACGATCCGGACAAGTACATATCGATGCTTGGAGCCAGTGTGGGCTGGGGCAAGCGTCTCCACTGGCCCGATGATTATTTCCAGGTTTATGCCGAACTGTCCTATACCCGTTATGATCTGAAACAGTGGGATTACTTCCTTATCCATAACGGTACATGTAACAACATCAATCTGGGCTTTACGGTAAGTCGCAATTCGACCAACAATTCACTGTTCCCGACCATGGGCAGCGAGTTCGCGGCATCGGTCTATCTTACACCTCCTTATTCTCTGTTTGACGGTGTGGATTACAGGAATCTGGCAGCGGACAGGACATTGTCCACATACCAGGACGAACTGCAGCGCAAGCACAAGTGGATAGAGTACAACAAATGGAAGTTCCGCAGCCGTACATACACTTCTCTTACGCATGGCATAAAGCGTAATCTGGTTCTTATGACCCGTTTTGATTTCGGTCTTCTGGGTCATTACAACAAGTATAAGAAGTCGCCGTTTGAAACATTCTTCATGGGTGGTGACGGCATGAGCGGCGGCAGTTACACCTATGCGACAGAAACCGTGGGACTGCGTGGTTATGACAATGGCGCGCTGACACCTTATGAAGATGGTTACGCCTATACGCGCATGGCGGCCGAACTGCGCTATCCTCTGATGATGGAGAACAGCACCATAATCTATGCGCTGGCATTTGTTGAAGGTGGTAACTGCTGGAATTCCATATCGAAGTTCAATCCGTTTGACCTGAAGCGTTCAGCTGGTGTCGGTGCCAGAATATTCCTTCCCATGGTCGGTCTGATGGGTATTGACTGGGCGTACGGTTTTGATCCTGTCATGGGTTCTCGTCAGTACGGCGGAAGTCAGGTGCATTTCATTCTTGGCCAGGAATTTTAACAATGAATCGGGAGATGATATATTAATTATGAAGTATAACCTAAAATCTTGAATATTATGATTAAAAGAATTCTCACAGTAATGGCAATGGCAATGGTGTTGCCTCTTGCCGCAAGCGCACAGAAGTTCGCTTTCGTCGATATGGAGTACATTCTTGACCGCATACCTGCATATGAAAGGGCCACAGAACAGTTGAACCAGCTTTCCAAACGCTGGAATGCCGAAATTGACGCTCTGGCTCTTGAAGCTCAGAATATGTATAAGAGCTATCAGAACGAATCCCTTTTCCTCAGTGAAGAGCAGAAGACAAAACGTGAAAACGAAATCGTCGAGAAGGAAAAGCAGGCCACAGAACTGAGACGTCAGTATTTCGGAGTTGACGGTGAGCTGCAGAAGAAGCAGGAAAGTCTCATGGCCCCGATCCAGGATGAAATCTACGAGGCTGTAAAGCAGATCAGCGAGAAGGACGGCTATCAGGTCGTGGTTGACCGTTCATCGGCCCAAAGTGTTATCTTTGCTTCACCGAAGATTGATATCAGCAGGCAGGTGTTGACAAAACTCGGTTATTCAGAGTGATATGATTTCGAATATTAACAAAACAAAATAAAGATGATTATGAAAAAGTTCATTGCAGCGATGCTGGTTGCCATTGTTCCGACCATGGCTTTCTCTCAGAAGTTCGGAAACCTCAATTCAAGTGAAATCATCCCTCTTATGCCGGAGTATAAGGATGCTCAGACTGAACTTGAGACATTGTCAAAGCAGTACGAGGAAGAGCTCAAATATATGAGCGACGAATACACAAAGAAGGTTGAAGATTATGAGAAGCAGCGTGAGACACTTCCTGAGAACATACGTCAGCGCCGTGAGGAGGAGATCATGAGCAGTCGTGAGAAGGCCGATGAATATTATAACAGCTGCCGTGTCAATCTTGATGCCAAGCAGAATGAACTGATGTCTGCCATCAACACCAAGCTTCTCAAGGCCATTCAGGCAGTAGGCGAAGAGGGTCAGTTCATATGTGTCTTTGACATGGCTGCAGGTGTGATTCCGTTTGTGAATGCAACTCTTACAACCGATGTGACAGAACAGGTAAAGGCCAAGCTCGGCATTAAATGATGAGACGTTCAGTTGCAGTACTGGCAGTTCTTCTGTCTGTTTCGCTCGGGGCGTATGCCCAGGCTGGTCATTTTGGCTATATTGACCGTGATTCAGTGATCAAGGCCATGCCCCGGTATGCAGCTGACAGCATTTTACTTGACAGCATACAGAAGGAATATTCCATGGAGATGGAGCGTTCAAGCGAGATGTTCGAGCGCATGTATGTTGATTTCATGGTAGAGCAGGACAAGCTTGCCGCACCGATAGTCGCTAAAAGACAGAAGGAACTCCAACTGCTTCTTGAGGAGGATTCAAAGCTTAGGGACAGCCTCCAGAAGGATCTAGAACAGCGGCGCCGTTCAATGCTGGATGCACTTGACGAACGTCTGACATCGGTGGTGGGCAAAGTGGCCGTGGAACTGGATCTGGATTATGTGGTGGATATTTCCAACAGATCGTTCATGTTCATGAATCCTGAACGTTCAGTTGACATTACGGAAAAGGTATTCCAGAAACTGGGGCTCAAAATGCCCCAGCCAAAGGATGCTGCGAATACCGGAAAATAAAAACAAAAACAGGACACACGAATGGGCAGTATGTCAAAGTCCGCCGCATGCGGGCCTATAGGTATTTTTGATTCAGGTTACGGAGGTCTTACAATACTGAAACATATAAGGGAGGCACTTCCTGATTATGATTTTCTGTATTTCGGTGATAATGCAAGAACTCCATACGGTACCCGATCCTTTCAGGTAGTCTATGAATATACCCTTCAGTGTGTAACCCGACTGTTTGAAATGGGCTGTCCGCTGGTAATTCTTGCCTGCAATACGGCAAGCGCCAAGGCGCTCAGAACCATTCAGCAGATTGATCTTCCAAAAATTGATGCAAGTCGTAGGGTACTGGGAATAATAAGGCCCACAGTCGAATCAATAGGTGAGTTGAGCAGTTCACGTCATGTTGGTCTGCTGGCCACTCCGGGAACCGTCAAATCCCTGTCATATCCGCTGGAAATCAACAAGCTGTATCCTGACATCCGCGTAACAGGCGAGTCTTGCCCCATCTGGGTGCCGCTTGTCGAGAACGGAGAGTCACAGTCTCCCGGTGCCGATTTCTTCGTGCAGCGTCACATAGACAATCTGCTTCATAAGGATCCGTTGATTGATACGATCATTCTTGGCTGCACGCATTATCCGCTTCTGCTGGACAAGATAAGAAAGTACGTTCCGGAGGGGGTGAAGATTGTCTGTCAGGGTGAATATGTGGCAAGGAGTCTGGTAGACTATCTGCAGCGTCATCCTGAAATCGATTCACGTTGTACCCGGAATTCCGCCTGCAGTTTCCTCACTACCGAATCGGTCGAAACATTCCTGCCAGCAGCAAGCGTTTTTCTGGACAGCAGCCGGGAACTGGACGTGAAGAGCGTCACTCTTTAGTCTTTCCGATAAACTTCTTGGAAATCGGCCCGATGGGGCGTACTGCAAGAAAACTGACCGCCAGAACCGTGATCAGTACAATGGCCACGTCTGTCAGTTTCAGATGAACAGGATAGGCATCCACTACAAAACTGCCGGCCTGACCGAGTCTTATGAATCCGAACTTCTGCTGCAGGAGTACGGCTATTATGCCCAATGCCAGTCCTGCCAGTGCGCCTATCAGTGAGATCAGCATTCCGTTGGTGACGAAAATCTTTTCTACGGTCGGAGTCGTCGTGCCCATGCTCTCCAGCAGCCATGCATCGGACTGTTTGTCAATGATCAGCATTATCAGTGACGAAATGATGTTGAAACAGGCAATGAGGAGTATGAACGAAAGGAAAAGGTAGGAGATGAATTTCTCAAGTTTGACTACCTTGAATACGTCCATCTGCTGTTCCACACGGTCCTGTACAAGGTACTCCGGTCCCAGCAGGTTGCTCAGTCCGCGTTTTGCCTTTCTCATGGATATGCTTCCGTCCAGCGCTATTTCCAGGTCCGATGCCTGCTCGCTCCGCCCGGTAAGACGTCTGGCCAGGTCTAGTGATACAAGCAGATAGTTGTCATCGTACTTTTCCTGATTGACCATGAATACCACTCCAGGTGAATATGCCTGTGCCTGATTGAATGCCCCTCCTGGATTCAGCGGGCTGATGGCACCGTTGCCGGGACGTGGTATGTATATTGACAATGGCTTGACCGGGTTGATTCCGCACTCGAGACGGCCCATCAGACCTACCCCGGGTATGGCGTAATCACAGATATCATCCTCAAGCATGTAGATGCCATTGCCCCGCAGCAGGTTTTCTATGCCGGTCAGTTCGTGGAATGCATCATCCACTCCCTTTATCATGCAGATCTGCTGGTTGCCCTGATATTGGACAAGAGCCTGTTCCTCAAGACTGAAACTGCTTTCCCGGACAAAATCAAGATTCCTTGCATTCATGATGAGACTGTCCCGGCAGTCAATGACACCGCCATCGGCCCTGACCACCTTCAGTTCCGGATCAAAATCGCTCAGAAGCGTTTCCACCAGACTGTGGAAGCCGTTGAACACAGACAGCGTACAGATCAGGGCAAATGCAGCCAATGCTATTCCCGCCATGGAAATGCCGGAAATGACGTTTATCACGTTATGGCTCTTCTTTGCGAAAAGGTAACGCCGTGCTATGAAGAACGGGAAGTTCATTTCTTGAGCAGTTCGTCAATATGGGCCATGTAGTCAATGGTCGTGTCAAGGAAGAATCTCAGTTCGGGAATGATGCGAAGCTGATGGCGCACTCTCTGACCGAAATCATATCTGATGTCCTTTACATTGTCATTGATGTTCTTGACTGTTTCAGGTCCTTTCTCTGAAGGGAAGACACTCAGATAGACTGTCGCGATGCCCAGATCAGGACTGACCTTGACTTCGCTTACGGTTACCATAAGTCCGTGGGTAAGTCTGGTCTGTGAAAGAATCAGTTCGCTCAGTTCCTTCTGTATGAGTCTTGCAATTTTCTGTTGTCTTGTGGTGTTCATATTCCGGTTATGTTCATTTTTTCCTGATGATTGTAATACCGTCACGAATGGGAATCATGGCTACAGTGACACGTGGGTCAGCTGCTGCAATGTCATTGAAACGGCGAATGGCTATGGTCTGGGCATCATTGTCGTAGTCACTGTCCACCACATGACCGTCCCAGAGGGTATTGTCGGCAAGAATCCATCCGCCGGGCCTGACGTGCTCAAGCAGCATCCCATAATAGTCCGGATACTGTCTTTTCTCACCGTCCATGAAAACCATGTCGAACTGGATGCCAAGTTCGGGGACAATTTTCATGGCGTCACCTATGTGCAGTTCTATCAGGTCCCTGACATCGGACCTGGAAATCCATTTCCGTATGAAATCCTCAAGTTCGTCATCAATTTCAACGGTGTGCAGCTTTGCACCCTGTTCCAGTCCCTGTGCAATGCATATGGATGCATAGCCGGTGAAGGTCCCGATCTCCAGGACCTGCTGCGGGCGTATCATGCTGACCAGCATCTTGAGCAGTCGTCCCTGAATATGGCCCGATGCCATTCTCGGATTGAGAAGTCTCAGATTCGTGTCACGGTACAGGGCTTCCAGAAGTTCGCCTTCGGGTTCAATGTGGCATGCGATGTACTCTTCCAGTGCATCTTCGCCTGTGTATCCTATTCCGTGATTCGCAATTGCCATTAATTTCTTACCTTAGCGGTCTGCAAAGTTAATGTCTTTTTCATAAGAGTCAATGAAAATGGAGATTCCAAACGGAAAAGGGGCTGGCAGTCATGGGATGACCGAACGTTTTGCCCAGTATCTGATGCTGGAAAAATCCATGTCACGCAATACCGTTGAAGCCTATGTCAGCGATGTCTGCAAACTTGTTGATTATGCAGATGACTGTGGCGAGGACCTGTTGGACATCGGCCTTGATTTCCTGCAGGAATTCCTGACATCAATGTCCGATCTTGGCATTTCGACCCGTTCACAGGCCCGTATCCTGTCGGGTGTAAGGGCGTTCTTCCGTTTCCTTGTCCTTGACGGATACCGCAGCAATGACCCGACCTTGCTGCTTGAATCCCCCAAGTTGGGTGAACATCTGCCCCAGGTCCTTTCCGTTCAGGAGGTCGATGCGCTTATCGGTGCCTGTGATCTTTCACAGCGTGAGGGACAGCGTAACAGGGCTATGATGGAAACTCTGTACAGTTGCGGATTACGTGTAAGCGAACTCTGCAGTCTGAAGATGAACGACATCTATCCTGATCAGGGTTTCATAAGAGTAAATGGAAAGGGCAGCAAGGAACGCCTGGTTCCTGTTTCCGGACGCGCACTTCATGAAATTGAACTGTATATGCCGGACCGTGCCATGATTGACATCAAGCCCGGTTCCGAACCTTTCCTGTTTCTCAGTCTGCGTCGTGGAAGACCGTTGTCCAGAGTAATGGTTTTTGATATCGTGAAGGATCTTGCCGCAAAGGCAGGTATAACAAAGACGGTCAGTCCTCACACTTTACGTCATTCATTCGCGACTCACCTGCTTGAAGGCGGGGCCAATCTCAGGGCAATCCAATGTATGCTTGGCCATGAAAAGATTACAACCACACAGATTTACACGCATATAGACAGCACCCGTCTGCGTGAGGAAATTGAAATGCATCATCCAAGGAATATGCGTTGAACTCAAGCCAGCAGATTTAGCATTTCTTATATTGTACCATTGGATTTATTTGGTAAGTTTGCGCTATAAAAGCATGATACGGACTATAGTAACCAAAAATCATCAGTAATATTTATGTCAAAGTCATTACGTTTTGCGCTTTTTGGCGCAGGTCTCCTGTTTCTTGCCAGCTGCAAGTCAGGAATGGACATGTCAAAGGATTACTACACCGTCACTCCTCAGATTCTCCAGGCAGTGGGCGGTGAGGTTCCTTACACTGTAACCGGTACTTTTCCTGCCAAGTTCTTTCCAAAGAAGGTAGTATGCACTGCCATACCGGAACTCCGTTGGGAAGGCGGTTCGGTCAAGGGTGAACCTTTAACTCTTCAGGGTGAAAAGGTTGCCGGCAACAATAAGGTTGTAAGTTACAGTAACGGAGGCTCATTCACATACAACGGCAGTTTTGCCTATCAGCCGGAAATGGAATCATCGGAGCTTTTTGTCACTTTCGTTGCAAACAAGAAGGGAAAACCGGTTGAAATAGCACCGGTCAAGATCGCTGATGGTGTAATTGCAACCGAACAGCTCTATAAGCAGACCGCAATGTCTGCGAATATGGCTCCGTCAGTCGATTCATACCAGCGTATCATCAGACAGGCTCAGGATGCAAACATCATGTTCGTTATCCAGCAGGCCAATGTCCGTTCGTCAGAGACCGGAAGTGATGCCGTCAAGGCCCTCAAGGAATCAATGAAGAAGTATGCATCGGACACCAAGAACTATGCCATCGAGAACGTTGAAGTATCAGCATACGCATCACCGGATGGCGGTCTTTCTCTGAATGACAAGCTTGCTGCCCAGCGTGAGGACAATGCCGCCAAATACATGAAGGGCGAGATCAACAAGGCAAAGATTGATGCTCAGGTCGAATCCAAGTACACCGCACAGGACTGGGAAGGATTCAAGGAACTGGTCGAGAAGTCGAATATCCAGGACAAGGACCTGATTCTGCGTGTTCTTTCAATGTATGATGACCCGGAACGTCGTGAATCGGAAATCAAGAACATTTCAGCTGTATATCAGGATCTGGCTACTGACATTCTGCCACAGTTGCGCCGTGCACGTCTGACTCTGAATTATCAGATCATCGGTCGCAGTGATGAGGAAATCATGGATGCCTTCAAGACCGATGCAAAGGTCCTGAGTGTTGACGAACTTCTCTATGCCGCTACCCTGACACAGGACAATGCCCAGAAGAAGGCCATCTACACCACTGCATCACGTTATTTCCCGAACGATCACCGTGCATTCAACAACCTTGGCGAACTTGCCATGATTGAAGGTGACCTTGCCACTGCACAGCAGCAGTTCAAGAAGGCCATGTCACTGAACACCCAGGCACCTGAGGCAAACACCAACATGGGTCTTCTTCTGCTTGCCCAGGGTAATCCTGAACAGGCACAGTCATATTTTGCCAAGGGTGGAGAAAGTCAGGAGAACAAGCAGGCACTCGGCAACATGTATATTGCCCAGGGCCAGTACGAACGTGCTCTTGCCGCTCTCAAGGGCAGCAACACCAATGCCGAGGCTTTGGCCATGATCATGACCCAAGACTATGCAGGTGCCAAGAAGATCCTGTCGGCTGTCAAGAATGCCGATGCATACACATCGTACCTTGCCGCTGTGGCTGCAGCCCGTACCAACGATTCAGCCGCTGTGGCTCAGAATCTGAAGAAGGCTGTAGGTCTGGATTCATCAATCAAGGCCAAGGCACTCAAGGACCTTGAATTTGCGAAGTATCTTGACGCTGTAAGAAGTCTGTAATCAATAAGAAATGGAAGTAATGCCTGACAGTGAACTGCGGGCATTGCTCTTTCTGGACAGAATAGAAGGAATCGGGCTTGCAGGTGCAAGACTCCTGTACAGCCAGTTTGGGAGTGCCAGTGAAATACTGAGGCACCTCAAGGAAATAAAAGACATCATACCCGGAGCCGAACAGGGCCTGAACAAGGCTTTGAACGACTCCGGGTATGATGTTTCCGTTTCCAATGAACTTGAGTTTATCCGGAAACACAACATCCGATGTGTCACGATTGGCGATGACGATTATCCGTCACGTCTTCTGGATTGCAACGATGCACCTCTATTCCTGCTCAGTATGGGCAATGTCAATTTGAATGCGAAACGGACAGTTGGAGTGGTTGGAACCAGGAAGGCCACCGGCTACGGTCTGCGTATGTGTCGTACTTTTGTGAGTGAACTGGGACAGCTTTGTCCCGATGCTGTAATTATCAGCGGTCTGGCCAGCGGCATTGATGTTGAAGCACACCGTCAGGCCATTGCAAGCGGAATGTCCACATATGGTGTGCTTGCCCATGGTCTTGACCGCATCTATCCGGCGGCGAATCGTGACACTGCGTGCGGAATGCTGCAGAATGGAGGACTCATAACCGAGTTCCAGACGGGAACCGTGCCGATCAAGAGCAACTTTGTGCGCCGTAACCGTATTATTGCAGGGCTTAGTGACGCAGTGGTAGTAGTGGAATCGGCAGCTAAAGGCGGTTCACTTCTGACTGCCGAAATGGCTGAGAGCTACAACAGGGAATGCTTTGCATTTCCCGGGAGTGTCGGCGATCCGTATTCAGTAGGTTGCAACGAACTGATTCGTGACAATCGTGCAGGGCTGATATGTTCGGCTCTGGATTTCGTCACGGCTATGGGATGGGATTCCGTCGGGAGACCATGCGACCCGATAGATAAGCAGCTGTTTCCGCAACTGACTGAACTGGAAGCCAAAGTGCTTGGACGTATTATGCAGAAAGCCCATGGTGTCCATATCAATACTCTGATTGTGGAGTTGAACGTACCATATCAGAAACTGGTTACCGTGATGTTTTCCCTGGAAATGAAAGGTCTGGCGGAAATGACAGCCGGTTCCATCTGCAGAATACTGTAGTCTGAGGACATGGAACACCATGTCCTACCCTGAAATAAGTTGAATACAAACCAACTTATTATATGGAAAAGAATCAGGATGGAGAGTTGATGAGCTTGCAGGCACTGGCATTGTCTCATAAGCTTAAGAGTAAAAGTTGCCAGAAACACTTCACAGATGA
>JAZUEH010000056.1:0-20573 GCA_045640065.1 Bacteroidaceae bacterium
CTTGTATCCTAACCGTTAGATGAAAGCGCCATCTATGTCTTTTGCAATGGAACTCTGGCGGAAGCTGGGGGATTCGAACCCCCGGTACAGTTACCCGTACGGCAGTTTAGCAAACTGCTGGTTTCAGCCACTCACCCAAACTTCCCTCAGGATATCGCTTCGCCAAGCGTACCATTAGCGGGCACAAAAGTAATGGTCTGATTTGAACCCTGCAAGTTTTCAGCGGATTTTTTCAAAAAAAGAATATCATTCAAATCATTTTCCGCAAAAAATGATGAGGCCCGCCATATGAATAGCAGGCCTCATGGATATTGTAGGTTAAGTGTTTAGTCCTTTGCCAGACCGCTGATTTCCTTTGCCCAAGGAATCATTTCGTTCAGGTCAATGCCGAACTCAGGCAGGTTGGCCTTAATCTTCTCGTCGATGTGACGGTAGTCGGTATCAACGTCCTTACCCAGCATGAACTTCTGGATGAATGCATCAACCTCAGGATTCTGGCTCTTTGGAAGAGCGCAGTGGCCATGACCGCCCTGAATCGAGTATGCCATACGGTCTTCAATGCCGAACTTCTTCCATACTTCACGGGCTGCTACGCATGAAACGTAACCGGCCTCGTCAGACAGCCATGTGTAGTCGGTATTGCCAAGAACGAGGAGAGCACGCGGGCAGACAAGAGCAACCAGTTCGTGATGGTCCATAGGAAGCTTGGTCACATTCTCATCCTTCCAGTCCCACATTGATTCCTTGAACCAGTGGTTGTCGGTACGGCCCAGTTTCTCAACGCCCTGAGAACCGCGGAACGGGTCAGCGATTTCAGAAACACGCCATGCGGCAGCACCACCGCCACCCGGCTCCTGAGCTACGCACAGAGCAATACGCTCGTCAAATGCAGCTGACCACAGGGCCATCTTGCCGGCGAATGAGCAACCTGTAATACCAATGTGCTTCATGTCAATCTTTGATGCGGCACCTACAATCTCGAGACCGTCAATAAGGCGGCTTGCGCCCCAAGGCCACATTGAATATGCACCGTTCTCAACCAGTTCGGGATAAAGCTTGTTGATGGGTTCGCTGCCACGTCTCTGCTGATGGGCCATAACCTGGCCGAAAGTATAGACCATTGTGGCAATGCCGTTCTCCTTCCAGTACGATGCAGGCATCAGGTTGACACCGCTGCAGCCAATCATCAATGGGAAAGGACCGTCACCTTCAGGATAGGTGATCTTTGCCGTAAGGGTAAGGGTCTCACCGTTCTCAGTGACCTTCACGGTCAGGGTGTTGTTCTCAAGGCTTGCCTCGATGTTCTCCCTGGCTACCAGAGGCTTGACGCCAACCTCGTAGTGATAGAGCTCGTTGACTATTTCAGCACGACGCTTTTCCCAATCCTTGAACTTCTTGACCTGCTTCTTGCTGCCGGTGAATTCGAAAGGATTCGGAAGAGACTTGATTTCAGTTGCAGTTTCCGGAGTAACGTAAGCCGGTTCAGCATACTTGGCGCCTGTGAATTCCTGATCATAAACCAGAGGAATGTTCTTCTGGGCGTTTGCCTGAACTGCCAGTACGGCACATGCGGCAATCATTAAAATTTTCTTCATTCTGATTATTTTTTTTCGGTTAGTATATTCAAATTGCCGTAAAGATAGGAAATCATTCAACGTGAATAATCAAAATGACGCAAAAATCAATATTCGATTCTAAGGCCGATGGGTAGATGGTCGGAAAAACCATGCTGATAACGTCGGCCGTTGAATGTCCGCAGCGGCTTATTTCCTCCGTAATCATTGTCATCCTCCAACATGAACTCCAATCGCCAGACCTTTTCATCGACAATGTTGCTGCAGCCCAACCCATTCAGGAACGAGGCAGAGACCACGAACTGGTCATAGCTGTCCCATCGGCCCTGATAACGATAGCTGCCATCGGTATGGTCCATCACTGTGACCAGTTCGCCATCAGGCAGATCCGAACCACAGTCAATTCCTTTTGCGCCAAGGCCTTCAACCACTGCCGGGCAATCGGTGCCCTCATTCAAGTCACCCATTATTATAATGTATGGCTTGCAACGGACCGCAATGACGCTGTCAACTGACTGACGGACTTGGCGGGCGGCCACCATGCGGCGCGGTTCCGTCTCTTCCTCTCCACCTATACGGGAAGGCCAGTGACATACGTAGATATCCAAGGTGTCGCCGCTTGCAATGCGTCCAGTCACATGCAGGATATCACGCGTAGGGGAGTCGGAGCAATCGCTTATGTCGACAGGAATGGATTCATGGGCCGTAAGCCGGAACTGTCCCCGGCGGTACAGCAGAGCCACATCTATCCCTCGCAGGTCAGGGGAATCGGTCATGACATAACGGTACGATGCGCCCTTCAGCGCCGACCTGGCCGTCAGATCCCGCAGGACCGTATCGTTCTCGACTTCGCATAGGCCCACAAGCCCAGGCAGTCCGTCATCGCCTGTTGCGGCAATCACCTTGGCAACAGCATCCAGTTTGTTCCAGTAACGTTTTTCCGTCCAGCGGTACGAACCTTGAGGTGTGAATTCGTCATCGTTCTTCAGAGGATCGTCAACGGCATCAAAAAGGTTTTCCGTGTTAAAGAACATTACCGCCATGCTCTGCTGTCCCCAGACTGGCATGCCCACAACAATCACATAAAGGGAAATAAAAAGACAACGTGTTTTCATGAAGATTTTAAATTGTTTTATTCGGCAAAGAAGGACTGATAGCATCCGACATCGGCTCCCGAGGCAGGTCTTTGAGCGCCGCAGAGATCCTGCGGCCAGTCAACCGACAAGCTGTCAGCTATTCCACGGGCACGCGAAAGCGAATCCGGCAGAAACACGCTGTCATAACCGCGAACCGACTTGTCAATGAAGTTGGCGGCACCTGAAAGGTCGGACGACAGCTGTTCAAAGACAGCACCATGATAAAAGGCGCGAGTGGTATCCTTTGTCAGAACCAGAGAATGCGAAACGTCAATCCTGTCAGAATATTTTTCCAGCACGGAATCAGATACAAGGAACTCGTCAGCATGTCTCCCGGTGATTATGCAGTCACGGAAGACTGCTCCTTCAAAAGCGGTGTCTGCTGCACCGGGTACAAGACTTACAGCAGCCACACCCATATTCCAGACCGACAGCGAAGCAATGGTCGAGAATATCACCTCCGTCCTGCCGCCATGTATGTCCATGCAATATTCTCCGGCATTGGTAATCTGCGAGTTGGCTATGGTAATCCTACTCTCTTCAGCCTCTATGCAATTGCCCGTAACATTATGGACAATGCTGGACACAAGCTCGAATTTGGGCCGGTCGCAATTGGAGCTGTCAGCACGCAGACCGAACTCTCCGCCACGTATCATGCAGTTCTCAAAGCGGTTTCCGAAACTGCCCGCGCCAAGTTCTATGCCCTTCCACTGCGAATCCAGCAGACTGTACGGAAGGTCTTCGAGCACACGGTCAAGGCGGTCGCCAGCGAAAAGGATCTGACTGTCACGGGTCCCCAAAGCAAGTATACACCCATCGGCCTTCAGAAAAGCACCGTTATGGAAATACAGTCTTGCGCCCGGAGCAATATCAAGGCAGGCTCCGGATGCCACATACAGACTGTCATGAATAAGATACGGCAATCTGGCGTCGAAATGTGTGTCCTGTGTGATACAGCAGCCGTCAAGGCGGACCGCATTCACCGAAGACGCGCTCAGAACCACATACTGGGACACCCCGCTTTCAAGCAGGAAGGCAATCGAGTCAAGAAGCTGCGAGACAGGATAATCCGGAACGCCGATCGGCCTGACGCGGACGAAACATACCACGCTGTCATGAGGAGCCACCTCAAGCCCGGCTATCGAGGTCCCGTCAAGACCGTCAACCGCCATCTGGAACCGGCTGTCATTTCCACCGCAAAGCGATGCATCGAAACGTATGGTCCTGTCACTGCCGTTATATGCCACCAGAATTCCCGAAACCGATGTCACACCGACAAAGACGCTGTCCAGCTCCAGAGTGTCACACGAAAACGAAAGACGGTCCTCCGGATTGGTGGAATACTCAATCCTGCCATAACACGACTGCAAAATCACGACCGCAACCGTAATTATGACAAAACAGAAACTGATGATTGGTTTTGTATTCCGCATATATGCGGCAAAGGTAAAAATAAAAAGTATCTTTGCACAGATAATAGACCATTTCATAATGAGGGACAGACTGCTATCTTTTCTAAAGGACTGGATGCTTGTCATTGGCATCATTACAGGGATAAGCTCGTATCTGATCTACCTCCGTCTGCCATTCCTTCATTCCGCAGGTCCACATATCGAGCAGGCCATCCACTCTATCCAGCCCTGCCTTCTGTTCCTTATGCTGTTCATCAGCTTCTGCCGCATAAGTCCAAGACAACTCACTCTGAAAAGATGGCATCTCAAGAACCTGGCCATTCAGATATCAGCATTCCTGCTGCTTTCGGCAACTGTCATCTGGGCCATGCACAGCCAGTCTCATGCGGCTGCATGGGTTGTCAGAAACCGTCTGTTGTTTGAAACCGGCATGCTGTGCATGATATGTCCCACAGCGACATCGTGCGCCGTAGTGACAGGCCGTCTTGGAGGTGACATGGCACAGGTGGTCATGTACACCATAATGATAAACCTGACCGTAGCCATTCTGGTTCCGCTAACAGTTCCACTTCTGTACCCGCAAACAGGAATCAGTTTCATACAAGCTTTTGCCAGAATCATGGCCAAAGTGTTTCCGCTGCTCATTCTGCCCTGTCTGGCAGCATGGGCTGTGCGGCTTATCATGCCAGGATTCCATGACTGGGTAGCCGGTCATACATCCATTTCCTTCTACCTGTGGAGCCTTGCCCTGACTTTTGCCATCACCTTAAGCACCAAAGCCATAGTCCAAAGCCATTGCAGTCTGTGGATTCTGCTGGAAATGGCTTTCATTTCTCTGGCCTGCTGTCTGTTACAGTTCTGGGCCGGAGGGATAATCGGAGCACGTTATGGCAACCGCGTTGAAGGCAGTCAGTCAATGGGCCAGAAGAACACCGTGTTCGGCATCTGGATGGGCTACACATTCTGGGATCCGCTTCTGTCCGTTTCCGGAGGCATGTACACCATCTGGCACAACATGCGGAACACCATTCAGCTGTACCGTCACAGCCACGGAAAATCATCGAACGGCAAATAGTGCTTTTCTGCAAGAGCGCAGTTCCATCTTGTCTGTGCCAGTTTCTTAAGATCCAGTTTAACCGAAGTCCCATCTGCCAAAGGCAGTTCATAAACCAGCAGAGACTCATCGGCAGTATCCAGTTCTCCGCTTTGCCAAAGGTTTCTGAATCTGCTTGGCGTAAGGTCGTTATGTCTATGGAAAAGAAAACAGAAATGCGGCACGTCCTCCAGTCCGACCATACTTCCGATTTCACCCACATTCAACCGAGTCAGAGCCAGCAGGTGCTTTGCCAGATTCATCCTCACATCGGTAATAACTTTCATCGGCGACAGTCCTGCGACACGGGTTACATGAAGGAACAGCGTTCCACGGTTCATGCACATCATATCGGAATAATCACGCACTCTCATGGTACTGTCAGTCACATGATTTTCAAGCAGGTTCATGAACATATCAAAAACCTCTCTGTCATATCCAGTCATTTTTCTATATTGGTATAATTGGTTTATTTCACCAAAGAAGGACATTTAAACAGAGATAAAATTTGTCATTTGTTCAATATCAATAATGAGTTCACTATTTCAGCCAACATCAATGCAAAAAATGACAAAAGTCCCGCCCCGGGGATTGAAAACCACCCGATGACAGGACTTTTATCCTGATTCTGTAAAATGTTATCAGAGCATCATTCCTCAGTCTCAGGGACTATCAGTTTGTAACCCTTTCCGTGGATATTGATGATTTCAACTGACTCATCATCCTTGAGGTGCTTACGCAACTTTGTGATATACACGTCCATGCTGCGCGCATTGAAATAGTTGTCATCAATCCAAATTGACTTCAATGCGAAGTCACGCTGCAGTATTTCATTCTGATGCAGACAGAGCAGGTGCAGGAGTTCAGATTCCTTGGTCGTCAGTTTGACAGCCTTGTCAGCAATTGAAAGAATCTGCTTCTTTGAATCAAAAGTGAAGCGTCCTATGTTGAAGAGTGAGACCTCACGGTTCTTCTTGCCTCTGACACGACGAAGAATGGCTTCCATTCTCAGAGTAAGTTCTTCCATACTGAACGGTTTGGTGATATAGTCATCGGCTCCTATCTTGAATCCTTCAAGAACATCTTCCTTCAGGTTCTTTGCGGTAAGGAACATGATTGGAATTTCCGAATTGACGGCACGTATTTCCTTGGCAAGAGTGAAACCATCCTTTTTCGGCATCATCACGTCAAGTGCGCAGATATCATACTTGCCCTTGATGAAGGCCTTGTATCCGGCATCGCCATCCGGGCACAATTCCGCATTGTAGCCCTTGGCCTGAAGATACTCCCTGAGCAGCATACCCAGATTCTCGTCATCTTCACAAAGTAGAATGTTGACTTTTTCGTCCATGTTAATCGTCTTTATGAGGTAATGTTATTATGAATTTCGTTCCATTTCCAATTTCACTTTCAGCACGTATCTGACCCTTATGGTTCATGATGACCTTCTTCACGTATGCCAGTCCGAGTCCGAATCCCTTGACATCATGACGGTTTCCGGTATGGACGCGATAGAACTTGTCAAATATCTTCTTCAGATCTTCACGTTTGATGCCTATTCCGTTGTCCGCCACACAGACCATATAACGTTCTGGTTCATTCCATGTCCTCACTTCAAGACGCAGAGGCACATCTTCACGCTTATATTTGACAGCATTGTCAAGCAGATTGAAAATGACATTGGTGAAATGCATCTCATCGACCATAGCAAAAGGATCTGTCGATTCAAAACGGGAATCTATTGTACCGCCAGCTGTCTCGACCTTGAGACGGAAGGTGCTTATCACGCCATTGATCAGCTCATCAACATCCTTCTCCTTAAGTTTCATTGTATTGCTGCGGCGTTCGAACATTGACATCTGGAGCACCTTCTCAACCTGGAAACTCAGGCGTTTGGTCTCATCGGCAATCACGCCTGAAATATGCTTGAACATGGCCTCAGATTTGGCAAGAGACGGATCCTTGAGCATTTCCGATGCCAATGAAATGGTTGATATAGGAGTCTTGAATTCATGTGTCATATTGTTGATGAAGTCATTCTTCATTTCAGTGACCTTTCTCTGGCGCAGCACTATGGCAAGCGATATTGCAAATGACACCATCAGAATGATAATGAATATTATGGAAGGAAGAATGAAATTGACAGACTGGTCAATATACTCATCAAGCGTTGGAAAATAGACTCTGACCACGAGCATCCTGTTAGGTGTGTCATTATGGAAAACTGTCTGGGAATAAGTGTTCTTCAGCACCTTGGGATCAAAGTCATCACAACCGCATGAGTGCAGAATGCGTCCGCTTGTCATTGTGACCACATAATGGAAAGGTATGTCTATTCCATTATTCTTGAGCTGGTCGTTAAGTTCATCGGACAACATACCGTAATCAATGCGTTTGCTGAGCTGACGCGATCGTGATGAAATCATCATGTTATATATGACCTCGTCCACCAGTGACCTGTTGGCAGCATATCTCTGTAGCAGCTGTTGCTGAATATCATTCAGACGTCCGGATACCGCGTCACTCTGTTCCTGTTGTGGTGTTCGGGGCATCTGAAGCGATGGCATAGTCTGTGTTGGAGACTCGATCATATCGCTTTGAACATTGTTTCTTTCCACGGGCTGGATATTCTGGACACCGCCAGAAACAGCCGACTGAATGCTCTGACTGAAAGAGAACTCTCCGTTTTGAAAGACAAAAGACTGGGTCTGGGCCACAAAACCACCATATGGTATTACATCACTACGGTTCTGTGCCATACCTCTAAGATCCTCTTCCACAAAGCGGCGCGCCTCATCCAACTCCAGATTGTGAGCCACCTCCACCAGACTGCGCTTGACCGAATCATCAAACTGGCGCTGACGCATTGTAGTCATTTCCCTCATGTATCTGAGTTGAAGGGACAGCAGCAGCAGAAATGACACGCACATCACTCCGCTCAATATCCAAATCAGAGTCTTTTTCATATCACAAATATATGCAATGAAATTTACCCGCCAAACAATTAACTTAATTTTTCCACCTTATTTCATAAAAAAAAGGCAGAATTCAAAAATTCCGCCTTTTTAGTTATTAAAATAACAACTAACGTTATTATTCTTCTTCCTTCTGCTTTGCCTCGAACTCCTTGATGAGCTTGTCCTGAACATCGGTCGGAACGAGTTCGTAACTTGCAAAACTCATTACGAATGAACCGCTGCCACCGGTAATTGAACTCAGTGAAGTTGAGTAGGTTGACATTTCCTTGAGAGGAACCTTAGCCTTGAGAACCTGATAGTTGCCCTCGCTCTCCATACCCATGATGAGACCACGACGACCCTGAAGGTCACTCATGACATCACCCATGTACTCTGACGGAACAAGCACTTCAACATCATAAACAGGCTCCAGGATCTTTGGACCTGCATCCTTGAATGCAAGGCTGAATGCGTTACGGCCAGCCAGGATGAATGAGATTTCATTTGAATCAACCGGATGCATCTTACCATCATAAACAATGACACGTACGTCACGTGCGTATGATCCTGTAAGAGGACCCTGGTCCATGCGCTGGTTGATACCCTTAAGGATAGCAGGCATGAAACGTGCATCGATAGAACCGCCTACGATACTGTTCACGAACACGAGCTTTCCGCCCCACTCCAGCGGATATTCCTGAACGTCCTTGACGCTCATCTTGAATTCCTGGTTGCCGAACTTGAACATTTCAGGCATTGGCTTGCCATCCTCATACGGCTCGACGATAAGATGGACTTCACCAAACTGGCCGGCACCACCTGACTGCTTCTTGTGACGGTAATCGGCACGTGCAGCCTTTGTGATGGTCTCACGGTAAGGAATCTTCGGCTCATCAAAGACAATCTGCATCTTGTCATTGTTCTCAATGCACCACTTGAAGGTACGCAGATGGAATTCGCCCTGTCCATAAAGGATAACCTGACGGAGTTCCTTTGACTGCTCGACTACCAGTGTCGGATCTTCCTCGCGCATACGGTTGACGATTGTCATCATCTTTTCCATATCGGCCTCATTGACAGGCTTGAGAGCACGGGAGTACTTTGAGTTAGGATACTTGATGAAATTGAATGTGCGGTCTGCGCCTTCGTTCAGGGTGTTTCCAGTACGGACATCCTTGAGCTTGACGGTGCAGCCAAGATCACCGGGCATAAGTTCCGGAACCTGAATACGGTTACCCATACCCTGGCTTACGAAAATCTGAGCCACGCGTTCCTTTGAGCCACGGTCACCGTTGACCATATCCTGACCTTCGTGGGCCTTGCCTGACATTACCTTGAAGTATGAAACGGCACCGATATGGGGTTCCATTGAAGTCTTGAAGAAGAACAGAGATGTGCCGGCTGCATCAAGAGCAACGGTTTCGCCCTTGGCATCCTGAACCTTTGCGCCTTCCAGTGGTGACGGAGCGACATTGCCCAGGAACTCGACCAGACGGTTGACACCTACGTTGGTTGAAGCCGATGAGCAGACAATCGGGAACAGGCCGCAGCTTTCAATACCCTTGCGGAATCCAAGACGGATTTCATCGGTTGAAAGTTCACCCTGATCGAAGAACTTGTCCATGAGGGCTTCGTCATTCTCGGCAGCCGATTCGGTAATGGCATCGCGCATGGCCTGAGCCTTGTCTGCTACAGCAGCAGGGATATCCTCAGCCTTTGCCGGCTGACCGTCAGTGAATGTGAGCTTCTGGTTCAGCAGAACGTCAATGATGCTCTTGAATGAAGGCCCTGCCTGCTCCGGGAACTGGATAGGAACGCAAGTAGTTCCGAATGTTGAACGGATCTGCTCGACTACACTGTCATATTCGCACTTGTCGCTGTCAACATGGTTGATCAGGAAGAATGCGGGCTTGTTCAGTTTCTTTACAAGACGGTAACTGTTGATGACACCTACATCAACACCACGGGCACCGTTAACAAGAATGACGGCCGAATCACAGATGTTCAGAGCGGTAACGGCCTGACCTGAGAAGTCATCAGAACCCGGGCAGTCGAAGAAGTTGAACTTCTTGCCTGCAAGTTCCACTGAAAATACGGTTGAATAGACTGAATAGCCGTATTCAAGCTCCACTGCTGCAGTGTCGCTTACGGTATTCTTCTGGTTGACTGTACCACGACGCTTGATGACGCCGGCTTCGAAAAGGATGCTCTCTGAAAGAGTGGTTTTACCTGATCCGGAACCGCCCATGATAGCGATATTCCGGATGTCCTGTGTTGAGTAATTCTTCATATGGTTTGTTATTGATAAATCGACAGTATGCCCCAATTTTTTTGGAGCATGCAAATTTATTAATAATAGGTAAAACCGCAAACATTTCCTCTTTATATTTTGAGAGTTGCCGTATAAGGCCGTACTTTGCACTTCCAGATGGCAGGCATTTACATACATATCCCTTTCTGTAGAAAACGCTGCATATACTGTGCATTCTACTCCACCCTCAAGGCCGATGCCATGCAGCACTACACCGACTGCGTATGCCGTGAGCTGGAGCTGCGCGGTCATGAAATCACAGATCAGGCACCATTTACCGTTTATTTGGGAGGTGGCACCCCATCATGTCTGTCGTTTACACAACTCGAACAGATTGTTGAAGCCACAATTGCCATAACACACGGCAATGTAAATGAGATGACCATCGAGTGCAACCCCGATGACCTGAGCGCACAATACGCTGCAGACCTGCGCTGCATAGGGTTCAACCGCATAAGTATGGGCATCCAGACGTTCAATGACCCTATTCTGACTTTTCTTGGCCGCCGTCATGACTGTTCCAGAGCGATTGAAGCTGTCATCAATTGCAAGAATGCCGGATTTGACAACATCAGCATAGACCTCATGTACGGTCTGCCCGGCCAGACATTGGAAATACAGCGCCATGACCTTGAAACCGCGACAAGACTTGACATACAGCACATATCTTCGTACTGTCTGTCATTTGAGGAAGGTTCACCGCTTTGGAAACTCAAGCAGCAGGACCGTGTTGTCCCTGCCGATGATGATCTGTGCCGGGACATGTATCTGGCCATGTGCGACCATCTCAACAACCACGGCTTCGAGCACTACGAAATATCGAATTTCTGCAAGCCAGGTTTTCATTCTCGCCACAACAGCAATTATTGGAACGGCACTCCTTATCTTGGCATCGGACCTTCAGCCCACTCGTTCGATGGCTGCCGTCGCAGGTGGAACGTCTCTAACCTGGAGCTGTACATGTCAGAAACAGAGAAGGTATCCCCTTCAGAACTGGAGAAGACCAGTATTGTTGAAAGCGAAGTGCTGACAGAAGACGACACCGTAAACGAAAGCATAATGCTTTCACTCAGAACCTCCGCAGGACTTGATTTACAGAAACATGCAGAACGTTTCGGGCAGGCTGAACTGACGAGACTGGAAAAGGAAGCCGGCCCTTTGTTGAAGGCCGGTCTTCTGGAACTTGCCGACGGCAACCTGATCATCCCTGAAGAACAATGGTTCGTCAGTGACGGGACAATCAGTTCGCTGTTTGTATGATCACCGCAACACTCAGATCATTTTTTCAATGACCTTCATGACTGCCTGGCCTATTTCATCGGCCTCGGCCATGGAATGCGCTTCGGAATACACGCGGATTATGGGTTCGGTATTGCTCTTGCGCAGATGCACCCACTTGTCGGGAAAATCTATCTTGACACCATCTATGTCATTGACCTTCTGGTCCGAATATATGCCCTTTACCTTCTGAAGAATTGCATCGACATCAGTTCCAGGTTTCAGGTCTATGCGGTTCTTTGCTATGAAATACTCCGGATATGTCTTGCGCAGTTCACTGACTTTCAATCCCGTATGTGCCAGATGGCTCAGGAACAGAGCTATGCCCACAAGAGCATCACGACCGTAATGCAGTTCAGGATAGATTACGCCTCCATTGCCCTCACCACCGATAACGGCACCTGTTTCCTTCATCTTGGTGGTCACATTGACCTCACCCACTGCAGCAGCATTGTATTCACAGCCGTATGAACGTGTCACATCAGCCAGGGCGCGGGTTGAACTCAGATTTGACACGGTATTGCCGGGAGTATGCCTGAGTACGTAATCAGCAACTGTGACAAGAGTGTATTCCTCACCGTACATGCAGCCGTTCTCGTCAATGAATGCCAGACGGTCAACATCGGGATCAACCACGAAAGCCACATCATGACCACCCTGTTTCATCAGTCCCATTATGTCGGAAAGGTTCTTTTCAAGAGGCTCCGGATTATGCTGGAAATCGCCCGTTGGTTCACAATAGAGTTTCTTAACGCTCCTGACGCCAAGCTTTTCAAGCAGTTCGGGAAGAATCAGGCCACCCACTGAGTTAACGCAGTCAATGGCCACGCTGAACCCTGCCTTGCGGATGGCTTCGACATCAACCAGAGCCAGATCCATGACAGACTGGATATGACGGCTGTTCATGCTGTCGTCACGGGTATAGTGCCCCAGATTATCGACTGTGGCATACTCAAAGTCCTCGCTTTCAGCTATTGCCAGGACCTGATTTCCATCGGTAGCGCTCAGGAATTCACCCTTTTCATTGAGCAGTTTCAGAGCATTCCAATGACGTGGATTATGACTAGCCGTAAGGATGAGACCGCCATCGGCCTTCAGCCAGGTCACGGCCAACTCCGTTGTGGGAGTCGAAGCCAGACCTATGTCGGTCACGTCAAATCCCATTCCCATCAGGGTTCCACAAACCACTTGACGAACCATTTCGCCCGACAGACGTGCATCACGACCGACAACAATGTGCTTGGCTGCCGGATTGCAACGACGTATGAATGTGGCATATGCCGATGTGAACTTGACTATATCAAGCGGAGTCAGGCCATTGCCGGCCGCACCGCCAATTTCTCCGCGAAGACCGGAGATTGACTTGATCATTGCCATTTTTCTGTACTTATATTGATTTCATAAAAAGCCGGATAAACACTCTGTGCGGCAGTTCTGGTGCCTTCATTATGCGGGGAGATTATACGGACCCTGGCCGATGACTCTCCGTTCAGAAAGCCCGGTCTGATATAAGGGAAGACCATAATCCACGAATTTGGGACGGTATTGCCGTAGGCCGATGCCATGATACCCGATGTGAATGACGCAGTATAGTTGTCACCAGTACGCTTTATATAAAGTTTGTCGGCACTATCCTGAAACAGATTCATGGTCATGGTATCGCCTGTACCCACGTATGTCTCAACATAACGGGCATTGAGATTCCACAGCTCTCCGCTTTTCATTTCGCGTCCCTGACCGCGACGGACAATCTGCATATATACGCCTCTGTCTGAAAACAGGACGTACTCGTTCCTTGAAAAATCAGGACCGGTTTCAGGATTGTCGGTAATGGTATCCCTGAGGAATTCATCAAGAGAAATCACATCTATATCATGTTCAGCCAGATATGCATTTATCTGCCTGGCCTCACGTTCCTTCTGTTCAGCGTATGTCTCCTCGTCATCACATGACACGAGCTGCACGGCAAAAAATGCCGCTATGGCTGCAATCAGGTAGAATCTCTTCATTTTTATGAGTGTTTGTTTTTGAACAATTGACTTATGGTTGGATCATCGGACTTGGACCACTGCTCAATTCCATAACGGAAACGCGCCACGGCATCTTCAAGAGAACCGTAGAATTCTCCTCCGGCAGCATTCATATGCCCTCCACCGGAAAAGAAGTCGCTGGCAAAACGGTTGCAAGGGATATTGCCGACTGACCGTACGGACAGGCGTATCAGTCCCCGTTGTCTGTCCTCACGCAGGAAAACCGACATCTTCACACCGAGAATCTGAAGCGGAATATTCACAATGCCCTCCGTATCCCCCTTCTTGCTGCCAAATCGCTTCATTTCAGTATCGGAAAGTGCAATAAGCGCAGTCGACGCCCTTTCAACAACCTCCAGTTTGTCGCACATGGCATAGCCGTGCAGACGAATGTGACCTTCGGAATGGCTGTAGAAAACGCGACGGTAAATGGCATCCTTATCTATTCCTGTCTCAAGAAGACGTCCCACTATGAAGAAAAGTGACGGACTGCTGCTGCTATAGGCAAAGCATCCGGTATCGGTCATGATTCCGGTATAGATGCAGGTCGCAATGTCAGTAGTAATGCTACGGAAATCTCCCAATGCACAAAGCAGATGGAAAACGAGTTCCGATGTTGATGATGCTTCAGGATGCGAGAGCACAAGATTCCAATTCGGGCCCGGGAACGGATGATGGTCAAGCATCATCTTCATGGCTTTTGAGAACAGGAAACTGGATGCGACCTTCTCTATACGCCCTATTTCATTGAAATCAAGACAGCAGATGACATCTGCCCGATCCACAAGTTGGGCGCATTCATCCTGCGATTCGGAAAATACCATGACATTCTCGAATCCAGGCATCCATGCAAGGAAATCAGGAGCACGGTCCGGGGTAATGACAATCGCCTCTTTTCCATTGTCTTTCAAGTAGTTGCACAATGCCAAAGACGATCCTATGGCATCACCGTCAGGACCAATATGAGTCAGAATCACATATCGTTCCGCCCAATCCATCCAGACTTTGAAATCCTGGACATCGGCCTGAGAAAAGACGTTTTCAAACATTGCGTTTATGTTTATCGAGCAAAAATACTCATTATCATTCAAACGGCAAAGTTTTGAACCGTAAGCAACATTTCAATCGCCGCCAGCCCCATCAGACCATGGACCAGTCTTGTAGAACGTTTCTCCTTTATCCAGAGCCAGACCGTCAGAATGATCAAATAGATGGCCCACACCTGCAGCGGACTGTCAAAGTCAATATTCATAACCGAATCCGGCAGACTTACGATCCGTTCCAGACAGGCATTCTCAAAGTCTATCAGGAAAGTAAGCAGTTTCACTGTCAGTATCCTGGATATGTCGAACCAGCCTGTCACCCAGACGATCATTGACAGACATACGACCAGAAACATTATCGGAATGACCAGCAGATTTGTGATAAGGAAATATGTTGAGAATGTCCCGAAACTGTACATGACAAGCGGTGCGGTTCCTATCTGTGCAGCAAGCGACACACAGACTATGCCCCAGACATATTCCCCGACAGAGGTCCGTGTTTTAACCAGACCGTACAGAAGCGGCTCGAAGAGAAGGATTCCCAGAACAGCGCAGAAAGACAGCTGGAATCCGACATCAAACAGACTTTGCGGTTCTATGAGCAGAATAATCATTGCCGCCAAACTCAGAGTATTGACCGATGAACTGTCACGCCCGACAGAGCTGCAGAACGACAGCATGGAAAACATTATCAGAGAGCGAGTTATTGAAAGTGGAAGACCGATGGCAACTGCATACGCCCATAGAACAGCCATGATAACCAGTTCGCGTATCCATCGGAAACGGAACGGGAACAATTGTCTGGGCAGCAGCATGCCCAGAAGCCAGAACAATATTCCCACGTGAAGACCGGAGACAGCCAGGACATGACTGGCACCAGAACTGGAATAGATCTGTTTCAGACTGCTGTCAAGATTGCGTTTTTCGCCAAGAGACACAGCTCCGACTACCGCAAGCACATTCCCTTTCAATCCCCATTCCGCCAGTTTTGAAATCATCTGACGTCTGAGTCGGGCGGAACGGATTCCGATTGTTCCCGACCTGACATCATCCACAGGTTGCCACCTGTCAGAACGCACCCAGAGCGTACCGGACACATCATGTCTGTATAGATATCTGGCGTAATCAAAATCCAGAGAACCGTCATTTTCAGGTTTCCTGATAATCCCTTTGAACGCGATGCACATTCCCGGTTCAAGCGTTTCAGCGATGCTGTCCTTCGGAACATAAAGAATCACGTTTCGGCCGAATACGTCCGTATTACCAAGCGAAACGTCAATCCTGTAACTGCGTGGTTTTTCCTGCGGCCAGTCTGTAACATAACCCCACCAGGCATTATCATCCTGTGCCCACCCGACATGGACTTTTGCAGAATACGAACCATACGACCATGCTCCTATCAGGAAAAAGGACAGCATCGTACCTGCGCCGAACAATTTCGCCTGACGTCCTCCATACAGATAGGAAACAAGAGTCAGCGTCAGGACCGGCACTGCCACAGACAAGACATACCGCGATAATGATGCTGTGTCTTGAATGGTATCAGATAATATTATGCCTCCGGCCAAGGGGATGACCAGCCTCAGGGAGGGCCAGTCAGACAGTTTCACGTTTCAGTCACATCTGTTTGAGTTTAAGGATTGCCTCTTCAGGGTCAGAAGCCGAGAATACTGTATTTCCAGACACCAGGACATCAACTCCGGCAGCAACCAGACGCGGAGCTGTCTCGAAGTTCACGCCTCCATCGACCTGAATCAGGGCATGAGCCAACCGACGGTCAATGAGTTCCCGCATCTGACGAACCTTTTCAATGGAATGCTCAATGAACCTCTGTCCGCCGAATCCGGGATTGACAGTCATGAGGAGCACCATATCGACATCCTGAATAATGTCATCAAGCATGCAGACCGGCGTTGAAGGATTGAGGGTTACGGCAGCTTTCATTCCATTTTCCTTAATTTCATGGATTGTCCTGTGAAGGTGTGTACATGCCTCATAATGGACATTCAGACTCATCACTCCAAGATCAGCGAAACGACGGATGAACTTCTCCGGCTGTACAATCATGAGATGGACATCAAGCGGTTTGGCCGAGAGACGCGCCACCGATTCGATAACAGGAAAGCCGAATGAAATGTTCGGAACGAACACGCCGTCCATGATGTCAAGATGCAGCCAGTCGGCCTGACTGCGGTTAATCATCTCAATGTCAGCCGACAGGTTGGCAAAATTGGCCGACAGAAGTGACGGAGATACAATGGTACCCATTACTGAACTGTATTTGCTGTTACAAGCAGTCCACGGGCGACTTCTCTGATGAATCCCAACGTTCTTTCTGACGGTGTTCCATATGAAACGCCCCTAAGTGCGGCGCGTAACATTTTTTCCGATACAAAAGAAGAGCAAGCAGAAGTAGAAGTCTCATCCATAGGCTGTCTGTTTAATTTGTTTGCTATTTCAACGCAAACTTAAGCAGAATAGTATATAGATGAGCAATTGTTTTACAAAAAATAACGCTTACACGCTTACAAAAGATTAAGGGAAACGTTTTTCTGGGTGACCATGCGTCTCATATTAAGTATTGCATAACGCATACGCCCAAGCGCAGTATTGATGGAAACTCCGGTTGCAACAGCAATCTCATTGAAGCTCATATCCTGATAATATCTCATAAAGACCACTTCACGCTGGTTGTCAGGAAGCATATCCACAAGAGCACGCACATCGGCCAGGGTCTGGTCATTTATCATGCAGTCTTCAACCGTGGGATCGGAAAAACGGGAATCATTGAGACAGTCACGTTCATCGGACTCCCTGCTCACCGTATTCTCACTTCTGTCCTGACGGAAACTGTCCATAATGAGATTGTGAGCTATTCTGGTAATCCATGCGCCGAATTTGCCGTTGCTGATGTAAGAGCCTTTCTGCAGAGTGACAATTGCCTTCAGAAATGTTTCCTGAAAGATATCCTCTGCAAGCTGGGTGTCACGTACAACAAAACTGATGTACGCGTACAACTTGTCTTTATAACGATCCAGAAGGACATCAAATGCCTTTGCATTACCGCTTGAATACAGACCGACCAACATGTCGTCAGTCATTTGATTCAAATTTTCCATTACTGCTATTACTTCTTGTTCTTGGAGTAATGTTCAGTCGATAGGCACTTGCTTTTAGATGAATAATTATAGTTTGGGTTGCAAATATACTGACACAAAATCAATATTTGCAAATAAAAACAATAATTTAACAATTGGAACACATTGGAAATCATTTCATATGGTATCCTTCACAGATGGAACTCCCGCAAAGGAAATCCTGAACGGACATCCTGCGACGGCCCGCGATCTGTACCTCATGAAGTGAAACGGCATTTCCGTCACCACATACCACCTCGATTTTCCTGCGGCCGTCTGTATGTACCGTGCCCGGTTCCCCGAACGACTTTCCCGTTTCTGAAACGCTGAATATCTTAAAGTCCTGAGTGTTGCCGTCAATATCTTCAAGAGAGGTCCAGGCGGCCGGATACGGTGACATTCCACGTATGAAGTCAAACACACGTCTGGCAGGCATATTCCAGTCAATACGACATGTTTCCTTGAAGATTTTGGGAGCCGGACGTAGTTCGTCCTGCGGTATTTCGCATTGGCTTACAGGATGGACGTTACCGTCAAGAATATCCTGGACCGTACGACAGCACAGTTTCGAGCCAAGTTCCATGAGTTTGTCGTGAAGAGTCCCGGCGTTGTCAGAATCCAGAATTGGCAAGGATTCCCTATGGATAATGTCACCTGTATCTATTTCGTGTTTAAGGAAGAATGTGGTAACACCCGTTTCGCGGTCACCGTTGATGATTGCCCAATTGATTGGAGCCGCGCCCCTGTACTGTGGCAACAATGACGCATGCAGGTTGAACGTTCCCATGGGCGGCATGTTCCACACCTGTTCCGGAAGCATGCGGAAAGCGACAACAATCTGAAGCTGTGCCCGGTATGAGGCAAGTTGCTCCAGAAAGTCCGGATCCTTGAGACGTTCCGGCTGAAGTACAGGTATTCCGGCTTCCATAGCATATTTCTTTACCGGACTGCTCTGCAACACACTGCCATGACGTCCTATCGGCTTGTCCGGCATAGTCACAACTGCAACGACATTGCAGCCGTATTCTACCAGACTGCGCAGACAGGTCTCTGCAAACTCGGGGGTTCCCATGAACACTATCCTCAAATCCTTAATATCCATAATCATTCCTCTGAAAGTTCAAGCAACACGCTTCTGTACGAGCCGAATATCTTTGATTTTGATACGAATCCCACATATCGTCCCTGTTCATCCTCAACCGGAAGATTCCACGCACCGGTCTCGTCAAATTTCTTCATTACGGTATCCATGGAATCGTTCACAGACAAACGTGCCGGCGGCATTTCCATGAGTTTGCGTACCAGGACACGATGGTACAGTTCCTGACGGAACATGATGTTGCGGATGCTTTCCAGGCTGACCACACCGACCAGACGTTCTTCACTGTCAAGAACCGGGAACAGGTTTCGTTTGGAACGGGCAATCTCGCCCACCAGCTGTCCCATATCCATATCAGGGCTGACCGGCACGAAATCCTTTTCAACCACGCTGTCCATCTTCATGAGCAGCAGCACTGACTGGTCCTTGTGATGAGTGAGCAGCTCACCCTTCTGGGCCAGACGCATGGAGTAGATGGAATGCGGTTGGAACAGGCGGACTGTCAGATATGATACGGTTGACACAATCATGAGTGGCAGAAACATGGAATATCCGCCGGTCAGTTCGGCTATCAGGAACACGCCGGTCAGAGGCGCATGCATGATGCCGGACATGAGTCCCGCCATGCCGAACAGGGCAAAATTCTGTGCCGAGAGATCGGCACCGGGAATGAAACTGTTGACAAGTTCACCGAAAACGAATCCCGTAATACAGCCCAGAAACAGACTGGGAGCGAAAATACCGCCGCATCCGCCGCCGGCATTGGTGGCCGTGGAAGCGAAGACCTTGGTCAGAATGATCAGAACAAGATACAATATAAGGTGGTTGCCCGATTCGAAAAGCGAGCCCTCCATGACACGGCCGGTATTACGGTTTATGTCGAGAATGTCATTGATTGCATCATAACCCTCACCATACAATGATGGAAAAAGGAAGATGAGAACACTCAGCATAAGTGCCCCTATGGCAAACTTCGACATGGGATTCTTGAATTTTGAGAACCATGTTTCAAGCCAATGCATGGTCTGCGAGAAATACAGGGACACCACTCCCGCCACGACTCCGAACAGCAGTGCATACGGAATGCGTGACAGGCTGAACTCATGGGCCGATGCGAACGAAAACATGGCATCGGTTCCGGTCATGACATATGACAGGGTGGCCGCCGTGACCGATGACACCAGAAGCGGCATGAGGGAGCCCATGCTCAAATCGAACATCAGCACTTCAAGGACGAATACAAGTCCCGCTATAGGTGCCTTGAAGATACCGGCAATGGCACCTGCCGAGCCGCAGCCCACCAGCAGCATAAGAGTCCTGTGCTCCATGTTGAACATACGGCCTATATTGGAACCTATGGCTGAGCCTGTCAGCACAATAGGCGATTCGGCTCCGACCGATCCGCCCATACCGATGGTAATGGCGCTGGCTATGACCGACGAATACATGTTATGCGGCTTGATACGGCCGTTTTTCTTAGACAATGCATACAGGATCTTAGTG
>JAZUEH010000057.1:0-14641 GCA_045640065.1 Bacteroidaceae bacterium
CACCGCATCACGGCCCTGAGCAAGACGTGTTTCGCCGTAGCTGAACCAAGAACCGCTCTTCTTGATGATGCCGTACTCAACGCCCAGGTCAACGATTTCGCCGCTCTTTGAAATGCCCTCTCCGAACATGATATCGAACTCGGCCTTACGGAATGGGGGTGCCACCTTGTTCTTGACAACCTTTACGCGTACCTGATTACCGATCACGTTGTCACCATCCTTGAGCTGGGTCACCCGGCGAATATCCAGACGGACCGATGCGTAGAATTTCAGGGCGTTACCGCCTGTCGTCGTTTCAGGATTGCCGAACATGATTCCTATCTTCTCACGCAGCTGGTTGATGAAGATACAGGTGGTGTTGGTCTTGTTGATTGCAGCGGTCAGCTTGCGCAATGCCTGTGACATGAGGCGTGCCTGCAGACCCACCTTGTTGTCACCCATGTCGCCCTCTATTTCAGCCTTCGGGGTGAGGGCTGCAACCGAGTCTATCACAATGATGTCTATTGCGCTTGAACGGATAAGCTGTTCGGCTATCTCAAGGGCCTGTTCACCGCAGTCTGGCTGGGAAATCCACAGGTTGTCAATGTCAACGCCAAGCTTGGCTGCATAAAAACGGTCAAAAGCGTGCTCTGCGTCAATGAAGGCGGCTATGCCACCGTTCTTCTGAGCCTGTGCGATTGCATGGATTGCCAGGGTGGTCTTACCCGATGATTCCGGACCGTAGATTTCAATTATCCTTCCACGCGGATAGCCGCCCACGCCGAGTGCGGCATTGAGCCCTATGGAACCGGTCGAAATCACATCGACGTTTTCAACACTGTCGTCGCCAAGCTTCATGATGGAGCCCTTTCCGAAACTCTTCTCAATCTTGTCTGTGGCGGCCTGAAGCGCCTTGGGCTTCTCGCTCAGAGCAGCATTCTGGAGGCCTTCGCCTGCCGGATTGTCCTTTTTTGCCATATATTATTGCTTTTGTTTCAATGAGGTAGTTTTCACAGTACAGATTTTCCCTCACTTTCAGGCAAAGATAAACAATAGGAAACTCATTTCATATATCAAATTCACAAAGTTTTCAACATATCTTTGCAGTATGAATGCCCAATACTTACCGATTATAGTCCGCCGCACCGGCCTGCGCGCCAGTCAGGTGGAGAATTGTGTGAAACTGCTCGATTCCGGAGCCACCATACCTTTCATTAGCAGATACCGCAAGGAATCGACCCTTGGCATGGACGAAGTTCAGGTGACTGCAGTCAGCGATCTGCTGGAACAGCTTGATGAAATGTCATCGCGCAAGGACACGATACTGTCAACGATTGAAAGTCAGGACAAGCTTACGCCCGAACTGCGGCAGCGCATTCTGGACTGCTGGGATGCCACCCAGCTCGAAGACATCTATGCCCCATACAAGCCCCACCGCAAGACACGCGCCGACATTGCCATGGAACAGGGACTCGAACCCCTGGCCGATTTTCTGGAAAAGCAGAACCAGTACATTCCGCTTGAAAAGGAAGCCGCAAAATACGTCAGTCCCGAAAAAGGCGTTGACGATACCGAAGCCGCGCTCAACGGAGCCATGGACATAATCGCACAGCGTGTATCTCTTGATGAGAGCGCACGCAATCTGGTACGCAGTGCATACCGCCGCGAAGCGCGCATAACCAGCCGTCTCATACGCGGCAAGGAGGCCGATGCGCAGAAGTTCCGTGACTGGTTCGATTTCTCCGAACCACTGTCACGATGCGCCTCACACCGTCTGCTGGCCATGCGCCGTGGTGAGCAGGAAGGACTGCTCAGGGTTTCACTGGACATAGATGACGAACGGGCATCGGACTCTCTGGCCAAACGATATGTCCGCGGCAAGTCGCCTGTGTCGCAGTGCGTTGACGATGCCGTACACGACAGTTACTACCGTCTGCTCCAGCCATCGATTGAAAACGAGTTCGCCGCCGCTTCAAAGGAGAAGGCCGATGCCGAAGCCATAGGCATCTTTGCACGCAACCTGGAACAGCTCCTTATGGCCTCACCACTTGGCGAAAAGGCCGTAATGGGCATTGACCCGGGATTCCGCACCGGTTGCAAGGTGGTGTGTCTCAGTCCACAGGGGGACCTGCTGCACAACGAAGCCATATTCCCTCACCCACCGGTCAGCCAGACACGTCAGGCATCGGCCAAAATCGAAACGCTTGTAGAACAATACCATATTGAAGCCATAGCCATCGGGAACGGCACCGCAGGACGCGAGACAATGGAATTCGTGCAGAAGCTGCATATTCCGCGTTCTGTTCAGGTGTTCAGTGTCAATGAGGACGGCGCTTCCATTTATTCGGCTTCCAAAACCGCACGTGACGAATTCCCCGATTATGACGTGACCGTACGCGGAGCTGTTTCCATAGGCCGGCGTCTCATGGATCCTCTGGCCGAACTGGTCAAGATTGATCCTTCGTCCATCGGAGTCGGACAGTACCAGAAGGACGTGAGCCAGACAGGACTCAAGCATTCACTGGACCAGACTGTGGTGAGCTGTGTCAACCGCGTGGGAGTCAACGTGAACACCGCCAGCACCCATCTGCTGTCATACATCAGCGGACTGGGACCCACACTGGCCCATAACATTGTGGAATACCGCAGCAAGAACGGGCCTTTCCGCAACCGCCGCCAACTGCTTGATGTGCCGCGTCTGGGACCGAAGGCCTTTGAGCAGGCAGCAGGATTCCTGCGCATACCAGGCAGCAGCCAGCCGCTTGACAATTCGGCCGTACACCCGGAAAGCTATTCCGTAGTTGAGAAGATGGCTGCCGATCTGGGCTGCAGCGTAGAGGACCTCATTGAATCAAAGGAACTCAGGGACAGGATCGACATACAGCGCTATGTCACCGACAAGACCGGAATCCCCACCCTGACAGACATAATGGCTGAACTCGAAAAGCCCGGACGTGACCCTCGCGGTCCGCTCAGGAAATTCGAATTCTCAAGCCAGGTACACACCATTGAAGACCTGCATCCGGGAATGGAACTGCCCGGCATTGTAAGCAACGTCACCAACTTCGGAGCTTTCGTCGATGTCGGTGTGCACGTGAAAGGCCTCATTCACATATCAAGACTGTGTCCCGGCAAATACGTAAAGGACCCCACCCAGGTCGTGTCCATAGGACAACAGCTCATGGTCAGGGTCCTTGATGTAGATCTGCCTCGCCAGCGCATTGCACTGGAGACTGCCGAACAGGGGACTGCCCGGTAACGATTATTCGGTTATCTCATTGCCAACCTTGCGCGCACGGTTAGGATGGTCAAGATCCATGCCGGTAGCAATGCCTATCTCAACCAGTACATTCCATCCGGCACACAGATAGACGTAAGGATTGAAATCCCCAGCCTCCGGTGTCCTGATGGTCAGGAACGGTGTGTCGTGGTCAGCAATGGCAACGACCTTGACTCCGGCACCCTTGACCAGACATTCCTGGATCTTTTCATATTCATCAGGAATTGGATCGACCCAGAAAATAATGTCACCCTCCTTCATGACCTCTTCAATTCCGTGAAGTGCGTATGTTCCTTCAAGGAAGTCCGATTTGCGGCGGGTAATCTCGTTGGTCTTGAGGGTAAGCTCTTCGGCCACACCATCATTGTATCCGGCAAAATAGATGGTCTCGGCATTCTTCACCCACTCGACAATCTCCGATGGAATATCAAGTGTAAGCGCCTTTTCAATCTTTTCAGGAAGTGCGGAAAGAGCTTCCTTCACATCCTTTCCGGCAATGTTCCAAAGTACCGACTCATAGTAAAGAGCCTGTTCCACAACGCTCTTGGTAGCTGCAACGGCCTGTTCCCATCCGCAGTTCAGCACATGTGTGGAAGCGCAGTATTTTGAAAGGATGGTGTCCTGATTGGCAGTAAGTCCGAATCGGAGCGGATTACCCTGCTCCATGAGTTTCCTGGCCAGAAGCGTGACCTCCTTGGTACGGCCGGAATTCGATGCGAAGAACACCGCGAACTTGCTCAGATCATATTCCCTTGACTGCCATGAGCCATCGGTCTGAGCATTCAGATCCAATCCCCAACGTTTGCTTTTGCGCAGGGAGTTTTTGGCAGGGAAAATACGGCTCGAGCCCTCGCCTGTAAAGAACACTCTGCCGGCACGGCTTACCTGAGCGGCTATTTCCCTGGTGCATGAAGCATCGAACTTCTCCACTGTATCAACAGTATCCATCATTTCCTGCACCAGCGCATACTGGGCATACTTTTTCTCCTTAAGATTCATATCGGTATAATTTAAGATTACATATTCATTTATTTATCAAGCAGTTTCTTGAGGTTCTGTATCCTTTCAATGAACTCCTTCGTTTCCTCTCTCTGCTGTAATATGAAGCTGTTCCCGTCAAGTTCACCCCATGCGGCAATCATCTCCTCACGGCTGTTGAAAGTTGCCTGACGGAACTTGTTATCATAATCCTTCTTCCTGGTCTCATATACCTGACTCATGACATAATTCTGTATCTCAATTCCGCGGTTCAGAACATCCATCCAGTCTTCAGAAGTAAATGTATCAAGTTTAAGAAGATGCTTGAGAGACAGATAAGCATGACGCAACTTATCCTGAGGATAACGTTTCCAGATTTCGGTATATCTGTGATGTATCTCCTTCCAGGAGTTGACAGTACCGTTCTTGATGTCGTTCTTCAGTTCCTCCAGATCATCGACCGACATGAGCTGACCGCCCAGATTGAACCAGGCACGCTTGCGGTCTCCGTCAAACTGTCTGGAAATGGATTCGAAATCCTTGTCCGGATTCTCATGGAGATAAGCCGATATATTACGCACAGCATAATAGACAATCATGTCACCGTATGCGTGATATGCCTCGTATGGTTTGAGAATACGGACTTTGCGCTTTGATTTCTCCATATCCTCGCCAAAGACCTCCAGACCTGCAACTTCACTTGCCGGCCCGTTCAGCAGATTACGTCCAATCTCTATAAGATCGTCTGTCGAAACGCCATCCGGATTCTGTCCATTCTTTCTCATCCACGCCTTTGCCGTCCATGCATCAAGAAGTTTGCGGGCCTCAATAGCCTCTTCAATAGAATCCGGAGCATAAGCATCGAATTCTATATTCTGTACCTTGAAAACACGGGCGTCACGGTTTGCGTACTTCCAGTTGTTTCTTGCCATGGCAAACATATTGTAGAGCCATGAAAAAGCAGGAACAACGTGCAGTTCCCCATGGGTTTCGTCATTACTCAGCAGTGCGAACGGGAACGGATTGATCATCTCTGCCGGATAAGCACCCTTTGCCAGCATGGTGAAGCTGGCAAACTTGCATGAATGCTTTACGCTTGCACAAAGTCCCGGCCAGAATCCACGCCCGGCCTCAATCTCATTGTCATTGGTACGGCTGTTATGATTGGATCCGATGGTTGCACCGGCAGCCATATTGGTTTGTCCCTTAAGTACACTGGCTACAAGGAACGAGTTGTTATGATGCTGTTCATGGGCCGGGAATATCAGGTTATTGAGAACCTCGCAGCATGATATGGTGCTGTTGTCTCCCATAAACGAATTCATAAGACGTGCCCCGTACTTCAGATTGCTGTTACTTCCAAGCACGAACCTGACGGCAATGACCGAATAGAAAATGCGGCAGCCGTAGCCTACAATACCATTTACCAGCACAACGTTCTCGCCAATCTGCGAAGGTTCCTTGTCACTGGAATTGATTGTGAGATTCTTAAGTTTGCTTGCCCCTTTAATATAGCAGCAGTTGCCTATCTTCACATCCTTGATTATGCAGGAATTCTTAATGACGCATCCGTTCCCTACTGTTCCGTAGAAACCGCGTCTGGAATCGAAAGTGCTCTGGGTTATTGACTTCAGACGGTCCTGCAGTTTGCGGTCATCAATGAACTTGGCCCACATATAGGCATCGGCAGCTATCATTCCGTCAAACGGAAGTATTCTACGGCAACCGGTCTCATTCATCAGTTCCATCCATACGCGCACGCTCTCATCTTCACCGTCCTTGACTATGCCGTTTCCGAACTTGGCATGATCAGTACATGACATTTCCTGAATATTGAACAGCATGCAACGGTCACCTATTATATAATGCGAAAGGTAATGGACATTGTGGATGGCGCAATCGTCACCTATATCGCACGAATGAATGGAGCTGTTGGTAATGCCACAAGAAAGACGCAGGTCATGATACTGCAAGCCATTGGATGATATTCTGCCAAGACGGACAAAACCGTAGAACTTGTTGTTCTTGACCATAGAAGGGTCAAATTCGCCACTGACCATGATTGTATCCCAGCTCATGGCCGTATTGTCATTCTTGACCAGAGATTCAATTTCCGAACTGGTCAGATGACGCCATCCGCCTGAGGGTGCCTTGACCTGAGTATCACGCAGGAAATACTTGTCCTTACCTGCCGGAATGTATTTCGGATCCAAGAAGCTGTTGTACAGCTGATCCGACGATAGAACTGTCACTCTTTCCATACACAAAAAAACGAATAATGATCCGGCACAAAGTTAAGGAGTTACGCCCAAATAGACAAATATTCAACCATATAAAATAGTATTTTATATGAATGTAAAATCGACCGTCCAACCTGACACAAAAAGAGCCCGCGGCTTCCATCATGTGGAAAGTCACGGGCTCTACGTCCTGTAATGCGGTCTGTTATTCGGCAGGTTTCTCCTCTTCCTTACTTTCCTCTTCCGGATTCGAGAAATCGTTTTCGCCATACTTGACCAGCAGGTCATACCATGTGAAAATCTTTCTCATGTGACTGGGATATACCCTCTCACGGTCAAAGTCAGGAATAATGGTTCCGAAGAAGTCAACCAGATCAGAATCCTGAGACTTCTTATAGTCAAATCCTACCGGATTCTTTCCGACCTTATCCTCAATAGCCTGGAAAACCAGACGCAGAGGCATTTCCTTCTCTTCAGTGAATATGGATATGTCACCAAGACCAACAACCTTATCAGTTGCCTGGATTGGCATACGTTTCTTTGTTTCGTCAATGTTCTCTACAATAAGTGCACCACGGCCGCGGGTCAGAAGTCTGAACAGGCCCTGCTTGCCTGAAATGGTAAGAATTTCGTTGATCATTGCAATCCGAATTATTGTTTGTTATTAAGTTTACATTCTTCAAGAAGCGAGAGAATCTGCATATTCAGATCAGTCTTTCCGTCATTGGTTATCACAAACTGGGCGAACCGCAGTTTGTCCTGTTGCGACATCTGGCAGGCGATTCTCGATTCCACCTCCGTCCGGGAAGCCCCATCCCTTTCCATGCATCTTCTTATCCTGGTTTCCAGAGGGGCATCAACTACAATCGTAAAATCCACGCATCCATCAAAGCCGGATTCGAACAGAATAGCGGACTCGAACACCGCAAACTCACTCTTCTGCTCTTCGGTCCAAGCCTTGAAGTCATCCTTTACGGCCGGATGGACCAGACTCTCGACTGCACGACGTCCGGTATCATCGGCAAAGATGAAGGCAGCCATAAGCTTGCGGTCCATCATGCCATCCTCCCCATAGAGCCCTTCGCCGACAAGAGCCGACAGAGCCGACCTCAGAGAGACGTCATTCTGCATGAGCCACTTGGCCCTGGAATCAGAGTCGTACGTGGGAATTCCCATCCCGCGCATTAGAGCGGCCACATAACTTTTTCCGGTACCTATCCCTCCGGTAAGGCCTAGCAGAGTCATATACCGCCGGTCATGAAGACTACAACAGGATCAGGCCTTCTCGTCCTTGCTGGGATCTTTCTTCTTTCTTTTCTTTTCGGGCTTTGCCGGCTGGGGAACCGGAACAGGATTGACATATCGCTTGTCAACCTTGATTCTCATGCCCTGAGCAACCTCAAGAATGACTGAAATCTCATCAATATCCTTAATCTTGCCGAAAATGCCCGAACTGGTAACGACATCCTGCTCTCTCTGGAGTGAGTTACGGAACTTTTCGCCTTCCTTATCCTGACGCGGACGCATGAAAAGCATCATGAGAAGGAACAGCATAAGCAGCATGAGAAGCATGCCGCCACCACCTGCACCGCCCTGAGCCTGGCGACCGGCAGTATCAAAGGAACCGGCATCGGTGTCCTGGATGAGAGTGACTGTGTTGTTGACTTCAATTTCCTGTGCTGTCATGTGCACGGGATCAAGCAGAAGCATGTTTGCCATAATTTCTTTTTGTTTATTGTTGTTTATAATTCCTTGTCAAGTTTTCCGCTGGCAGCAAGATCATGGGCAATGGCATCCAGCATGCCGTTGACGAACGCGCCGCTTTGCGGTGTGCTCAGAATCTTGGCCATCTCGACATATTCGTTTATCGTAACCTTTACGGGAATTTCCGGGAATCCCAGAAGTTCTCCTATCGCCGTCTGAATGATAAGCACATCCAGGAAAGCCAGACGTGAAGGATCCCATCGGCGGCAGTTGGCAGCAACCAGTTCCTCACGCAATTCACGCGACTGAAGGCCGGCACGAAGGAGCCCTATGGCAAAATCCCTGTCCTCTTCGTCCTTATATTCACTCATGAGCGGGGTTTCCGGTCCGTCAGATTCGGACATTGACCTGATGGTCTTGATCACGAACGAGTCTATCAGATCACGATCGCCATTCCAATAAATATTCTGATCCTCCAGCAGGGAATCAAGCGATTCGTTATCCTGGAAAAGAGCCTTGTACAGCTTTTTCCAAAGTTCACGATCTGTCGCGAAATCAGACTTGTCAGCCTGACTGTATTCCTCTACCGCATCGGACTCCAGCATGGCCGCGTATGCCTCTTTTATGAAATCGGATTTCACGAGCCATTCCATAGGATTGTCCTGAACGAACTGTCCAAGTTCCTGATTGTCTCCAAGAAGACCGGCAAACAGGTTCTTCGCCAGCAGTTCCTCCTTTTTCGATATGCGTACGGCATTCATCCTTCTCTGCCTTTCAACCGACAGGCGTGCCATGTCAGTCAGGACAACAGGAAGATAAAGCATTGTTTTATAAAGGGAATATGCACTGTCAAGGCTCTGGGCAAGTTCACGTTCGGCCAAGGCCGGCTTCTGCCCCCCGTTCTGGTAATACGCGTATATTACCTGCACTGTCTTCAATCTGATGAGAACTCTATTAATCATTTCAAAGCCTTTTTATACAATCCGCAAAAGTACAACATTTTTCCTTATCACGGTTTTTTGCGACTTCAAAATTTTGGATATTCAATTCCTTTTACCATATTTGTGAAAAATACATAAAGGAGCACAATTATGGAGGACAGCAAGGCAAAATTTGACGAAAAGGATCGTGATATCATGTTTTCACATGCAGTCAAGGCCGGAAAACGCATCTACTATCTGGACGTGCGCAAAACCCGTAAGGATGAATATTACCTTTCAATAACGGAAAGCAAGAAAATTGCAGACCCCGATACTCCCGATGGCAAAGCCTTGTTCGAAAAACACAAGATATTCCTGTACCGCGAGGACTTCAGCAATTTCATTGACGGCCTGACCCGCACCATGCGCTTCATACACGATGCCGACACCGCCGCCTCCCGGTCCATCAGCGGGCAGCCAGCCACCGGACCGGTTCAAGAACCCGAGCCCGTCCCTGCCTCCAAACCGCAGGAAAAAACGTCCGAAGACTCCGATCTTGACTTTGAAATCAGTTTCTGAAAAGCTTTTTCAATAATACGGCATTGTTTTTCCAGCCATTTTTTCTACCTTTGCGGCACTTTTACGAAAAGACTGTCCGAAAGGCAGTGTTTTGTGTGATGGTGAATTGAGTATTAACAATTTAGAGTAACACGTTCAACAATGAAGTCAATTGACATCAAGGGTACAGCCCGCAACGAATTCGGCAAGAAGGCCGCAAAAGAACTGAGAAAGCAGAACCTTATCCCCTGCAACCTTTACGGTGTAGAAAGAGACGAAAAAGGTCTTCCTGTAGCAAAGGCATTCACAGTAACGACTGAAGAGGTCCGCAACCTGGTTTACACTCCTGACATCCTTACAGTCAACCTGACCATTGACGGCACAACCGTTCTGGCAGTCATGAGAGAGATCCAGTTCCACCCGGTAAAGGATACCATCCAGCATATCGATTTCTATCAGATCACCGAAAACAAGCCTATCGTCATGGCAGTTCCTGTCAAGCTGAACGGTCTGGCTGCCGGTGTCAAAGCCGGTGGTAAGCTCGAGCAGGCAATGCGTCGCGTAAAGGCCAAGGCTCTTTACAACATCATTCCCGAGAAGATTGAAATTGACGTTACTCCTCTGGGTATCGGCAAGGCTTTCAAGGTTGGTGACCTCAAGTATGAAGGCATCGAATTCACAAGCCCCAAGGAAGCAGTCATCTGCTCAGTCATCGCAACCCGCGCTGCTGCCGCTACTGAGGAAGCTGCCGCTGAATAATAATTTCAGTCATGAAGTATCTTATTGTGGGATTGGGTAATCCGGGCGATGAATACCGTGAAACCCGCCACAATATAGGATTTATGGTATTGGATGCCCTTGCCGGGGCATCCAATGCTGTTTTTGAAGACAAGCGCTACGGATTTGTGGCTCACACGTCAGTCAAGAACTGCCAGCTTGTACTTCTCAAGCCCACCACATACATGAATCTGAGCGGCAATGCCGTCCGCTATTGGATGAACAAGGAGAACATCCAGCCCGAGAATCTTCTTGTAGTGGCCGATGATCTCGCCCTTCCCCTGGGCAAGCTGCGTCTGCGTGGCCAAGGCAGTGGAGGCAGCCACAACGGCATGAACAACATCATCCAGACAATAGGAACCAACGTTTTTGCACGCCTGCGCGTAGGCATAGGAAACGATTTCCCGATGGGAGCACAGATCAAGTTCGTTCTGGACAAGTTTCCCCCTGAAGAAATGGCCATTCTTGACCAGACCATTCCAACCGCAACAGAATGCGTGAAGAGTTTCTGTCTGGCAGGACTCGCCATCACCATGAACCAGTTCAACAGGAAGTGACCAACCGGTCAATCTTAAAGTCATACCGGAAAGAATCATCAAAATGGAAGCGAGAATAGACAAATGGCTCTGGTCAGTCCGCATTTTCAAGACCCGTACCATAGCTGCCGAAGCATGCAGGAAAGGCCGCATCACAATCAACGGGGTCAACGCCAAGCCGTCCAAGATGGTTCACGAAGGTGACACCGTACAGGTACGTAAAGCTCCAGTAACCTACAGTTTCAAGGTATTGCAGGCTATTGAAAACCGTATAGGAGCCAAGCTGGTACCGGAAATGATGGAGAACATCACCCCAAAGGACCAGTATGATCTTCTGGAAATGAACCGCATTGGAGGATTCGTGAAACGTGCCGCAGGTCTGGGACGTCCCACAAAGAAGGACCGCCGTGACATGGATGACTTTCTCCTTGACACGAACGGTCCACAAGACGATATCGAAGAATTCGATTTCGACGAATGATCACGAAATTCCGGATTTTCCGAATCCGGGAATTCATTCCTTGGCCATACGGGCGTAGAAGAATATTATCACGAAGCAGACCAGCGGAACAAGATATGAGATGTTGATGCTGGTGGCATCGCTTACCATTGCCTGAACCGGAGTCAGAAGGGCACCGCCCAGGATTGCCATGATAAGGCCGCTTGCGCCTATCTTTGTGTCACCTGCGTGACCGCCCTTTTCAGGATTCTCGATGTTGCACAGAGCCAGGCCGTAGATTGTCGGGAACATGATGCACATGAAGAAGCTGATAAGAACCACACAGATTACAGGCAGCCAGCCCATTCCGCGGAACACCACCACGCCTGCGGTACAGAGCAGGGCTGCAACGGCATTGAAAGCGAGAAGCTTTGAAGGTGCGAACCACTTCATAAGCCATGTATAGATGAAACGGCCGCTGCAGTGGCAGATAATGCTGATAAGGTATATGGTGGCAGCACTTGACTCCACGATTCCAAGTTCCTGCATGGCCAGACGGATGGTGAAGCTCCAGACTCCGATCTGAGCGCCCACATAGAAGAACTGTGCAATTACGCCCCAAGCATAGACCTTATTGTGGAACAGGCGTCTGAAAGTGGCAGAAACGCTGTCCTGACTGCCGGAGTCGCGGCCCTCGGGCATTTTTGCGCAGGCCATCACAATCATGATGACGACCAGCACAAGACCAAGAGTCATATAGGTACCCGAAACGCTGTACAGGGATATATCCTTCAGAATGAAGAACTTGCTCATGAGAATGCCTATGATTGAACCTATAGGATTGAATGCCTGGGCAATGTTCAGACGGCGGGTTGCGGTTTCAGGCGTGCCCATGGACATGATATACGGATTGGCAGTGGTCTCCAGAACGCTGCAGCCCGACGCCATAATGTAAATGGCAATCAGATAGAATCCGTACGAAGCTGCCTTGGCGGCCGGCATGAACAGTATCGCACCTCCGGCATACAGGCATAGGCCCAGAATCACGCCACTCTTGTAGCTGTGCTTTCTGATGAACAGTGCAGCAGGCAGTGCTATCACGAAATACGCGCCGTAGAAGGCAAACTGGATGAACGACGTCTGGGTGTCGGTCATTGACATGATTTTCTTGAATGCCGACAGAAGAGTGTCAGTCATGTTGTTTGCCAGTCCCCAGAGAAGGAACAGCGATGTCACCAGACAGAATGGGAGTAAGGTCTTTTTCTCGATAACTTTCATATCGTTGGGTAATAATTGGTTAGTCAGTCTGCAAATCTAAACAAAAATACAGTTGCACAACCTACTTGTTGCCCACAAACTTTTCTTTATCTTTGCGGATATAGAACAACAAACACCTTTATTATATGGACCTGATAAAACGTTTTCTGGGCTATACCGCAGTGGACACCCAGTCAAGTGAAGAATCCGGGACAGTGCCCAGCACTGCCAAGCAGATGAACCTGGCCCGCATGCTCAAGGACGAAATGGAGCAGATGGGACTCAGCGAAGTGTCAATGGACGAAATGGGTTACGTCTATGCAACCCTGCCGGCCAACACTGACAGAAAAGTTCCGACCATAGGATTCATATCGCACATGGACACAAGCCCGTCAATGAGCGGCAAGGACGTAAAGCCCCGTATTGTCGAAAAATATGACGGCGGTGACATTGTACTCAACAGTGAACAGAACATTGTCCTTTCTCCCGGTCTGTTCCCGGAACTGCTTGCCCACAAGGGCGAAGACCTGATTGTCACTGATGGCACAACCCTTCTGGGAGCCGATGACAAAGCCGGCATAGCCGAAATTCTGAGCGCTGTGGAATATCTCCAGCAGCACCCCGAAATCAAGCACGGAAAAGTCCGCGTAGGCTTCAACCCCGATGAGGAAATCGGCATGGGTGCAGCTCACTTTGACGTTGAGAAGTTCGGCTGTGAGTTCGGTTACACCGTTGACGGAGGCGAAGCAGGTGAAATGGAGTTCGAGAACTTCAACGCCGCCAAGGCCGTATTCCGCATTCAAGGACTTGAAGTGCATCCGGGCTATGCCAAGGGCAAGATGGTCAATGCTTCCCTGCTGGCCGCCGAACTCATAAGCATGTTCCCTGCAGACGAGACACCTGCCACGACATGCGGCTATGAGGGTTTCTACCACATTGTAGGCCTTCAGGGCGAAGTGGATAACGCCACAGCCACATTCATTATCCGCGACCATGACCGCGCCGGATTCGAGGCACGCAAGGCATTCGCCCAGTCTGTTGCTGACAACATGAACAGGAAGTACGGTGCCGGAACTGTCACTGCTACAATCAGCGACCAGTACTACAACATGAAGGAACAGATTGACAAGGTACCGTTCGTTGTCGACATTGCATGCCAGGCCATGGAGGAATCGGGCGTAAAGGCCGTCAAGGTTCCGATCCGCGGCGGTACGGACGGTGCCCAGCTCTCATTCAAGGGACTGCCCTGCCCCAATCTCTTTGCAGGCGGCATGAATTTCCACGGCCGATATGAATGGGTTCCGATCCAGAGTATGGAAAAGGCAATGATGACCGTTGTGAACATAATCAGAATCACCGCCCAGCGCGACTGGTAAACCTGACAAGTATAAAAAACAGAAGAGACCGAATTACTTCGGTCTCTTTCGTTTTAGGGTGGGTAAGCTTACTGTATCGCGCCGCTACAACCTAGGTACCTTTGCTGCCGTCAAGCCCTGGAGGATTGGAAGGGAGCTGGCCGTACAGGACTTACCCGTATGGTGCAGCAAAGATAAGGCTTTTTCCGACACAGGACCCGCTTTCCACACGAAAAGTTTTCATCAGGCGGCAAAAAACACTATCTTCGCGCATCATAACAAATCCATTCCCATAACAGGATGGAACAGTCGCAGACAATAATGGCAGATAAGGAAAACGAAATCATCCAGATAAATGTGATGCAGTCTTCAATGACTATGGGCATGAAGCTTGGGCTGTACATCACTCTCATGTATGCCATATTCGTGCTGTCAATCTACTTTCAGCCGCTTTCCCTGCTGGCTCTGCCGCTCGCGATAGGCATTCCGTTTGTGGCATATTTTCTGCTGAAACGGTTCAGGGACACCAACAGTCCAGACTTCTTCCCTTTCCCGGTATCATGGATGTTGTCCATTCTGACATTTCTCTTTGCAGGAATGATTTCGTGCATGGCTGTA
>JAZUEH010000058.1:0-3715 GCA_045640065.1 Bacteroidaceae bacterium
GCATTGCTGTTCTGGTCAAAACCCTTGCCATAGTTGCCCACGGCAATGCAGCCAATCAGATGTACGTTACAGTCCGTCCTGTCACCGCCCAGCTTGAAGCCATTGCGGTTTCCGTTGTTGTAATAGTGCTCCAGCGTCACCTTGCGGGCCGCACCATTGCGGAACATGACCGTCTGGCCGTTACGGAATGAGTCAAACCACTCCCTGTCAGTTCCGTATCGGGCATGGCCGCGCATGTCGTATTCGTACGGACCGTTCTGATAGCAGATGCAGTCAATGAGAACAGTCTCTGTTCCAGGCAGATTCACGCGCTGGTAGAAGTCCCAGCCGTCATCGCTGTTGTTCCATGAGCGGCAGCCTATGTACGTGTTTCCGCCACCGGTATATTGCTTATCGGCAAATCCATCGGCATTACCGCCGAAATCGCCCTGCAGACGGTAGTCGAAGTTGTCATGTGAATCGCAGTTCAGAATCAGATTGTCGCCACCGGCCTTCATCTGGATTCCGGAATCGCCGTTGCCATACACATCGAGCCGCTCAAAGATGTTATGGCTTCCGCTGTTGTGAACGCCGTTCTTGCCGGCATACCGCACCGTAAGTCCGCACAGATGCAGCCAGTCGGCTCCCTGCACTATCACCAGCCCGCGCCTGCCGTACGGCTGCCGGCGGAAATCCAGCACCGGCTTCTCGCCCGGGCAGTTGATGAGCACGATACGTCTTTCGGCCGTACCGCAACAACCAATGTTGATCTGATGGTCAGAATCGTACTGTCCGCCGCGAAGATAAAGCGTATCGCCGGCAGCAAGTCCTGAAACCAGGACTTCAAAATTGCCGGCCCTATTGTAAGAACTCCCGTCAGAAACCCCATCCGGACTGCACCAGTATGTCTTTGCCGATGCACATACGCAAGACCACAAGGAAAGCAGAACACCAAGAATCTTTCTCACTTCATCAGATACCGGGTTTCGGGCAGACGGGACGGACTGGCAGACCGTAATAACGGTAACTGCTGCCTGACACATCATGCCTTTCGTAATATCCATCTGTAGAACTGTACGGGTAACTGAACCTGATACGACACGCACTGTTATCGTTCGCACTTATGGTGCTTGACCAGTATAAGCCCTCACTATCAGTGTATTTGAACCCACTGGCAGTATAGTAACCTGTGCCGGAAAGGAATATGGTATTGCCTGTCTCCTTTGACGTGATCTTCATACCATTATAGCACATCACACCATTAATCTCCTGACCGTAGGAGTTAATGAAAGACCATTTCGTCTTGGTAGCATCAAACAATTCCGCAAGCTCGTCTATTGTCGGCATACGCCAGTCTCCACCCCATTTCACATGGGCCACATCGTCCTCCAAATCGAGGACAGTCTTGCCTGATGCAGAATATTCTGTGTATTCCTTGTCAAAATAATAATCCTGACTATAATAAAGAACATTCTTCGTGGAGGACTCTCCCCATGCAAAGTAATCTCCGGCTTTTGCAGGAGAGACTGCACCTACGTTCATATTCGCCCAAAGTACTGACAGTCCCATGTCGACAGCCGCAAGATTGCATGGAATGAACTGATCAACCGTGAAACTTGCCGATGTTATCTTGGAACGCTCAATGGTGAGGGTCTTTCCGGTTGCGAGCCTTTTCGTGCACACCGATCCGTTCTGGTCGGTCACTTCCACCACCACATTGCTGTATGTTCCGGCTGGCAGGGCTATATGGAAATCAACGCCATCGGTTGTCAGCGGAACATTCTCTCCTTCATTCGAGCAATCCAAAGTAATGTAGTTGTAGACCGATTCGCTCTTCATGACCGCGGCATAGTCAACAATGTCGAATTGTCCTGCCATAGCCTGGTCCGCGCTGATTTTAATTTGCTTGACTTCAATATAATCCTTCACCTCCTTCTCCTTGAGTTTCAGTCTGAGCAGTCCGCAAAGGTTATGGAACTGTGCAGGCTCTATCTTGCCTCCACTGATTGTAACCCTTGCATGCATAGGCGAACTCTTTATTGTATTATCCGGATAATAATTCTGTTTCGTAGGGAGGGTCTTGGCGTACATACGGTAGAATGAATCATATTCGCCGTCTGCAAGACTGCTGGACCCTGTCCCTGTGTTCAGGAAAGTTGCGCTTGTCTTTCCCACACCCTCATAGAGAAGATATACGTTGCCGCCATATCCCCCTACCGTAATCTCATCCCCATAGCTCCACACAACATCATATCCATCGGTATCGTTACCGCTCAGGGCCGTCTTTGTGAGGCTGCTCTCGGTTGAGGCATAAAGCATATCAGCAGCTTTGCCGACAAGAAGGTCTTCCTTGTCAGCCGATTCCTTGTCACATGACACGAATGCGAATGCCGCAAAAACAGCGGCAAGTGAAATGATAGTCCTCTTCATGCTAGTTCCTCCTTTTTCATTCCCAGTCAGTCTCGTCATAACTGCTTGAGCTGACAGTGAATCTTTCAGTCATGACACTGTTGCATATCACACTCTGTGCTTTAACCTCAATGACCTTGCAAAGAGGCATTTCATAATTTTTCATAGAATCTTTCATTACTTCATTCATTTCAAGTGCAAAGATACAAGCATTCTTCATATCCTGCAAACCGGCTCGTTTATTACAGGTTAGTTGTATATATACATCTTTATGTATATTTGCACTACCACAAGCTCCTTACCACAAGCTCCTAATTAGATTGTTTTGTCAAAATATACAGATTTTTGAGCATCATCCATATATTTTTGCTCCAATATCCAGCAGCCGGATATGATTCAGCGTATATGCCAGCGACCGTAATGTCCGCTCGCGGACGGCAGGCTTCAGCTGGCATTCCCATATGATGACGGTATTCCAACCCATGGCCTTCAGCCTGGCAAGTTCCTCCTCATCGCGCTCCCGGTTCCGTTCCACCTTCGACATCCAGAAATCCGTGTTCGTCTTGGGGACAGTATAATACCTGCACCCCTCATGCCCATGCCAGAAGCATCCGTTCACGAATATGCAAGTCCTGTACTGACGCAGCACCAGATCAGGATGTCCCGGCAGCCGCCCATGATGCAGCCTGTACCGGAACCCGTGTGCATGCAGATAGCGCCTGACAATCATTTCAGGCTTAGTATCCTTGCCGCGGATGCTCTGCATGCAACGGTGGCGCTGGTCGGGTGTCATACGGTCAGGCATACATGTCAAATTATTGAGACATATTACAAAGCTAAACAATATGTCTTGATATAAGAAACAAATCGGGAACCGATTGTCATCACGACAACGGGTTCCCCTCAGATAAAATCTAATACTATGAAAGATATGTTGCAAATCTACATAATTGCTCCGAACGTGCCTTATGCAAATCGCAAATAATGCACAGTCATCTCCTGAAAACTGAAAACTGAAAGGAGTGAAAGAATGAGGGATGGGAGGGGCAGAGCGGACTTTCCGTGGAATGGCCGAGGAGCGACAAGGCCTTTCAGGCGTGAAGAAACGCGGCTGTCTGAGCGGCGAAGCCGCGAGTTCCGCGTTTCAGCCTGAAAGGCCGCAGGAGCAGGCCATGGAGCGGCAGTCCACACACCCCACCATCCAGCATCCAAAACCTGACAGCCTGCAAAACCTGAATTCATTTTCGCAGCAAACCGGTATTTTGACAATTGATAATTATTTGCTATTTTTGCATTGGAAACCAATTGAAACAACAGACATATTATG
>JAZUEH010000059.1:0-34826 GCA_045640065.1 Bacteroidaceae bacterium
TTCTTCCCGAAGTCAACGCCCTTGACAAGGATGTATTCCTCTGGGTCGACATCGGTCACGTACATGTTGGTGAAGTCATAATCCAGTTCGCCCTTGTCCTCGAAATTGGTACGCAGGGTCTTGAGTCCGTAACCCCATGCCATATTCTCAGCCTGGACCTTGCGGTAAGGATCAAACGGCTTGACCTGCTCCAGTCTGTTGTCAAGGAAATAGGGAACTTCCTGGATCGTGCCATCGGGATTGTAGTGCATTTCGGCAGCCGAAACGGAACGCTGTTCCGCGTGAGCGAATGTCTTCAGGTGCATTATGTCATAATTGAGACCGAACACGTAGCTCTTGCCGTTGTATTCAATAATTCCAGGATGATTGCCACGGGTACGTACTGTGTGGTCCATAATGTGTCCCTTGTACTCCCACGGACCTTCCGGACCTTCACTCATCGCGTAACCGATGCCCTCAGGACAGCAGGTCGATGCAAACGCCATGTAATAATGGCCGTCATGCTTCCAGAACCATGGTCCTTCCTGATAGTCTTCAATCTTGGGGTGCTTCACAATGGGTCCGGCAAGTGATATCATATCCTTGCCCAGCTTTACGCTGTACAGATTGGGGTTGCCCCAATACATGTATGCCTGGCCGTCATTATCAACCCATACAGTAGGGTCTATGTCATCCCAGTGTTCCTTCTGCCATACCAGCGGTTCACCCAGAGGATCATGCCAGGGACCGTAAGGGGAATCGGCTGTGAGCACGCCTATTCCGTGACCGTGAATCGGGCAGTACATGTAGTATGCGCCATTGGCTGCGACCACCTGCTCGGCCCACGCACCGTTCTTTCCGTCATAGTACTTGAAATCGTCAAGCGATGCGACTGCACCGTGGTCCTCCCAGTTGACCATGTCCTCGCTGGTGTAAAGCAGCCAGTCGAACATCTGGAAGCCGCTTGCTCCGTCCTCGTCATGTGTGGTGTACAGGAACACCTTGCCGTCAATGACCACAGGAGCCGGATCGGCGGTGAAACGGGTCTGCACCAGAGGCATGTTGGCATGGTCATTGAACTGCCACCAGTCAAGTTCGAAAGGTTTGGGAGTCTCGCATCGGAATACAAGATAAACGTCATGAACGCCCTTGACATCGGTATCGATAAGGTATGTGAAGGCGGCTGTGCGGAAACCGGCATTATCCCTGTTGACGGGAACCTTGCAGAACGGTTCGCCTTCCATATTGTCAATGTAGAACTCTATGGTACCGTTACCCTTCTGGGCGCCTACGATGGCAACGACTGCCTTCTGACCGCAGTCCTTGAAATCGACCGAACGCACACGGATCCAGTCACCGTCATCGATGTCCGTTACAAAGTGGTCAGTTCCGGCACGATGATCGACCTTAAGGCCCGATGACTGTGCCTGAGTCTCGGCCTCGACTCTTGAATACGGGTCCAGATTCTTTATCGGAGTCTTTACGCCCTCTTTTGTAAAAGGTATGAACGGGAATGAGCCGTCATCGTTCCACTTGAACTCTTCCACGGCTGCCGAACGGTTATAGCCGCCACCGCCGGGCAGATCGCCGTTATGGTAGAACATGAAGCTGCGTCCCTTGAACTCTATGTTTCCTCCGTGGATGGTAAAGCTGCTGGCCTCGTCCATAATGCGGCCGCGGTATGTCCAGGGACCGTCAATGGTGGGAGCAGTAGAATATGCCATGTGTTCCGGAACACCGCCGGCCGGGTATGACAGATAGTAGGTTCCATTACGTTTCATAAGCCACGGACCTTCCTCATACTGGGTCATCATCTCCTCCTTGCCGTGAGCCCAGTTCATCTTTGACTGGAGTTCACCGAAGCACTTTGGATCGTGATAACCTGGAACTTCCTTGAAACCGTCCTTGAATGAAATCATGTCATCATTCAGTTCTCCGTACCAGAGTCCCTTGTTGCCCCAGAACAGATATGCCTTGCCGTTGTCATCGACAAAAACGGTAGGGTCAATGAATCCGAAGCCCTCACAGAGCGGACCGCCTATGGCATCCTTCCACGGGCCGGTAGGACTGTCGGCCGTTGCAACAGCCAGCACATCACCTCCACCTGCCTTGTTGCAGCACACGTACCAGTACCACTTGCCATTGCGTTCGACTCCCTGCGATGCCCATGCTCTCTGTCCCTGACGCGCCCAGGGGAAGGTGGCGGTAGTGATCTGAGTACCCTCATAGGTCCAGTTCACCATATCCTCAGTGCTGAACAGCAGCCAGTCCTTCATGTTGAAGTCACGATTGCGGCCATCCTCGTCATGGTCACAGAAAAGATAGACCTTGTCACCGTACACGAACGGGGCAGGATCGGGTGTGAAGATTGTACTGATAATTGGATTCTGGGCCTGAACGGCAGCTGCGGCTGCAAGCCCCAACAGCAATGTCTGGATTTTCATATTTTTCGCGTTGTTTATTTCTTCTACCGCGAAAGTAATAAAAAGAATCCGCACAGCAAATGCCAGGCGGATTCTTAAATATTGCGTTATCAGTTTTTTACTTGAAGATAAGCTGTGAGAAGCTGTAGAGACCGTACTTCCACACCGTAAAGTTGTGGCCTTCGTTCGGATAGTTGATAAGTGTGCACGGGACCTTGTTCTCGTCACAGAATGCCTTCAGATTGGAACTGTTTGACATAAGGCCGTCAGCACCGCCGCAGACCATCCAGAGAAGCTTGTTCTCCTTCTTTGTCTTCTCGACATCGGGAATGAGCTGCTGGGGACGTCCAGTGTTGGGGGCCGATGAGAAACCGCCAACGTATGCAAACTTGTCCATATTTCCAAGGCCGATGTTCAATGACTGTCCGCCACCCATTGACAGACCTGCGATTGCACGGTGATCCTTGTCTGCATATACGCTGAAGTTCTTTTCAATGTAAGGCATGAGACTGCCGATCAGGTCCTTGTCGAATTCGCCGAAAGCTGCGAATGAGCCGAATCCTCCGTCACGTGAATCATTCTTTGCTGCACGTCCGTTAGGCATTACGACAATCATGTCGGCTACCTTTCCGTCGGCATAAAGGTTATCCATGATGATGTTGGGTACACCACCGTCATTCATCCATTCCCATTCATCACCACCAATGCCGTGCATCAGATAGAGAACGCTGAACTTCTTCTTTCCGTCATAGCTTGCCGGCAGATAGACGTTGGCCTTTCTGGTCGTGCCCACTGACTCTGACTGATATTCGATAAGTTTTACAGTTCCGTGCTTGATGCCGTCACGTTCCTTGTCAAAACCTTCAGGTGCTGCAACATAAGGATCAAAATTCACATTGGCGGTCTGAGGTGCGCCGAACATGCCCATGGGAATATTGGGTTCCTGGGCCCAAGCTGTCACTCCGCATACTGCAAGAGCAGCTGCAAACAAAATCTTCTTCATATTTTCAATGTTTATAGGTTTGTCAATGATTATTTCTTATCGTTTCGCAAAAGTAACTAAAAAAATCATTCTGCAAAAACTTGTCATTCTTTGTCCCTTACTTATATTTGCAGAAAAATACTAGTTATCAACAACTCCAAACACTCTACTTTCATGAACAGGAAGCAATACATCAAGCCCAAGGCAGCGATTATCAAAGTAAATCTCCAGCACCTTTGCGCCTCATCACCGATGGTTTCATGCGACTACGGCGTTCTTTATGATTTTCAAGAAGGTGAAGAAATTTAATCCATCCCATCATGAAGAAACAGGTTATCATATGTATTTTGGCTACTCTGGCAGCTGTCTCCTGCCAACAGGAGGATTTTGTTGTTGACTGTGCGCCATCAGGCCAACTGGTCAGTCTCAGAGTGAAAGCCGGAATGGAAACCGATACTCCGGATTCCAGAGTGGACATTTCAGGCCTTTCGACTACATGGAACGCCAATGACAAAATCGGTGTATTTGCCGGTTCGTCAAATTTCAACCGTTGTTTTGCCATAGAAAGCGGAAGCGGAAGCAAACAGGCAACATTCAAGGGCTCCATGCTTCCAACAGGCGGAACTCAGACACTGTTTGCATATTACCCTTACGATCCGGATTTTGAAGACCCGACCAATTGGCAGCCCAACTATGACGGACAGATATATGACGGTGACTTTACCGAAGACGGGGCCGGTACAAACATCTCCAAATATCTTTATATGGCTGTTCCGCCACAGTCAGGTTTCCAGATAACAGACGGTTCCGATTGGCCATCGGGATACCATCTGAGTTTCGGCTGGAGCATGTCCACCATTGTAAGGTATAAGATAAGCAGCACCATGTCAAGCGATTTCAGCATTGACAGGATTGAATTCTATTCTCCATCATCCTCTCCGTTTTACATCCCCATAGCCAACATTTCCACAGGAGGGTTAAAGGCGGCCGGGACAGATAGAATAGGTGTCAGCCTGAAAAATCCTCTCACCATGAAAGCAGATGGAGCTTCAGGTACCAAATATGTGCACATGGCATCCAGCCAGTCACAGTTCGGAGCCGGAACCGATCTTCAGGTTCTGGTGTCTGGAACGCTTGATGGCAAATATGTTCGGTTGATAGTTCCCAAAAACAATGTCACATCTGCATCCAATTTCGCAAACGCCAAAAGAACCACAATCAATGTCAGTCTTACGGATGCTTTGGTTTGCCAAGCTTCAAAGACAGTCAGTATCGGGTTGAAAGGCATAAGGTCTGTGGCTCCCGAATTTACACAGGACGGATATGACTGGCAGCCTGGTAAAATTGTGTGGGGCGACGGAAATGACGAATTGTACGCCAGTGGAATCATCCACAAGTACAGCAGTGACTCGGAACATACGGCAAGCTTCAGCTGCTGGGGAACGAACAATACCGTAAAATTCAACAGTCTTGAGAACATCACTTCGATTGACTTTTCCAACTTCTAAGCATACAGCATGAAAAAGTATCCAATTATAATAATGGTCCTGTCCGCTCTTGTTTCCATACCGGTACAGGCAAAAAGAGTTTCCGAGACCACTGCAAGGCGCATTGCGGACATTTTCATGGAGACCGATCACACCACCCGTACCGTCAGTTCAAGTCTGGAACTGGTATGGAACGGTCTGGACAATGTTTCGACAAAGACCGGAATATCGGGCGAAATCGAAAAAGCTGCCCCATTCTACGTATTCAACCGTCAGAATGGCGGATTTGTGATTGTTGCCGGCGATGACCGCGAGCAGCCTATCCTGGCATATTCCGACAAAAACAGTTTCAGCAGCAAAGACATGCCCGATAATGTCAGGGCATGGACCGAAAGCATGATTTTGCACATGGAGGATGTCATTGGGGGCAAAGCAGCCGGATCAGGCAATGCTGCCCAATGGCAAGAGATCAGCAGCATAACGAAGGCATTGGGAGGAACCCAGAAAGTTCTGACCACAGCCCAATGGGACCAGGGATCACCATTCAGCAATTACTGTACCGAAAAATACGGATCGGATGTTCTGACCGGATGTTCAGCAACAGCCGCCGCCATTCTGATGCGTTATCACAAGTATCCGTCACAGGCATATGGTCCTATTCCCGGATATAACAGTAACGGCAAGTTGCTCGAGGCTAACACACCTGATGAAAACGGATATGATTGGGACAATATGCCTCTCACCTTAACGGACAGTTGGACCGAGGAACAGGAAGCACAGGTTGCCAGACTGATGTATGACTGTGGCACGGCATTCAAAGCGCAATACGGAAGTGACGGTACCAGTGCTCAGGACGTGAACATTCTGAAAGGCATGACCACATACATGAAATTCAACAAGAATGCCAGGCTGTTGGACAGGGCTGATTTCAGTTGGGATGAATGGCTGGTCATGTTGAAAAATGAAATAGACTCCAACACGCCTGTCATTTACACAGGACAGACATCCAGCAATTCCGGTCACGCCTTCATAATTGACGGTTATGACACCAACGGATACTTGCATGTAAACTGGGGCTGGGGAGGAATAAACAATGGCTTTTATGCAATGACCGACATTGAATACAGTGTGAGCGACAACGCCATGATAGGACTTGTACCGGAAAACAGTTGGACAACGGACTTGAACGCCACACTGAGTGTCATAAACAATTTCGGCAGTTTCACAACAGACATCCCATATATTCAGAAGAACGTCAGTTTCAATACTGCATGCGCCATTTGGAACGAAGGTCAGGCAGCATATGACGGTACCCTGTATCTGAAACTGTTCAGCAAGAACGGAACGGTCAAGCAGACTCTTGATACCAAGTCTCTGGATTTGGGGATTTCCGGTGTTCAGACGGTATGCACCTCAGAATCAATGATAACAGTTGATATAGCCGATGGTGACTACCTGGCATGGACATACACCACCCCATACGGAGAAGTGGAAATCCGCAACAACAGGTTCTGCCGCATACCGTTGAGATACAGCCTTGCCAATGTCATCGGCCTGTCATATAACAGAGTTTCCAAGGAAATAACTCTTGACGGTTTGAGCGGAATGACATGTTCCTTCCAGGGTGCAGACTACACATTCCCGTTCAACACCAGTTCTAACGGCAACAGTCTTGAAATAACGGCAAGCGGTGATAGCGGAACATTCCCTCTGGTAATAAGTAACGGAAACGAAACGGTTACTGTCAACATAACGTTCTGATAGCAACCGTCAAAATAAGTCAGAAGCGGAGCCGGTTCACTCAACCAGTTCCGCTTTTTTCCAATCGGCTATAAGCTTTTCACAGTCTGCATGTGCCTGTGGTTCTGTTACGTCATATTCGCCCAGCAGCATGTCAATCATGTCCTGAAGCTGGAATTCCTTATCCTGCAGATGCTCCCATAGGAAGCGGGAAGTATCGTTCATGGATATCAGGCGGTTGAAGTCGACCTGCTGTGAAGCAATTGGCATGAGTACGAATTCACCGCACACCTGCATGCTTTTGAATCCTTTTCTGAGTTTCATTTCAATTTAAGTATTATATGTCTGTAAAATGCCAGGAGGTAACGTCTCACCGGCAGGAGACGTTTCCATAAAGCGGCCCTGCGCAAGGCTTTGGGACTGACAAGACTGTCATGCCGGCCCGACGGTCTGACGACTTCAAGCGCCCTTCCTGAAATATTGTCCGCAAAGCAGTACTCCCTGCCCTGCAGATTGCCGTCACCCATGAGGACCACCGTACCATCGGACTTCTGTTCCACAATACGGTGAATCACGTACTTGCCTTCACCCACCATTGCCAGGACTATGTCACCCGGTACATAGTTCTTTTCTTTTTTCAGAACCACACTGTCCCGATCGCCGTCAATGAATGGGTTCATGCTGTTTCCACGGACGCCCAATATCGCTTCCTGTCCGTCAGCCAGAACCTTGCATACCTGTGGAATAAGGATTTCGTTCGGCAGAGTTATGACTTTCATGACTTTATGGCTATTACTGTTTCATGACAGAGAATGGCGGCACCTTTGTCTGGCAGACAGTCCAGATGATACACCGGAACAGTTTCCAATATGCGGACCATGGTATCATCCAATCCATCCGCGATGCTCTCGATCTTACGGAGTCCGGAACAGGAATGGATGAATGCAGCTATTGACTCCAGGACCCCCATACGCCGTATTCTGTTTTCAGGATACTGGGCCAGATCCACAAAAGCACCCACCTGTACAGAATCGTTTATGTAACACGGAGTCTTGCCGCTCCATGGAGTACCATACACTTTCAGTTCCCCCTGAGGCGTGAATCCGACCACAGGATTATCATCATTGAGCAGACGGCTGTGAGGGATATTCTCCAGCCAAAGACGGCTGTGAGTGCTCTTTCCCGTACCGCTCTTGCCAAGGAACAGATACCCTTGACCTTCGCATTCGATAACTGATGCGTGCATTGCCAACGTCTGCTTCGGAGCCGATGCCATCGCGAAAAGAATCATGCAGCTGTTGTCCAGAGGGAAACGTCCCAGTTCAACCTGATTCCATGTGTGCAACAGTCCCTTTCTGAAATCGGCTGCAGTCCATAGCCGGGATACCAGGCTGCTGCCAACTACTGGACGCATTTCTATAAGATATCCGCCAGCCTGGCTATATATGTCAATCTGAGGCATGTCCGGTTCGATGTTGCCTTCCTTATAGAAAACTGAAGCATTGCCCTCGGGCAGACTGTCTGTAATCTCAAGTGAGAAAAGCGGTTCTTCATCTGGAGTCTGTATCTGGAACGGGCAATAATTTCCCGCCATGTTACTGAAATTCTCCATTTCAGTCTGTATCGAAAAGCAATGACCGGCGACTTTGTAATAATTATGCATCCTAAATTCCATTCTTGCCACAAAATTAAATAATAATCACCATCAGACAACCCATTCTCTGCATACGATTGCATTTTTTGATATTTTTGTGACATGAAACTGACGATTATAGGAGCAGGCAACATGGGTGGAGCCACCGCCCTTGGCCTTGTGCGCGCTACCCGTCTGCAGGCCGCCGACATTACAATGGCCGACAGGAATGAAGAGACACTTTCCAAATTCTCTGCCGCAGGTTTTAAAACATCTACTGACAATTCCAGTGCCATAAGCGGTGCCGATGTCATAATCCTGGCTGTCAAGCCGTTCCTGGCCAAGCTGGTGATTGACGGAATCAGACCGGCCCTCAGACCAGGGCAGACACTGGTCTCGTTCGCAGCAGGAATAAGCGGAGAATCGCTGAAGGAATGGCTTGATGACGGTAACGGAAAACTGGTCTGTCAAGCGCTGTTCCTTGCCATCCCAAACATTGCAATCGAACTGTGTCAGGGCATGACATTCATCTGCCCCGTCATTGCCACACAGGAAGATACCGACAAGGTTATCAGTCTGTTTGACGGTACTGGGACAAGCATGATTGTCAATGAGAAGAATCTGTCAGCGGGCATGGCCCTGTCATCGTGCGGGATTGCCTACGCGATGCGATACATACGTGCGGCAGCCGAAGGCGGTGTCGAGATGGGATTCTACCCTGCTCAAGCTGCCGAGATAGTATGCCAGACAGTTCAGGGTGCTGCTGCTCTCATTTCTGAACACAAGAGCAATCCAGAAACGGAAATAGATAAGGTGACCACCCCCGGCGGATTCACGATTCGCGGACTTAACGCCATGGAGGCAGCCGGTTTCACAGCTGCCGTTCAGAGCGGGCTAAAAGCAGGCAAATAAGTTTCCATGAAACGTATTGTAGTCAAAATCGGCAGCAATGTCCTGACAAGGGCCGATGGCAGCATTGACATCACGCGCATGTCAAGTCTGGTCGATCAGACCGTGGCCTTGAGAAAGGACGGTTTCCAGGTCATCCTGGTTTCCAGCGGTGCTGTGGCATGCGGCCGCAGCATTCTGGAAGTCCAGTCAAAGCTGGACAGCGTAGAGCAGCGACAGCTGTTTTCGGCTGTAGGTCAGATCCGTCTCATGGGCCTGTATCAGGATCTTTTCGCCGAATATGGAATACGCATAGGCCAGGTTCTGACAATGAAGGAGAGTTTCGGCACCAGACGCGAATACCTGAACCAGCGCAGCTGCATGGAAGTCATGCTTTCCAGCGGTGTCATTCCAATTGTGAATGAGAACGACACGGTGAGTGTAACCGAACTCATGTTCACCGATAACGACGAACTGTCCGGACTGGTAGCCACCATGATGGATGCCCGTGAACTGATAATCCTGTCAAATGTGGACGGTATATTCAACGGCAATCCAAGCGATCCGGAATCAAGTGTGATACCGGAAATTGGTCCCACCGACGACATATCGTGCTACATTGGAACAGCCAAGAGCGGATTCGGCCGTGGCGGCATGCAGACCAAGTACGGCATTGCCCGCAAAGTGGCAGCCGAAGGCGTGCGTGTGACCATAGCCAACGGAAAGCGTGAGAACATTCTGCCGGACCTTCTCATAGGAAAGGACACAACTGTCCCCCACACAGTATTCATACCGGCAGCCCAGGGCACATCAAGCATAAGGAAATGGGTGGCCAACAGCCAGGGATTCGCCAAAGGCAACGTAAGTATAGATGCCAATGCCGCCAGAGTTCTGAAAGGCAGGACTGCCGCAAGTCTCCTGCCGGTAGGCGTAACTGCCGTTGAAGGCGATTTTGAGGAAGGCGACATCATTGCAGTCCTTGACCCGGACGGAAAGCGCATCGCACTTGGCCGCAGTTCATACAGCAGCGAGGAGGCGCGTGCCAGCATCGGGCTCCATGACCTGAGACCTATTATACATTACGACTGTCTTTTCATTGAATGACCATGCAGACCATCTTTGCCAATGCGAAAAATGCCGCATACGAACTTGCAGCACTTGATGACAATACCCGCAGCAGCCTGCTGCGTGACTTGTCCGTTTCCATAATCGAGCATGCCGATGACATACTCAAGGCCAACAGTCTGGATCTTGTGCGTATGGATCCCGCCAATCCGCTGTATGACCGTCTGCAGCTCACTCCTGCCAGACTGCAGTCAATTGCGACTGACATGATGGCGGTCAGCAACCTGCCCTGCCCTCTGAACCGCACACTTGAGGACCGCACGCTCCCCAACGGACTGCGGTTAAGGAAAGTGAGTGTGCCCTACGGTCTTGTGGGAGTCATATACGAAGCGCGCCCGAACGTCACTTTCGACGTATTCTCCATCTGCATGAAAAGCGGCAACGGATGCATGCTGAAAGGCGGACGCGACGCACAGGATACCAACCTTGCCAGCGTTTCACTTATCAGGAAAGTTCTTGAGGAACACGGAATGAACCCGGACACGATCACGCTGCTTGATGCCACACACGAGGCTGCCGCCAGCCTGCTGAACGCCACCGGTTACGTTGACCTGGTCATTCCGCGCGGTTCACGCCGACTTATCGACTTTGTACGCGACAACGCCAAAGTGCCGTGCATTGAAACCGGTGCAGGTGTAGTGAATACATACTTTGACATTGACGGAGACCTTGAAACAGGCAGACGCATTGTCATGAACGCCAAGACCCGCAGAGTAAGCGTATGCAACGCTCTTGACTGCCTCATTGTCCACAGCGGCCGTCTTGCCGACCTGGCGGAACTGTGTACCCCGCTTGCCACCAAGGACGTTGTAATAGAGGCCGACGAACGTGTCTTCCAGGCCCTGTCAGGCCACTACCCCCTTCTGGAGCACGCCACCGATGCCAGTTTCGGCACCGAATTCATGTCATACCGCATGGCCATACGCACAGTTGACAGTCCTGATGAGGCACTTGCCCACATTGCCCGCTTCGGCTCCGGTCACAGCGAGAGCATTGTCACCGCCAACGCAGAAACTGCAGCAAGATTCCAGCAGCGTGTCGATGCCGCATGCGTGTACGTGAACGCCCCCACCAGTTTCACCGATGGAGCCCAGTTCGGCCTTGGAGCCGAAATAGGGATAAGCACCCAGAAACTGGGAGCCCGAGGTCCCATGGGCCTGCAGGAAATGACCACCTACAAGTGGCTCATTGACGGCAACGGCCAGATCAGAAGCTGACTTTACTTTTTGAAATGATAAAGCACAAGCGTGGGATTGTCGGACTCTGACGCCCGGCTGTAGAAGGTTTCAAGTTCAGGAGAATTCTGCTCCTGATCATTTCCGTTCAGCCCAGGCATATATGTTCCAATAATGGTATTGTCATATACACCTCTCTCCTTCAGTTGCGGCATGGCAACCAAGTTGGTGGATGTATTTGCATAACGGTGAACAGCACCGCTCTTCTTGTCATACATATGCCAGACTCCGGCCTTTCTGGTCCCGTATGTGAACAGCAGCATATCCTTCATGTTCATGAATATATCCAGATGTGCATGTTCCGAATCCCAAAGCCAGGACATTTCGTAATTCAGTTTATCACTTTCGGAAGGTTCCTCCAGGAATGCCAGACTTGCCACACATTCAGCCTGACCGGAACCGGATGACTTGTACAGACGATTGTCCAATGCCCTCATGAACCAGGTTTCGCCGTTCTGAGAGTCAAGATACCTATTTCCGAAGTTGGTCGAGAAGCCGCTCTCCTGAGACAATTTACAACTGCTCATGGGAACAATGGAATCGGCCGAGCCGTCGGAATGTAAGGCGACCAGGTCATTGGTCGGGACCATACCGAACAGCGATTCCATAAGTATCGAGCCGTCAGACATCATGTGAGCTATTCTACCGTCGGCGAAAGTCTCGGCCAGTGTATTGCTCTCTACAATTCTCAGGAAATTGCCTTCGTAATCAAAATACTTGACTGTATAGGGATTGCCAATCACAACGATAGCCATTTCGTTCCTCTCAGGGTCCAATGTCCAGGTAATGTTTCCCACATACTCATCCCGTGCGCGTCCGGGGCGGCTTATGTCATTCTTATACTGGCCTTCTTTGTCAAAGACCTTGAAAATATGCTGCTGAGTATTTCCGCTCATCGATTCAATGAAGAAGAGACCGTCATCATACTGGACTTTCATGATATTGCCAAGCAGGGCATCATTGCTGGAATCATCAAGATATACAGCTTCCCAACTGTCAAGGATGCAGTCGAAAATGCTGCTGTCCGATTCAATCACATCCGATTCACTGATCAGGACTGACCGGTCCGATATTTTTCCGTTACGTCCGTTGCATGCCAGCAGCAATACGGCCAGCATGATAACTGATAGAAAATTGATTTTCCTCATATTAATTGTGTTAATTGTAGTTCATGAATTCCTTGAGTTCGCGGTACAGGCGCTGCACTGGCAGGCCGACCACGTTGAAATACGAGCCCTCAATGGCTGTCACTCCTATGTAGCCTATCCATTCCTGTATTCCGTATGCACCGGCTTTGTCGAATGGCGAGTAATGTTCTATGTACCAGTCGATCTCGCTGTCCGAAAGAGTGTCGAAATGCACTTTGGTCGAAACGGCAAAACTGCGGTTCCGTTCCACTGTGGCGAACGTGACTCCGGTTATCACCTCATGGCATCGGCCGCTTATGGCATGAAGCATATCCCTTGCCTGTTCCGGAGTATGAGGCTTACCAAGCACCCGGTCATCGACGCAGACAATGGTATCGGCCGTAATGACCAATTCATCGGGATGCATTCCGGCAACATACGCCTGGGATTTCTTCCTCGAAATGTGCAGGGCTATTTCATGACCTTTGAGAGAAGCCGGCCATGACTCGTCAATCCCGTCAATGACTCTGGTCGTGAACTCAATGCCCAATCCTGCCAGCAGTTCCTTTCGGCGAGGAGAATTCGATGCCAGGACAATCTTATATTTGTCAAAAGATTTCATTGCAACTGAATAATAGCGGTCACCACCCGAAAGCCTGTCTGTCAGAGAGCCACAGTCCCTGTACCTTCATGACCTGTTCCACCACATCGCGCACACAGCCACGGCCTCCGGCATATGGCGAAATGTACTTTGCCAGCGACTGGATTTCCTGACAGGCATCAAAGGGACAGCACGGCAGACCACAGTCCTTCATGATTTCATAATCAGGAATGTCATCGCCCATGTACAGGACCTGGGACTTTTCAATGCCATTGCGCGACAGGAAGTCGTGAAAGTCATTTATCTTCACTTTCGATGCTATGTAGATATCCTCGGTCGGAATGCCCAAAGCAAGGAAACGGTTTCTGAGTGACTGGACACGGGCTCCTGTGATGATGCCGATCTTAAGGCCCTTCTTCACAGCCAACTGGAGCGAATAGCCGTCCTTCACATTGACCGTACGTATAGGGTCACCGGTTTCCGAAAGGTCCATGACATCGGTGCTCAAGACACCGTCCACATCAAACACGAGGGCACGGACAGCAGTCAAATCATAATCAATCATCTGTCAGGATATTTGGGTTTATATCTTTAGAAATCAGTTTGTAAAGAGTCTGCCATTCCGGATCACCGGCAAGCATTTCCATGTGGTGTTCCAGGACCTGGATGTCGCCACGTGCGGCCGGACCGGTCTGCGATTCCAAAGGAGTCATGTGCTCAAGCTTGTCAACCGCACCTTTCACCAGTGGAAGCATGACTTCAAATCCTATGCCATGACGTTCCAGCAGCTGCTGGCTGATGGCCATCATACGGCATGGGAAATTGTTGGCAAACACCGCTGCCAGATGCAGGAACAGACGTCCCTGCGAATCCAGTTCCTTCACGCTGTCCGAAATGCTCCGGGCAAGTTCGAGAACGGCAGCAAGACTTCCGTCTGAATCAGCTTCCACGAACAGAGGCACATGCTTCATGCTGACGGGACAGTTACGCGAAAAGCTTGTCATGGGATAAAATACACCATATCGGCATGCACCGGCATCCTTCCACACATCCATGGCAACGCTTCCGGCCGTATGAAGATACAATGTATCCGGTCCAAGTGTCCCCACTATTTCACCGGCAGCCGCCTTCAGGACATCATCGGCCAGCATGGCTATGCAGACCGAAGGCTGACCGGAGCCATTGGAGAACGGGGCAAGCGGACGTATACCTACTACAGCAACGGAATCCAGCTTGCCGGCCAATTCCATTGCGGAAAGTCCTGTTCGGCTTGAAACAGCTGCAATCCTGTGGCCGGCCTTCTTCAGGGCAGGTCCAAGCGAGCATGCTACGTTTCCAGCTCCAATCAGAATGACCTCCATATTCCGGAAATATCAGAATTTTTCGTTATGGACCTTGGTCCACTCTATCTTATCGTCATCGTACGGCTTGCGTTCCTGATTCTTGTAACCGAAGCCGATTATGCACAACGGTTCAAAGTTTTCCGGAATTCCAAGCAACCCGGCCAGAACCTGACGGGACGGGGTTCCGTCGGCCAGCGAACGGCCGCGCATCTGGGTCCAGCAGCTTCCCAGACCAAGATCCTGCGCCTGAAGCTGCATGAAAGTGGCGGCTATGGAACAGTCCTCGACCCAACATCCGGTCTTGGAGGTATCGGCTACCACGACCACGGCCCAGGCACATTCGGCAATGAAGCCGGCTCCCGATTCGCGTGCCACCGACAGTTTCTGAAGCATATCCGGGTCTTCAACGGCAATGAACTCCCACGGCCGGGTATTCTTGGAGGAAGGAGATATGAGAGCTGCACGCAGAATAAGACGTTTCTGTTCTTCATCAAGTTTCTGCGATGTGAATTTGCGCATGCTGCGCCTGTTCTGTATGAGTGTGCTGAAATTTTCCATGTGTTCCATTGTTTTTCATTGCGAAATTAGCAATAAAAAGGCAGTTTCCATACTTTCGCAAAGTTTTTCGCGTTTATAGGTACATGAGACACGCGCCCTACTCCTTCCGCAGAATTCTGCCGGTACTGTTCACGGCACTGATGCTGATGCCGGTCCAGCAGCTCATTGCCGGCCGTGTCTATGTTTTCGGCACAGTACGTGACGAGAACGGACAGGCGGTCGAACTGGCCACCGTCAATGACGAAAGGACCATGCAGTCATCAGTTACCGGGCTGAAGGGTGAATACGGGATGCAAGTAACCCCTACAGATGACACGTTGCGACTGGTATTCCGCATGATAGGCCACGAAACCCGCCGCCGGCAGATGGCCATTTCAGGTGACACAATGCAGATTGACATGGTGCTGCCGACTCTGGGATACACACTTGGAGGCGTTGACATAAGTTCCACAAGACGCCAGACCGATGCCATGCAGGAAATCAGCACATCCGGCATAAGATTCACGCCCCAGACCGGAAGCGGAGCTGTGGAATCCATAATTGCCACCCAGGCCGGCGTGAGCAGCCACAATGAACTGAGCAGCCAGTATTCCGTTCGAGGCGGCAACTTTGACGAGAACAGCGTCTATGTGAACGGCACGGAGATTTTCCGTCCGCAACTAATTCATTCCGGACAGCAGGAAGGACTGAGCTTCATAAACCCGGACATGACGGGCTCCATACGATTCTCGACCGGAGGATTCGGCGTTGAATACCAGGACCGCACGGCATCGGTCCTTGACATCACATACAGACGTCCCGAACGGTTCGAATACCACCTGACCGCCAGTCTGCTTGGCGGCAGCATATACCTTGGTACGGGAAATGACAGGTTCAGCATTTCCGGAAGCGTCCGCTACAAGACCACCACCTCACTGCTCGGCACCCTTGACACAAAAGGTGAATACGATCCGCGGTTCCTTGACTTCCAGACATTCGCATGCTGGACTCCGGGTGACGGATGGGACCTGTCGCTCACAGCCAACTCGTCACGCAACCGCTACAGTTTCTCGCCGACTGACCGTACCACCAGTTTCGGCACGTCGGAAAATCCGCATCAGTTCAAGGTCTATTTTGAAGGATGGGAGAATGACATCTACAACAACTCGACTGTAGCGCTTGACGTAACCAAGACAAGCGGCAACAGCAGATACAGGCTTAATGCATCGGTTTTCGGAAGTGGCGAAAGCGAGTCGTATGACATTCTGAGCCAATATTGGATTGACGAACAGTCGACCGCCGGAGGAATGGCAGTAGGCAGCTATATGCAGCATGCGCGCAACAGGCTTGACACCCAGGTGGCATCGGTCTCATTCAAAGCCAGGCACAGCACCGGGCAGGCCGGCCGTATCGACTGGGGACTGGAGTACAGGCATGACCGCGTAAAAGATCATTCGTCAGAATGGGAAATGCGCGATTCCGCCGGATACACGCTTCCTTACGGGCAGGACATCCCGCTATCAATGTATTCTTCCCTAAAGTCTGACCAGAAAATGGGAAGCGGCCGTATATCGGCATATGTTCAGGACACTTACCGTCTTTCATCATCACTGGGACTGTTTTCAATCAATGGCGGTATCAGGACATCTTGGTGGAGCTGGAACAGCCGGACCACGCTGAGCCCCCGAATGCTGGTATCGTACCAGCCGTCATTCAGCGATGCCCTGACATTCAGACTGTCAGGAGGAGTCTATCACCAGCCCCCGTTCTACAAGGAATTCAAGGATACTGTCATGACAGGCCGCTTGGCCCAGGTCATACTGAACCGGGACATACATTCACAGCGTTCCATCCAGTTCGTTCTTGGCGGAGACTACGATTTCACAGTCTTTGACCGACCGTTCAAGTTCACCACGGAGCTCTACTACAAGAAACTTGACAGACTGATTCCATACACACTGAACAACGTAAGAATAGATTACCAAGGTACCAACAGTGCGCACGGATATGCCACCGGCATTGACATGAAGCTTTTCGGTGAATTCGTCCCCGGCAGACAGTCATGGCTGACATTCTCGCTGATGGACACCAAGGAATGCGTAGAAGGCCGATGGCGCGAGCGTCCCACCAGCCAGCGATACAGCCTGTCCCTGTATTTCACCGACACATTCCCGCGTTTTGACCGCTGGAACATGTCACTGCGATGCGCTCTGGCCGACGGGTTGCCTTTCAGTTCGCCTTCAGAGACCGGTTTCCAATTCCGGGCGCCCGCATACAGACGAGTTGATATAGGACTTTCATACAAACTGGTGGACAGCACATCGCGACCGCGCATCTATGGCCGGCGGACAATGTCCGGAGACATCTGGATTGGAGCGGACTGTCTGAATCTTATTGGTGTCAACAATGTAAGTTCATATTACTGGATATCAGATGTTCTTGGAACGCAGTATGCCGTTCCCAACTATCTGACCGGACGTCAGCTCAACTTTCACGTCTCCCTTTCCATTCCTGAACTTCAGTAGGCAAAAGTCGGAAACGGTTGAAAAGTATTTGCGCGCACGTTTTTTTTTATAAGGTGAAAAGAGTAAATTTGCGGAACTTTACGGAAAAGCAGGCCCTTACGGGTCGTTTTTTGCAGAGATACAAATATTACTAACTTTATAAAAACAACAGTTTTATGAAACCTACACACATTGAGCATCTCGGCATCGCCGTTACCTCACTGGAGGAGACAATGCCTTTCTTCGAATTCCTTTCAGGCAGCAAGTGCTACAGCATTGAGGAAGTTGCAGATCAGAAAGTCAAGACCGCTTTCTTCAAGGTTGGACAGACCAAGATCGAGCTTCTCGAACCCACCTGCCCGGAATCAACAATCGCCAAGTTCATTGAGAAGAACGGCGGACGTGGCGGCATCCACCATGTTGCATTCAATGTCGAGAACGTTGCTGAAGCTCTCAAGGAAGCCGAGGCATTCGGCATCAAGCTGATTGACGTACAGCCCAGAAAGGGTGCCGAAAACCTGATGATCGGTTTTCTGCATCCCAAGAACACCTGCGGTGTGCTGACAGAACTTTGCGAACAACCCAAATAATCGTATAGGAAATGGAAAACAGCAAGCTTCAGAAGCTGGTAGAAAAGCGTGCCCAGGCATTGGCCGGTGGCGGCGAGAAGGCTATTGAGAAGCATCACGCAAAAGGCAGCTTCACTGCCCGCGAGCGTATCAACATGCTTCTTGATGAGGGTTCATTTGAAGAGATTGACATGTTCCTCACACACCGTTGCAATGACTTCGGTATGGAGAAGAAGGTATTCCTGGGCGATGGCGTTGCCGTAGGTTCAGGTACAATTGACGGCCGTCTGGTATTTGTTTTCGCACAGGACGCCACCGTTATCGGCGGTTCTCTGTCAGAGACAATGGCCCAGAAGATCTGCAAGGTCATGGATATGGCCATGAAGCTGGGAGCACCTATCATCGGCCTTAACGATTCAGGCGGTGCACGTATTCAGGAAGGTGCATGCGCACTTGCAGGCTACGCTGAAATCTTCGAGCGCAACATCCTTGCATCGGGTGTTGTTCCCCAGATTTCAGTAATCTTCGGCCCCTGCGCCGGCGGTGCTGTCTACAGCCCTGCACTGACTGACTTCATCATGATGACCGAACAGAACTCATACATGTTCATTACCGGTCCTAAGGTTGTAAAGAGCGTCACAGGCGAAGACGTCACAGTCGAGCAGCTTGGCGGAGCACGCATTCACGCAACCAAGTCAGGCGTAACACATTTCGTGGCAGCCACCGAAGAGGAGGCCGTTGCTGAAATCCGCCGTCTCATCAGCTTCATTCCTCAGAATAACATGGAGGAAGCTCCCAAGATTGAATGCACCGATGATCCCGCACGCATTGAGGATGCCCTCAACGACATGGTTCCGGCCGATCCCAACAAGCCTTACGATATGAAGAACATCATCTACTCAATCGTAGACAACGGTGACTTCATGGAGGTCCAGAAGGATTTCGCAAAGAACATCATCTGCGGTTTCGCACGTTTCAACGGCCGTTCAACCGGTATAATCGCCAACCAGCCCAGCTGGCTTGCAGGCGTACTTGACTGCGACGCATCACGCAAGGCTGCCCGCTTTGTCCGTTTCTGCGACGCATTCAACATCCAGATTCTGACTTTGGTTGACGTTCCGGGATTCCTCTGCGGTACCGGTCAGGAATACGCAGGTATCATCGACCACGGTGCAAAGCTCATGTTCGCTTACGGCGAAGCTACCGTTCCAAAGGTTACCATCACTGTTCGCAAGTCCTACGGCGGATCACACATCGTAATGAGCTGCAAGCAGCTTCGCGGCGACCTTTGCTACGCATGGCCGAATGCTGAAATCGCAGTCATGGGTGCCAGCGGTGCAGTAGGTGTTCTTGAAGCCAAGGCTCTCAAGGCCATCGAAGATCCTGAAGAGAAGAAGAAATTCATTGCCGAGAAGGAGGCCGAGTACAAGGACAAGTTCGCTTCACCTTACCAGGCAGCCAACCGCGGTTATATTGACGATGTTATCGAGCCACGCTTCACACGTGCACGCATTGTCCGCGCATTCGAGCAGCTGCAGACCAAGCGTCTGACCAACCCGCTCAAGAAGCACAGCAACATTCCACTCTAAAACGCTTCAGCTATGACAGCATTAACAGTAAACGCACAGACATGGCTGGTGACCGGAGTCGGATTCGGCATGGTTATCCTCCTTCTGATTGTGCTCATCTTCATCCTCAAGGGACTTGGTGCGGTTGTAAGCAACGTCACTGCCCCGAAGGCTCCGAAGGCCGCCAAAGCTGCTCCTGCAGTTCAGGCTCCTGCCGCCAAGGCTTCCGTGAAGGATTCCGGTGACATGCCGGTTGCAGCCATCGCAATGGCACTGCATCTGTATTTCAACGGAGTTCATGATGAAGAGCCCACACAGATCACCATCAAGAATGTAGAGCGCCGCTATTCCCCTTGGAATTCCAAGCTCTATGGTATGAACAACCTGCATCGTTAATATTAAAGACAAATGAAAGAATTCAAATTCACAATAGACGGCAAGCAGTACACTGCAGCTGTCAATGAACTTGAGGACAATTTCGCCGAAGTAACAATTGACGGCAAGTCCTACAAGGTCGAAATCGAGAAAGAAGAAGCTCCTGTCGCAGCAGCAGTCCGCCGCCCGGCAGCATCAGCTCCCGCCGCAGCCGCAAAACCCGCAGGTCTTATGACTGTCAAGTCTCCGCTGCCCGGATCTATCATGAAAGTTCTGGTAGCAGCTGGAAAGGCTGTCAAGAAGGGCGATGTCCTTCTGACCATGGAATCAATGAAGATGGAGAACAACGTATGCGCCGAAGCTGACGGTACAGTCAAGGCCGTTTTCGTTGAGCCCGGCAAGAACGTCATGCAAGACGACAAGCTTGTGGAGATTGAGACTGTAGCAGTTGCAGCCGCTCCCGCAGCAGCACCGGCACCAAAGGCAGCTCCTGCCCCCGCAGCAGCACCAAAGGCAGCTCCCAAGGCCGATATTCCCGCAGGTGGAATCAAGGTCGTCAGCCCGCTTCCCGGCTCGGTAATCAAGGTTATGGTTTCCGAGGGCCAGGATGTCAAGAGAGGCGACACTCTGCTTACTCTTGAGAGCATGAAGATGGAGAACGCCATCAAGGCTGAACAGGATGGCAAGGTAACGAAGATCGTCGTCAGCGCAGGACAATCAGTCATGCAGGAAGACCTTCTTATGATTCTCGGATAATCAGATAATATAACATGGAAGATATTATCAGATTCTTTCAAAGCATGGGCTTCATGAACATGACCTGGCAACAGGGACTGATGATTGTCCTCAGTTTCTTCCTGCTCTACCTGGCCATCAAGAAGCAGTACGAACCACTGCTGCTCCTGCCTATCGCTTTCGGTATGCTCCTGACGAACCTGCCGCAGGCCGGCATGTTCCACAACGACCTCTGGGTCGCATTCCTTGACGCAAACAGCCCCGCCTACCACAGCTATGGCACCATAATGAAGGAAGGTGGACTGCTTGACATCCTCTACATTGGCGTCAAGGCCGGTGTCTATCCGTGCCTTATCTTCATGGGTGTAGGCGCCATGACCGATTTTGGTCCTCTGATTGCCAACCCCAAGAGCCTTCTTCTCGGTGCAGCCGCACAGCTGGGTATCTTCATTACCTTCCTCTGTGCCAACTGGATGGGATTCACACCTGCCGAAGCCGGTTCAATCGGTATCATCGGTGGTGCTGACGGTCCTACATCGATCTTCCTGACATCAAAGCTCGCTCCGCATCTGCTTGGTCCTATAGCCATTGCAGCCTACTCCTACATGGCCCTTGTTCCGGTTATCCAGCCCCCTATCATGAAGGCTCTGACAACCAAGAAGGAACGCGCCATCAAGATGAGCCAGCTCCGTCCTGTCAGCAAGACCGAGAAGATTATCTTCCCGATTGCCATCACAGCCATCGTTTCACTCATCCTGCCTGATGCCGCTCCTCTGATCGGCTGCCTCATGCTAGGTAACCTTGCCAAGGAATGCGGTGTAGTTGACCGTCTGAGCAAGACCATGCAGAATGAATTGATGAACATTGTCGTGATATTCCTGGGCCTTACCGTAGGTGCTACAGCAACTGCAGACACATTCCTGAACATCAAGACTCTCATGATTCTTGCCATGGGTATCGTTGCATTCAGCATGGGTACCGCAGGCGGCGTCCTGCTTGCAAAGCTCATGAACGTGTTCTCAAAGGAAAAGATCAACCCGCTGATCGGTTCCGCAGGTGTATCAGCCGTTCCTATGGCTGCCCGCGTATCACAGCAGGTAGGTCAGGAAGAGAACCCCAGCAACTTCCTGCTCATGCACGCCATGGGTCCGAACGTTGCAGGTGTAATCGGTTCAGCCGTTGCAGCAGGTATCCTTCTAACAATGCTTGGATAAGCATAGCATAACATTAAACAGGAAAGGCGGCCGAATGGTCGCCTTTCCTATTTATTATTCATATCACAGATTACGGAATGACTACTGTCGGCTTGAACTTCTTTGCCTCGGCAGGAGTGACCTGTGCATAGGCAATGATAATAACGGTATCGCCAATTGAAACCAGACGGGCGGCGGCTCCATTCAGGCATACGCACTTGCTTCCGCTTTCACCACGGATCACGTATGTAACCAGACGGGCACCGTTAGTAACGTCAACAACATGGACCTGCTCACCGTCAATGATTCCAGCTGCATCCATCCAGTTGCCGTCAATGGTAATGCTGCCAACGTAATTGATATTGGCGTCGGTCACCTTAACTCGGTGAAGTTTCGATTTAAGTACGGTAAGCAACATTATTCCTTGTATTTGATGTTATCAATCAGTCTGACCTTGCCGCAGTGTACGGTCACACAGCCAACAATATAGTCCGATGCATCCCAGTTATCCACGGGCTGCAGGGTACGGCCATCAACTATTTCATAATATTCAACTTCAAGTCCCTGACAGGCATTGATTGAGTCAATAACCCACTGACGAGTAGCCAGCAGCGTATTGCGGCGTGCAAAGCGGCGGCTCTCGAACAGGTAGAGCGAGATATTGGCGGCAAGCTTGCGCTCGGCCTTTGAGAGCAGCATGTTGCGCGAGCTGAGAGCCATGCCGTCCTCTTCGCGGACAATGGGACAGCCCACAATCTGAACCTTCAGATCAAGTTGACGGACCATTTCACGGATTATTGCCAACTGCTGGAAATCCTTCTCGCCGAAATAGGCACGGTCAGGCTCCACAGCATAGAACAGCTTGCTCACAATCTGTGCCACGCCGTTGAAATGGCCTGGACGGTTCGGACCTTCCATAACCTTGTCAAGCGGAGTGAAATCAAAGGTACGGGTATCGGGCTCCGGGTACATTTCCTCAACAGAAGGAGCGAACACGAACTGGGCTCCTACCTTCTCGAGCAGGCTGCAGTCAGCCTGCAGACAGCGCGGGTAATTCATAAGATCGTTCTTGTCATTGAACTGGGTGGGATTTACAAAATCACTGACAACAGTGACATCATTCTCACTCACACTACGACGGACCAGCGATGCATGGCCCTCATGAAGTGCACCCATTGTAGGAACCAGACCTATGGTTTTTCCTGCTTCACGATACGGAAGAAGCACTTCCTGCAATTCCTTTTTAGTATTGACAACTTTTATCATCTCAAAGCTGATTGTATTTGAAAAGTCCGCAAAATAAACCAATATTTATGTCATTTCAAAAGAATACACAAAACACCTTGTCAAAATCATGCTTTTTTTCTATATCTTTGCATATTCAATAGATAGACTACGGAAATATGAACGACAAGAGAATCCTTTTCATTTCGGATCAGATCACTCCATTCGTACCGGCATCGCCCATAGCTGATTTCTGCAGGCAGCTGCCTCAAAGCATTCAGGAACAGGGTGCAGACATCCGCACATTCATGCCCAGATGGGGACATGTAAACGCACGCCGCAACCAGCTTCATGAGGTCATACGTCTATCAGGCATGAACCTTATCATTGACGAGACGGACCATCCGCTCATCATTAAAGTTGCCTCATTACAGTCCGCACGCATGCAGGTCTATTTCATTGACAACGACGACTATTTCCAGAGCCGTCTCATGGTCTGTGACAAGGATGGAAATGAATATCAGGACAATGATGAGCGTTCCATATTCTTTGCCCGTGGTGTACTTGAAACAGTCAAGAAATTACGCTGGAATCCAGACATAATCCATTGTCACGGGTGGCTGTCATCCATGATTCCCATGTATGTCAAGACTCTTTATAAAGAGGAACCGGCATTCCGCGACTCCAAGGTAGTCTATTCAGTCTATGACAAGTCTTTCAACAACTGTTTCCGCGATAACTTCCCTGAAATGCTTCTCACAAAAGACATGCAGAAACAGGAAGTTGGAGAATTCGAAAAGCCGATTGACTTCTGTTCCGTCATGAAAAAGGCTATCGATTTTTCAGACGCATTCATCTGTAACAGTCTTCCTGAACTTGAAGGCATTGCCGATTACGCCAAGGAAAAGGGGCTGCCCACCATAAGCACTGACATCATGTCATTGCAGACGGAACAGTTAAGTGACCTGTATTCAAAACTGTAATTTCCTACGTATTATGAAAATCAGACAGGTTCTTGCAATTCTGTTGTCTTCAGCATGCATAATTTCATGTGACGAAGACACAGCGGAACTGGGCTCATCACTGATTCCCGAAAGTGAAGCCATTTCAGTTCAGGCTGATTCCTGCTTTGCAAGTTCGCACACCATAGTTGCCGACGATTCTCTTCTCATACTGACTTCCAATTGTAATCTGGGCCGATACACAGAACCTCTCATGGGGGCTTCATTCCAGTCCGGCTATCTGACGCAGTTGAACTGCCTTGAAAACTATGAGCTTGCAGATTCCGTTTATGGCATAGGCAATCACAGATTTCCGGACTGGTTCATTGAAGAAGTCGGTGACCAGGAACCATATTACGCAAATCTCAGACTGTACTTCACCACATTCTTCGGTGACTCCACAAATTCCATCAAGATAGACGTGTTCGAACTTGACAGGATGATTGACGCCAATGCCTACTACTATCCCAACGTTGATCCTGCACAGTTCTGCAACCTCGATGCCGAACCGCTGGCCAGCATCAATCTGTCCGCATGGAACTATCAGGACGCTGATTCTCTCAGATATCTGAACAACTACTACCCGAGCATATCCATCAGGCTTCCAGATGAACTTGCCGAACGCATTCTCAACGCCTATTTTTCTGAAACGGGCAGATCATATTTCAAGGATGCCACATCATTCATGAACAACCTGTGCAAGGGCTTTTATATAAGGTGTTCACAGGGTGACGGAACCATTCTGTCAATTGACCAGTCCATACTCCAGATCAACTTCAAGTGCATTGACACCGACAAGAACGGTGATCCCAAGATGGGTTCATACATGGCTGAATTCAACGGAAACAGCGAAGTCATGCAGCTGAACAGTTTCAGCTGGAGCGGCCTTGAAAGCCGTCTCAAAGACGACAGTTTCTCGTGGATTCTGTCACCATTCGGTCTTCTGACTGAAATCACCCTTCCGGTCGATGAAATGAAAAAGGACGGTTCTGTACTGAATTCCGCCCAGATGTGCCTGTCAAGCGCGGTCACAGAATCATGGGCACACAAGGCAAGCGTTCCTCCATACTTGTTGCTTGTCCGCAAGAAAGAAGCCAAGAGTTTCTTCAACGGCAACAAGAATGCAGACAACATTGAATCGTTCGTAGCATCATACGAAAGCAAATACGGTACATTCACCTACAGTAACATTGCCGCAATGATCGAAAAGATCTACGCAGACCGTGATGAATGGCTCAAGGACAATGGCTTGAAGGCCGATATTGCAGGTTTTGCAGCATACTCGCAGGCATACCCCGATTGGGACAAAGCCATACTCATCCCTGTCACTCCCAAAAAGGACGCCACCGGGAACATCATGGGGTATAGCCTTGACATAGACCTTCATCAGGTAAAGCTCCTTGGTGGTCCGAACGGCAATCCAATCAAGATCAAGACTGTCAGATCACATTTCTGAGAATAACACGAATCCGGAATCGCAAGACAACAAGTGCGGCCCATCTGATAAGATGAGCCGCACTTGATTATATTATAACCGCATAACCGGAAACCTGGGCTATTTCTTTACCTTAGCTGGTTTCATGGCCGACTTGAGTCTTGCAACCTGCTTTTCCAGAGACTGTATCTTCTTGTCCTGATTGCTGATGGTAGTCTGGAAAGCATTGATTTCCTCAATGTCCATATCCTGCGGCAGAGCCCAATTCACGCGCATCATGAAATCTCCAAGAATATTCATATAGTTTGTAAATGCGTCATACGGGGATTCATATATTCCACGGTCCATAGAGACAGCATTATTCTTGGTGGTCATGAACCGGAAATTGTTGCTAGCCTGCAGATAGTCCCAGTCCTGAAGCAGATGCTTGTCACCAGACAGATGCACACGCTGACCAATCGAATACAGTTTCGCAAAAGCCTCACGCTGCATGACATTTCCCAACCAGCAGCTGATGTCACGTTCTTCATCGGTCCACGACATGGGATACGGGACCTCAAGACCGGCCACAGACTTGCAGTTCTTTATTATTTCAATAGGTGTTGCGAATCCTATGCCGCGCTGGGCAGCGCACTGAGGCAGTGCCTTGATGAACTCAAGGATATTCGAGCTCAACGGCTGATAGATGCCAAGAGCGGCAAGTTCCATGAAGATGTTGAATATTCCGTCCTCTTCAGGTGACTGGGCAATCCAGTCCATGTATGTGTCGGCCATAAGCGGATACGATTCCCATGCCGGATTCGAGAACCTCAGGCTGATGTCATCGCTGAGCTTGAAATCACGGAGCAGGATCTTGAGATCTGGATTCATTTCACTGTGATACAGATAATGCGGGCTCTTCCAGCCAAGGATATGCTTGGCACCCTCCGTCAGAACGCCCTTGAAGCCCATTCCGGCAATCATCTGTCCTATCTCGTCATCATATATGAGACTGGAGTTACGGAACACCTTCGGTTTCTTGCCGAACAGCAGGTTCACCTTGTCGACAAGACGTTTGGTCTCATCGCGCAGGAATTCCTCACCGCCATCGGGAGCCAGAGATGACAGGCCATGTGAATAAGGTTCTGCAAGGAACTCGCAGCATCCTGTATCGCCAAGTTCACGGATAAGGTCAATCACCTGAGGAGCATAACGTTCCAGCTGTTCCAGACCGACACCCGACATTGACAGAGCCACCTTGAAGGCACCGCCATTGTCCTTTGCCATTTCAATTAGCGTCTTCAGGGCCGGAATATACGAATTGTTGGCTATCTGGGTGATACTGGTCTCATTGGCATAGTCATCGTAATAATAATGGTCAGTGCCTATATCAAAGAAACGGTACCTTTTGAGATGGATGATCTGATGAATCTCAAAATACAGACATATTGTTTTCATATCTTGTTTGTTTTATTCATTCAACACTTATTTCTGTCCAAGAAGCTTCTTATACCGGGCCAGGATTCTGGCACCGACCTTATCCCAGGTAATGGCATCGACCTCCTTCTTGCCTTCGACCTTCAGGTATTCGTAAAGCGCCTGATTGTTGCAGATGGAGTACATTGCATCGGCCATGGCATTTATATCCCAATAATCGACCTTGATGCACTTTTCAAGTATCTCAGCACAGCCTGACTGTTTGGATATGATGGACGGCACCTCGCACTGCATTGCCTCAAGCGGTGAGATTCCGAACGGTTCGGAAACCGACGGCATAACATAGACATCACTGGCCTTAAGGCATTCATATACCTGGCGTCCCTTCATGAAGCCGGGGAAATGGAAACGGTCGGCAATGCCTCTCTCAGCTGCCAGACGTATCATTGCGTTCATCATATCACCGCTTCCGGCCATGCAGAAACGTATGTCATGGGTACGTTTCAGAACCAGTGCAGCTGCCTCGACAAAATACTCAGGCCCCTTCTGCATTGTAATACGGCCAAGGAAGGTCACCACCTTTTCACCCGGTTTCTTCTGCGGAACAATGTCCTGTATTTCCTGAGGAAGAGGTTCGACCGCATTATGCATGGTTGAAACCTTTCTGGGATCCTGATGATATTTGTTGATGACAGTCTGACGGGTCAGTTCGCTTACGCACATAATGTGGTCAGCATTGTCCATACCGTCCTTTTCAATGGCATATACCGTGGGATTGACATTGCCGCGGCTGCGGTCAAAGTCAGTGGCATGAACATGAATGACCAGAGGCTTGCCGCTCACCTGCTTTGCATGAATGCCGGCAGGATATGTAAGCCAGTCATGAGAATGTATGATGTCAAAATCCATACTGCGGGCAACGACACCTGCAACAATTGAATAGTTGTTGATCTCCTCATGAAGATTTTCGGGATATCTGCCAGAGAAACCTATGCAGCCAAGATCATCAGTATAGATATTGCTGAAATCGGAATAGATGTGATCGCGGAATCTGAAATAATCCTGTGCGTCCATCCACGGGTAGCGTGACTGGACATTCTCCAGCGTGGTATCACGCCAGACAACGGGAACAGTGTTCATTCCCACAATCTTCATGAAACTGCGGTCTTCATCGCCCCATGGTTTCGGCAGGCAGAATGTTATATCCACATTCCCCTGATTGGCAAGTCCGCGTGTCAGACCGTAGCTTGCGGTTCCAAGTCCTCCAAGGATATGAGGCGGGAATTCCCAGCCGAACATAAGTACTTTCATAATCTGTGGAGTTTATTCAAATTCATTTACGGTTTTCATTATTCTCAGGATCTCCGCCACATTCATGGCAAACGAAACGGCTCCGCGTCCCTTGAACGGTGGATTTCCGTCAAACAGTTCAGGAAGCGAACCCAGACAGTGCGAAGTCATTTCATCTTCATATCCTATCATCTGGCGTTCCACGAACGACAATCCGCTCATCTTGAAGACCTTGAGGTAGGCCTCAAAATAGAATCCCGCCAGCCAGGGCCATGCCGTACCCTGATGGTATGCGTAGTCTCGCTCTCGCTGCGGCCCCACATAATTGGGATTGTAGCCGAAGCTCTTGGGGCTGAGTGAACGCAGGCCTTTGGGAGTGAGCAGTTCCTTGGTAACAATATCCACAATGCTCTTCTTCTGTCTGATATCAAGCGGCGAATAGTCAAATGCACATGCAAGAATCTGGTTCGGACGGACGCTCCAGTCAGGTGTGTCACCATCGACATAATCATAAAGCCAGCCGTACTGGTTCATGAATGTCCTCACGAACGATTTTCCTGCCGAAGCGGCAATTGACTCAAGTCTGCGGGCATAATCCGGTTTTCCATAATGTGCAGAAAGGTCAGAAACAAACATGAGTGCATTGTACCACAGTGCATTGATCTCGACCACATATCCGGAACGGGGAATCACAGGCACGCCGTCAACCGTAGAATTCATCCATGTTGCAGCCTTTGTCTTTCCGTTTATATGAACCAGGCCATTACTGTGAACAAAGAAGTTGGAATGACGGTTATGGCGCAGGAAATCCATAATCTCGACCAGCAGCTTGCCGTACTTGTTCCAGGCCTGTTCCTTTGATGTAGCCTTGGCATACTGTTGGATGGCCCATACTGCCCAAGGCAGGACATCGGGGTGTTCGATCTCATATACGGCAAGTTTTGAAGGCACGCCCTTTATAAAGTCATGAATTGCCTCAGAAGCAGTTTCCATGACCGACTCAAAAGCCGATATCTCTTTCAGTGCCAGTGTCAACCCGGGCAGGGATACGAACATGTCACGCGCCCTGCACTTGAACCACGGATACCCGGCCAGCACATAATGATGTCCCCCAGCCTTGTTGTGGAACTGATGTGCGGCATTCTTGAGACAGTGGTAAAAATTGTCACGCGGAGTACGTTCATTAGACTCGATGGTGAAAGTACGCTTCAGACCACGGGTCTTGGCTTCATTCGTTCCGGCGGCAAAGACTATGCTTTCACCTTTCTTTATGGTCATCTCGAAATAACCGGGAACATACAGGTCCTCATTGAATTCATACCCGCGCTCCAGCTCCTTGCTGTATTCGAATCGGCGGTACCAATCCGGCTGGAACACGAAACGGTTCTCCTGACTGAGCTGCATGAAAAGTTCCGGATAACCCGGATACATACAGGTAGCTATGCCGTTCTCCACTTCACGATATTCGCGGCTGGCATTGGAATTCTCATGAGTGAACTGGCGTACACTACGGAAAGCGAGGAAAGGACGCAGACGGAGTGTGGTCTCTGAATGCGCATCCAAAAGAGTATAACGTATAAGTATGCGATTCTGATTATGCTCAAAAAGCTTCTCCTTCTTGAGCTTCACACCACCTACTCTGTAAATGGTTGTAGGCACTTTGTCACAATTGAACTCACGAATGTATTTGTGACCTTTAGGACTGAAATTATACCCCCAGTACTGATGACACCCAAGATTGAATTCGGCGCCATGCTGAATGACCGTTTCGTCAAGTGACGATATCAGAACGTGGTTTTCACCGTCCAGTTCAGGTAGCGGAACCACCAGCAGTCCATGGTACTTTCTGGTATTGCAGTCAACTATCGTGGTGCAGTGGTAGGCACCTGACCTGTTGGTGCGGAGAATCTCACGCGGAAGCGTCTCCTCCAGATTGGTCATGAAAGTCTTTTCAAAACGCAGATAGCTCATAAAACATGTATATTGTTTGTATATTCAAATCTTTTTGTATTTTTAATACACAAATTTACGAAAAAAAGATTGAATTACATACCTTTGCATAGCAAAAAAAATAACACCGAAATGAACAGGATTGTTTCCAAACAGCAGTTTTCACAGAATGTATTCAAGTTTGAGGTTGAGGCCCCTCTGATTGCCAGTTCCCGCAAGGCAGGACATTTCGTAATTGTCCGCATCGGCGAGAAGGGCGAACGCATGCCGCTTACCATTGCCGGCTCCGATCCCAAACGAGGCACAATAACACTGGTAGTACAGCGCATCGGCCTTTCATCCAACCGTCTCTGCCTGCTGAACGAAGGCGACTACATCACTGACGTGGTAGGTCCTCTTGGCCAGGCAACGCACATTGAGAAGTTCGGAACAGTAATCTGCGCAGGCGGAGGTGTGGGCACTGCCCCCATGCTGCCCATCATCCAGGCTCTTAAGGAAGCCGGCAACCGCGTGATCTCCGTACTCGCAGGACGCACAAAGGAACTCATCATTCTGGAAGATGAGGTCAGGAAATATTCAGATGACGTGATCATCATGACCGATGACGGCTCATACGGCAACAAGGGCGTCGTAACCGTTGGAATGGAAAGCGTGATCCAGCGCGAGAAGGTTGACAAGTGCTTTGCCATAGGCCCAGCCATCATGATGAAGTTCTGCTGCCTGCTCACTCAGAAATACGACATCCCGACCGATGTTTCCCTGAACACCATCATGGTCGACGGCACAGGAATGTGCGGTGCATGCCGTGTAAACGTAGGCGGCAAGACCCGTTTCGTATGTGTTGACGGTCCGGAATTCGACGGCCATCAGGTTGACTGGGACGGCATGATGAAGCGCATGGGTGCCTTCAAGGACATCGAGCGCGAGGAAATGAAGAAACTTGAGGAATCGATTGCCGTTGCTCCAAAGGCCGATGAGTCCGGATGCGCAACCACCATCGCCGCAAAACCCGCCCAGGTCGAGCCGCTTGAAGTGCTCTGCGACCGTAATGCCCAGTGGCGTGTGGATCTGCGTGCCACGATGAAACCCAAGGACCGCACCGGCATTGACCGCTGTGTCATGAACGAACTGGCCCCCGACTACCGCCGTCACAGCCGCAAGGAAGAGGTCAACCAGGGTCTGACCGAAGAACAGGCACTGCTCGAGGCAAAGCGTTGCCTTGACTGCGCCAACCCCACCTGTATGGAAGGCTGCCCTGTAAACATTGAAATACCTTCATTCATAAAGAACATAGAACGTGGCAATTACCTAGCTGCAGCCAAGGTCCTCAAGAAGACCAGCGCCCTACCGGCAGTCTGCGGCCGCGTATGTCCGCAGGAGAAACAGTGCGAAAGCAAGTGCATGCACCTCAAGATGGGCAAGAAGCCGGTAGCCATAGGTTATCTGGAGCGTTTCGCAGCCGACTACGAGCGTGAAAGCGGCAACATCTCCATTCCGCAGTGCGCACCCGCAAACGGAATCAAGGTGGCAGTCATCGGCTCTGGTCCTTCGGGTCTGTCATTTGCAGGCGACATGGCCAAGAACGGCTTCGATGTCACAGTATTTGAAGCCCTTCACGAGATTGGCGGTGTTCTAAAATACGGTATCCCCGAGTTCCGTCTGCCCAACAGGATAGTCGATGTCGAAATCGAGAACCTCGAGAAGATGGGAGTCAAGTTCGTCAAGGACTGCATCATAGGCAAGACTATCCAGGTAAGCCAGCTCGAGGAGCAGGGCTTCAAGGGAATATTCGTAGGTTCGGGCGCAGGTCTGCCCAACTTCATGAACATCCCCGGCGAGAACTACCTGAACATCATGTCATCGAACGAATACCTTACCCGCGTCAACCTGATGGATGCCGCAAGCAAGGAATCGGACACCCCGGTAATCTTCGGAAAGAACGTGATGATTGTAGGCGGCGGCAACACAGCCATGGACTCTGTCCGCACAGCCCTGCGTCTGGGTGCCGAGCGCGCAATGATAGTCTATCGCCGTTCCGAAGAGGAAATGCCCGCCCGTCTTGAAGAAGTCAAGCACGCCAAGGAAGAGGGAGTCGAATTCATGACCCTGCACAACCCAATCGAATACAAGGCCGATGAGAACGGTCGCGTCAACAAGGCCATTCTCGAAAAGATGAAGCTCGGTGAGCCCGATGCAAGCGGACGCCGCAGCCCGGTTCCGACAGGCCAGACCATTGAAGTGGACGTTGACATGGTGATTGTCGCTGTAGGCGTATCGCCCAACCCGATTGTTCCGAAATCAATCGAAGGACTGGAGCTTGGCCGCAAGAACACCATCGCAGTCAATGATGACATGCAGTCATCTATCTCCACCATCTTTGCGGGTGGTGACATTGTCCGTGGCGGTGCAACCGTTATCCTGGCCATGGGTGACGGCCGCAGAGCCGCAGCCAGCATGACTGCCCAACTCACAAAGTAACAGCCAGACATACCATAGCTGAAGGCCGGTGCAATTGCTTCCGGCCTTCACTGTTTCACAACGTGATGGCAAGGCCGGCGATTGCTGCCAGCAGTGCCGGGATTGCTGCCACCACACCTATTTTCAGAAAATTCATGTAGCCGAACTTCAGGCCATGGTCATTCAGGATGGAGCTCCACATGATTCCTGCCAGAGCACCGATCGGGGTAAGGAACGCACCGACATTCGAACCTACGATTGTAGCATAGACAGCCTTGGTCAGAGCGGCAGGTCCCGCCTGCTCCATAATGCCGCAGAAGAGCACGCTCATGGGAATGTTGTTGATTACGTTTGCTCCCAGGAATGATGCCATGCCGTATTTCAGCAGCACTCCATCGGTCCCCAAGGCATTACCTATGGCACTGGTGACGCCCTTGTCGGCAAGAGCCATGGTGATTACGAACATGGACAGGAGGAATGGGACCAGCTGCCACGGGGCACGCCTCAGGCAGGCAGCCAGCGCCACCGGTCTGCTGCGGCGGACCATCGATACCGCCAGCGTCACGGCAAACAGGCACAGCACCGCAATTCCCGACACCGCCCACATTTCCAGACCGATATACGAAGATACGGCAAGGAAGACCGTACAGACAGCCAGATGAATGAGACCGACCGTAAAGTTCAGACGGTCCTTGATTACGACATTCTCCGGAGTACCGGACACAGGTTCCCTGAGACTCTTCCTGAAAAGGAGGTAGAGAGTGCAGAATGACACACAACCGGCCATGAGGGTTGGCAGAAGCATGGCACGGCAGTATTCCACGAATCCTATCCCGTAGGCTGTTCCAATGTAGATGTTCGTGGGATTGCCTATTATCAGAGCCATGCTCCATGTGTTTGCAGCCACGAACTCCGTAGCCAGATACGGAATGGGATCAATCCTTGCATTCTTTGAAAAGTAGCAGATGAACGGGGTGAATGAAAGAATAATCACATCGTTCGAAGTGAAGACCGTCAGTACCGACACGATTATATACAGGTACACGAACAGTCTGGTCTGGCTGGCATGTGCCTTTCTCAAGGTCTGGTCTGCCAGGTATCTGAAGAAACCCTGTTCATCGAGATATATCGACAGGATGGTCATGGACAGGAACAGGATCAGAATCTTGAAGGGATTGATTGCGCTGTCCGCCAGCAGTGCTCCGCCAATCTGTTTCGGGGAGATCTGCCCCAATGCCACCAGTGTCAGGGCTCCAAGAAGAACTATGACCCAGTATGATGACACCTCACTCCGTCCAAGGCGGATTTTCGGGAATCTGAGTATTCCCAGAATCATGACCGCGACAGTGAATGCGCTGACTCCTATGACCGTTCCCATTGTCAATTACGTATGCGGAGCGCGAAATTACTTCATTTTTCTGATATGAACCCATGCAAAATAATTAACTTTGGCCTTATGAAACGTTTTGCGATACTGGTTCTGGCTCTGGTGGCCTCACTTTCCTCTGTGGCACAGACCCTGCAGCAGGGACGGACCCTGTTCCAGCAGGGAAAGTATGCCAAGGCCAAACCCATCATGCTCAAATACCTGAAGCAGAAACCGCAGGATGCCAGCCGCAACTACTGGTACGGCGAATGCTGCATGCAGACCGGAGAACAGGAAAAGGCTCTTCCCTATCTTGAACTGGCCGCTGAAAAAGACGTGCAGAACGCTTTCCGCGCCTTGGGCGACTACTACCAGTGGGCCAAGGACTATGCTCAGGCCGTAACCTGGTACAACGCCTACATAGACCATCTTGTCGCCCCCGGCCAACTTGTGAAGAACCGCGATCTCATTTACCGCTATACGGCCATAGCCGACAGTCTGGACGCTCTTGGCCGCATGCTCCGGACCGTGAGCAAGGTCTGTTTCATAGACAGCATTGCCATTGCCAAGGACCAGATGTTCAGAAATCTCACGCTGGGCCCCATGTCAGGCAGCGTGCAGTCAGCTGACACATTCTTCAAGG